>NZ_JBQWLT010000028.1:0-1214 GCF_052545375.1 Halobellus sp. GM3 | reverse complement strand
AGGAGAATCTCCGCATCCTGGCGTTTCCCGAACTGTTCTTCGATTGCTCTCGTCGTCATCGAGGTCGAGCCGACGTTCCAGATCGTTGCCTCGAACCAGTCAACACCGTAGGCGTCCTCTCCTTCGGGGATGATCGCGCCTGCTTCATCGAGCTTCTCGATGACACTCTGATGGATGGTGCTGTCGGTGGTGACGTTCCGATGAGCCAGGCCATCTCCAGTCGGGAAGTAGAGATGCGTATACGCCTTTTTGATGTCCTGATCGAGCGTGCCCTTCGCGCTATCGAGGCGTTCACCGAGCTTGTCCTGTTGTTCGGTGTTGAGCTCGTATTGGTCGCCGAGATTATTCTGGATGTGTTTGATGGCAGCGACGCGCTCTGCGGTCCGCTTTGCGTCGCTCACGTCGTTCGCGCTCGCCGCGAGGAAGACGACGTTATTCTTGAACACCCGTGGCGTCTTCTGTCCGCCACTCGACGATGCTGTATTCTTGAACAGCGTTTGGATTGCCTCGGGGACGGTCTCGTAGTCAGTGATGGTGACCGTATCGAAGTCCATCACGCACAGATGAGCTTCGTCGGCCGTATCCGGAATCTCGTGTGGCTCTTCCGGTCCGACAATCACATTCAGACTGCCCTGACCGAGTGCCTCGTCAAGGGCTTCCTCGAGATGCCGTCGGGCGAGCCCGTCTTGCAGTTGCTCGACGACGGAATCGATGAGTTTCGTGAGGTTCGGCTCTGATTTGAACTGGATCTTCTCACCGTTGTCTCCGTGCAGGTAGAAACACGCAGACCGACGTCCCTCTCCAAGGAGGTTATTGAGCGCGTCGTCGTAGTGCGCAAGCTCGACTTCGGTGTTGGCAATCGCGTGTCGAAGAGGCCGGCGTGTAGTGCCGCGCCCGTCGGCGCCCTTCACGATGCTTTTCCAGAGGATTGCCGTCGTCAGATGTGTTCCGAGCGGTGGATGTCCGTTCTTGACCCAGTTCCGGTCCTCTTCCTCTGCGTTCGCCGTGCCATCTTCCGAGAAGATGTCGGCTTTGATCGCGGCCTCGAAGTCCATGTCAACCGACGAGAACAGCCGGAGAAGCGTCGAACGAACGTCCCCGTCAGAGGGATGCATATCGAACAGCCGGACGAAGTGGCGTTCTTGGTAGTCGCTCTGGTGCTGCCAGAGGCGGTAGACTGCGCGGGAGAGGAGCTTGAGCGCACCACGAGTGCG
>NZ_JBQWLT010000027.1:0-1243 GCF_052545375.1 Halobellus sp. GM3 | reverse complement strand
GGGTGGTGCGCGTATTCGGCGTCGACGGAGGTGGGTGGTTCGCTTATTCGGCGTCGGTGGAGCCGATGTCGACGTTGATCGTTTTCAGTTGCGTGTAGTGGTCGACCGCTTGCATGCCCTTCTCGCGGCCGAGCCCGCTCTTTTTATACCCGCCGAACGGCGTCTGCGGGTGCGAGCCCGCGTACTGATTCACCATCACGCTCCCGGATTCGATCCCGTTGGCCACCCGGTGGGCTCGATCCAGCGTGTTCGTCCACACCGTCGCGTACAGTCCGAACTCCGTGTCGTTCGCCCGGCGGATGACTTCTGATTCCTCGGAGAACGAATACAGGTTGATCACCGGGCCGAACACTTCCTCACAGGAGATCTGCGCGTCGTCGGCCGCCCCCTCGATGATCGTCGGCTCGTAGAAGTTCCCCGCCCGCTCGGCCGGTCGTCCCCCCGTGAGCGCCGTCGCGCCGTCCGCGAGCGCGCTCTGGACGTAGCTGTCGATGTTCTCGAGCGCCTCCGCGGTGACCACCGGCCCGAGGTCGGGGTTCTCCATCCCCGCGCCCAGATCCAGCGATTCGACGGCGTCAACGTACCGCTGTGTGAACTCCTCGTAGACGTCCTCGTGGACGAACACCCGCGTGGTCGCAAAGCACACTTGCCCGTTGATGAACGTCATCGCTTTCAGCGCCCCGTCGACGGCGGCCTCGAGGTCGGCGTCCTCGAAGACGACCGCGGGGCTCTTCCCGCCGAGTTCGAGCACGGAGGGAATGACCTGGTCGATCGCGGCCTTCGCGACGATCTGGCCCGTCGAGACCGACCCCGTGAACGTGAGCTGATCGATCCGGGGGTCCGTCGTCAGCGCCTCGCCCGTCTCGACCTCACCCGAAACGACGTTGAACAGGCCGTCGGGCAGTCCCGCTTCGGTGGCGATCTCGGCGAGTTTCAGGATGACGCCGGGCGCGAACGGCGAGGGCTTGACGACGACGGCGTTCCCCGCAGCGAGCGCGGGCGCGACGCCGCGGAGGCACAGCAGCACGGGGGCGTTCCACGGGACGATCTGTGCGCTGACGCCGATCGGCTCCTTGCGCGTGAACGCCTGCTCGGAGGGGCCGACCGGCAGCGTCTCGCCCTCGACCTTGTCGGTCATACCCGCGTAGTAGTCGATGTAGTCGACGGCGTTGCCGACCAGCCCCTTCGACTGCCCGATGGGCCGACCCATCTCCCGGGTGGCGATCTCCGCGAGTTCGTCGAC
>NZ_JBQWLT010000026.1:0-1392 GCF_052545375.1 Halobellus sp. GM3 | reverse complement strand
GAACGCTGTGCCGTCCTCGCGATCAATCACGTGGCGGCTATCGAATCGATGTGGGCGGGGAACGAACGGGGGCTCGCGACGGTGCAGCTCTCCTATCGGGCGACGGTCGGCGAACTGGTCGATATGGCCAGCACCGGGGGGGCGGCGGCGCTGGTCTTCGACGACGCCAACGCCGAGGAGGCGCTCGAACTGCTCGACCGCGGGTCGTTCGACGCGGCGATCCACGCCGGCGACCGCGAGATCGACCGCGACGACGTCGAGTCCTACGAGGCGGTCCTCGCGGACGCGTCGCCCGAGACCGCCGCCGAGCACCCGGCCGGCGAGGAGTGCGGGATCCTGTACACGAGCGGGACGACGAGCGTCCCGAAGGCCGTCCCGTTCGATCAGGAGCAGCTCTGGTACGGGGCGGTCCAAGGCGTGATGGAACACGGCATCGACGAGACCGACGTCGCGCTCTGTACGTCGCCGTGGTATCACATGGTGACGACCGACGCCTGGCTCTACCCGCACTTCGTCGCGGGCGCCACCGTCGTGCTGCACTCGGCGTTCGACCCCGAGGAGGCGCTCGAACTCATCGAGGGCCACGACGTGAGCGGGCTGCTCGCCGTCCCCACGCAGCTCAACGCGCTCAACGACGTCCAGCGCGAGGCCGCGACCCCCTACGACACCGACTCGCTGTCGTACATCCGGACCGGCGGGGCGATCGTCACCGAATCGCTCGTCGAGGAGACCCACGACCACCTCAGCGAACACCTGTACAACACCTACGGGATGACCGAGGCGGGGCCGAACCTCACGTTCGCCCACCCGGACGTACAGGAGGGACGCCCGGGGTCCATCGGCAAGGAGTCGTTCACCTGGGAGATCCGCGTCGTCGAGTCCGTGCCGCTCTCGGAGGACCCCGACCCCGACGCGACCGTCGACGCCGGCGAGCGCGGCGAGATCATCGCGCGCGGTCCGGGGATGTCCCACGGCTACATCGACAACGAGGAGGCAACGGCGAAGTCGTACTTCGACGGCTGGCTCCGCACCCGTGACGTCGCCCGGATCGACGAGGACGACTACCTCACCATCGTGGACCGCGTCGACAACATGATCGTCAGCGGCGGCGAGAACATCTATCCCGCCGAGGTCGAACGCGTGCTCGAGAACCACCCCGACGTCTCGGAGGCGTGCGTCTTCGGTCTGGACGACGAACAGTGGGGACAGGTCGTCACGGCGGTCGTCGTCGCCGAGGAAGGCGTCGAGGTCACCGAGGCGGACCTCGACGAGTACTGCCTCCAACACGACGGCCTCGCGGACTTCAAGCGCCCGCGCGAGTACGCGATCACCGAGGACGCGCTCCCGCGGACCGACACCGGGACGATTATGCGCGAAGACCTCGTTCAAAAG
>NZ_JBQWLT010000025.1:0-4813 GCF_052545375.1 Halobellus sp. GM3 | reverse complement strand
AATGCGTCATAGCGCTTTCACGCTGGAATTGCCGAAAGCCAGAAACGCTCCGGCGCTGCAGGATGTGGCTGCGGCCGATTAGGTAGACGGTGGGGTAACGGCCCACCGTGCCCATAATCGGGACGGGTTGTGAGAGCAAGAGCCCGGAGACGGTATCTGAGACAAGATACCGGGCCCTACGGGGCGCAGCAGGCGCGAAACCTTTACACTGCACGCACGTGCGATAAGGGGACTCCGAGTGCGAGGGCATATCGTCCTCGCTTTTGTGTACCGTAGGGCGGTACACGAATAAGAGCTGGGCAAGACCGGTGCCAGCCGCCGCGGTAATACCGGCAGCTCAAGTGATGGCCGATCTTATTGGGCCTAAAGCGTCCGTAGCTGGCCTCGAAAGTCCGTCGGGAAATCCACGCGCTCAACGCGTGGGCGTCCGGCGGAAACTCCGAGGCTTGGGACCGGAAGGCTCGAGAGGTACGTCCGGGGTAGGAGTGAAATCCTGTAATCCCGGACGGACCACCGATGGCGAAAGCATCTCGAGAAGACGGATCCGACAGTGAGGGACGAAAGCTAGGGTCTCGAACCGGATTAGATACCCGGGTAGTCCTAGCCGTAAACGATGTTCGCTAGGTGTGGCACAGGCTACGCGCCTGTGCTGTGCCGTAGGGAAGCCGAGAAGCGAACCGCCTGGGAAGTACGTCTGCAAGGATGAAACTTAAAGGAATTGGCGGGGGAGCACTACAACCGGAGGAGCCTGCGGTTTAATTGGACTCAACGCCGGACATCTCACCAGCTCCGACTACAGTAATGACGGTCAGGTTGATGACCTCGCCACGAGCTGTAGAGAGGAGGTGCATGGCCGCCGTCAGCTCGTACCGTGAGGCGTCCTGTTAAGTCAGGCAACGAGCGAGACCCGCACTCCTAATTGCCAGCAGCAGTTTCGACTGGCTGGGTACATTATGAGGACTGCCAGTGCCAAACTGGAGGAAGGAACGGGCAACGGTAGGTCAGTATGCCCCGAATGAGCTGGGCTACACGCGGGCTACAATGGTCAAGACAATGGGTTGCAACCTCGAAAGAGGACGCTAATCTCCGAAACTTGATCGTAGTTCGGATTGTGGGCTGAAACTCGCCCACATGAAGCTGGATTCGGTAGTAATCGCACTTCACCAGAGTGCGGTGAATACGTCCCTGCTCCTTGCACACACCGCCCGTCAAAGCACCCGAGTGAGGTCCGGATGAGGCTGTCTCACCGACAGTCGAATCTGGGCTTCGCAAGGGGGCTTAAGTCGTAACAAGGTAGCCGTAGGGGAATCTGCGGCTGGATCACCTCCTACAGACCGGGATCAGGCCGCCGCGCCTGACCCACCTTTCACTCATATCACTGCGATTCCACCGTCCACACGATTGGACCGGCTCGCCCAGCGGACAGGCACCTAAGAACCACCAAGGCTAACCGGGCCCGTAGCTCAGCGGTAGAGCACCTCCTTTGCAAGGAGGACGCCCTGGGTTCAAATCCCAGCGGGTCCATGTCGGCGACTCACCTCGGAAACGAGTCCCTTAAGTGGGACACCGACCGACCCTGAGTCCCCAACGAACTGATGCACTATCCCGTGAAAGCGCGGATAGGAAGGGTTCGACGGACGCTCCGGCAGCCACCGGACGTTCAATGACGACCGTATGTACGCGTGCAATCCAGACGCCCACTGAACCCGTCTGCCCGAACCGATTTCGAGCAGACAATGTGGACGTCTACAGATCACCGTTATCGTGACTTGAAGTTCGACTCAGATCGATTCAACCCACGATAACAGTTCCAACAGACAGTAACAAACCAACACACAGTATCGTACGTTACAGTACGACACTCATAACTGGCTACTGTACTGGCTGGTGAATGGCTCGGCTCGAGAGCCGACGACGGACGTGCCAAGCTGCGAAAAGCCTGAGGGAGCCGCACGGAGGCAAAGAACTCAGGATCTCCGAATGGGAATCCCCACCGCAATTGCTTCGCGCAATGGGGAACGCACCGAATTGAAACATCTCAGTAGGTGCAGGAACAGAAAACAACAGTGATGTCGTTACTAACCGCGAGTGAACGCGACACAGTCCAAACCGAAGCCTTAGGGCAATGTGGTGTTCGGACTGGTCATAACGGATCTTCAAAACCGGAGAAATCTCCTGGAATGGAGTACGATACAGGGTGACAGTCCCGTATCCGATCGCGAAGATCCCGGACCACCTCCAGAGTAGCGAGGATTGGATATTCCTCGTGAATCCCGCAGGCATCCCCTGCGAAGACTAAACACTCCTCGAGACCGATAGCGAACAAGTAGCGTGAGCGAACGCTGAAAAGCACCCCGAACAGGGCGGTGCAATAGGGCCTGAACTCAGTCAGTGATAGAACGACGGGGCATACAAGGTCCCCGAGAAAACGACCGTGGGGCGACCCACCAGTAGGACCTCGGGGAAGCCGGTGTCGCGTCGTGCGTTTTGAAAAACGACCCAGGGAGTGCACAAACGTGGCGAGTCTAACTGGATAATCCAGGAAGGCGCAGGGAAACCGATATGACCGCAGTCTCTTCGGAGACGAGGGTCACCGTGTTCAAGCGCGGGGAGTCACGTGGGTGCGACCCGAAACCGAGTGATCTACGCGCGGGCAAGGTGAAGCGTGGCGAAAGCTGCGTGGAGGCCTGAAGGGGTGGTGTCCTACAATACCCTCCTCTGACCCGTGCGTAGGGGTGAAAGGCCCATCGAACTCGGCAACAGCTGGTTCCAGCCGAAACATGTCGAAGCATGACCTCGACCGAGATAGTCTGCGAGGTAGAGCGACCGATTGGACGACCCGCCTCCGAGAGGAGTCGGCCGTCCTGTCAAACTCCGAACTTGCAGACGTCAGAGACGTCGGGAATCCGGTATGCGGGGTAAGCCTGTGTACCGTGAGGGAGACAACCCAGAGCCGGGTTAAGGTCCCCAAGTGTAGATTAAGTGCAACCGAAGGTGGTCTCGAGCCCTAAACAGCCGGGAGGTGAGCTTAGAAGCAGCTACCCTCTAAGAAAAGCGTAACAGCTTACCGGCCGAGGTTCGAGGCGCCCAAAATGATCGGGGCTCAAATCTACCACCGAGACCTGGCAGCGTCCTTCATCGGACGACCTAGTAGGCTTGGCGCACTGCTCGGACGGAAGCACGGGCGAGAGTTCGTGTGGACCGAACAGTGACGAAAATCCTGGTCACAGTAGCAGCGAGAGTCGGGTGTGAACCCCGACGGCCAAACGAGCAAGGGTTCCTCGGCACTGCCAATCAGCCGAGGGTTAGCCGATCCTAAGTCCCACCGTAACTCGACTGGGACAAACAGGGAAACTGGTTAATATTCCAGTGCCATCATATATTCTGTCGACGCTTTGGGAAACAGCGAGCGGGGCCTTCGCCCCGTCGAACCGTGGAAGATCGTGGAGGCCGTAACGGCACGAAGCGATCGAAGCACGAGACAGCGCAAGTCGCTGGTACCGAGAGCCCGTGAAAAGACGTATGATGATCGTACCGAGATCCGACACAGGTGCTCAGGCGGAGAAAGCCACGGCCTGTCGGGAGCAACCGGCGTTAGGGAATTCGGCAAGTTAGTCCCGTACCTTCGGAAGAAGGGATGCCTGCTTTTGATCGAGCAGGTCGCAGTGACTCGGACGCTCCGACTGTGTAGTAACAACATAGGTGACCGCAAATCCGCAAGGACTCGTACGGTCACTGAATCCTGCCCAGTGCGGGTATCTGAACACCTCGTACAAGAGGACGAAGGACCCGTCAACGGCGGGGGTAACTATGACCCTCTTAAGGTAGCGTAGTACCTTGCCGCTTCAGTAGCGGCTTGCATGAATGGATCAACGAGAGCGTCACTGTCCCAACGCTGGGCCCGGTGAACTGTACGTTCCAGTGCGGAGTCTGGAGACCCCCAAGGGGAAGCGAAGACCCTATAGAGCTTTACTGCAGGCTGTCGCTGAGACGTGGTCGCTGATGTGCAGCATAGGTAGGAGACATTACACAGGTACCCGCGCTAGCGGGCCACCGAGTCAGCCGTGAAATACTACCCGTTAGTGACTGCGACTCTCACTCCTGGCGGAGGACACCGGTAGCTGGGCAGTTTGACTGGGGCGGTACGCGCTCGAAAAGATATCGAGCGCGCCCAAAGATTTCCTCACTCGGGTCGGAAACCCGAGGAAGAGCGCAAGAGCAAACGGAAGTCTGACAGTGATCTTCCCAACGAGGATCGCTGACGCGAAAGCGTGGTCTAGCGAACCAACGAGGCTCCGAGATGGGGCCCGTTGATGACAGAAAAGCTACCTTAGGGATAACAGAGTCGTCACCCGCAAGAGCACATATCGACCGGGTGGCTTGCTACCTCGATGTCGGTTCCCTCCATCCTGCCTGTGCAGAAGCAGGCAAGGGTGAGGTTGTTCGCCTATTAAAGGAGGTCGTGAGCTGGGTTTAGACCGTCGTGAGACAGGTCGGCTGCTATCTATTGGGGGTGTTACGGTACTTGAGAGGAACGTTCGTATAGTACGAGAGGAACTACGAATGGGTGCCACTGGTGTATCGGTTGTCCGAAAGGGCAGATGCCGAGTAGCCACGCACCACGGGGTAAGAGCTGAACGCATCTAAGCTCGAAACTCACCTCAAAAAGAAGTACCACCGAGGACACTCGTAGAAGACGAGTTCGATAGACTCGGGGTGTACGCACCGAGGCAACGAGGTGTTAAGCCCACGAGCACTAACCGTCCAAAGCCACACTCATACCATTGAGAATACAGTGTCACACTGTAGCGAA
>NZ_JBQWLT010000024.1:0-9952 GCF_052545375.1 Halobellus sp. GM3 | reverse complement strand
CGGGCTCTCGGGCGTGTGACTGAAATCGAATGACGGACGGCAGAGCGTCCGTCCTTTTAGAATATCCGCCCTCCCCGAATTGAACGGGGGACAAGCCGATCTACAGTCGGCTGCTCTACCAGGCTGAGCTAAGGGCGGGCACCTCAACGTAGCACCGCTGTTAGACTTAAGGGTTACTCATCGCCGCGGGCCGCCCGCCCCTCCAGCAGTACGATTCAGGACACGCTATCGACCGGTTCCCGCAGAAGCAACTCCACCGTTCGGTCGATTTCGGTTTGGACAGCGTCGAGTTCGGGTATCGTCTTCCCGTTGTACGCGCGCTTCGAGCAGTCCACGTGCTCGGGGACGATGTCGTGCGCTCGCTGCGATAACTCGGCGAGTCGGCGCTGCCGACCCGTCGCGCGCCACTCGGGCATCGCCACCCGTTCGACCGTCGACTTCGAGAGGCTCGACTTCCCGCCCGAGGAGATGTCCCGCAGACACCGCTGATAGGGCGCCGAGTTCAACAGCGCACAGAGGTAGTGCGCCTCGCGTTCGTCGTCGGTCCCGACGAACATACAGTGGTCGCCGGGGACGACTGTCTTCTCGCCGACGAGCGAATCGGTGACGGTCGATACCACGGCGAAGTGGGGTTTGAACCCGAGGCGACACCAGACGACCTTGTAGTCCGACCACGTGTACGGTCCGAGTCCGAACAGCGAGTAGAACGGTCCCCCCTCGAACCACGAGGAGCCGCGGTCCCTCAGTCGCCCTCGGTGGGCCTCCAGATACGCGTACGTCTGCGGCGTCTGGCGTCGAAGCTCCGCTTCGTTGTCGGCGCCAGCACGACGCTGCGGCACCAGCTGGAGGTCGTGGCCGAACAGTCCGTATTTCACGATGTGCTTCGATTTCAGGTAGGGGTAGACGTGGTCGGATTCGAGCCCGTGCCGTTCGATCGTCGACCGATCGACGGCGTAGACCGCTTTCGCGTCGTCCTTGACCCCGTGACGGATACGGTACGCATTGGTGCCGAGCGCCCGGTTCTCGGCATCAGCGGGGATCCACGGATTCTCCGGGTCGGGATCGGCGGGATCGGACGAGACGAGTCTCGTCTCCACGCGGGCGGTGGACGACCGCATCGACGCGAGTGACTGAAACGACGGTCCTGACGGCCGCGATGACGACTCCGACGGCCGCGGTGACGACTCCAAGGACTGTGGGGAAGATGCGGACGACGCAGACGACGAAGACGGCGGAGACGTTCCAGTCGATGACGGCGACGACGAGGAAGGGGGGTCGGTTCCGTCCGAGTTCCGCGACCACCGAGTCATTGGAACACCATCACCGGTCGGGAACGGGTGCGTCGGCTCGGAGGGGAATTCCGTGGGTGGTTCTCCGATTCGCAGCGACAGGAGTGCGGTTCCGGCGTCGACGTCGGCGAACGGCGTGAGCGTGTCGAAGTCGTGGACGCGCTCGTACGTTATCCGCCGGTCACCCAGAGACGGGCGACGGATACGCTCTCCGGCGGGGGCCCTGAGTAGATCACGCTTCAGCACGACGGCTGCGCGGCCGCCGTCCCGGAGGAGCCGGTGGAGGCACGTCCACGCGTACGGGACCGAGAGGTCATCGTTCGCATATCCGAGCCGCGCCTCGCGGCCGCTGCGGCCGAACAGGTCGATATCGTCGTCGGCTACCGGCCCGTCTCGCCAGCGTTTTTTCGCCCTCTCCGGCAGTGTGTTCCACGTCAGCCACGGCGGATTCGCGAGGAGCACGTCCGCTCGCTGGCCGTCGAGCGGTGGTGCATCCACGGTCGCCGCTATCGCATCGCCGAGCACGACGCGTGGAGTGAATGAGAGAGGAGAGTGGGCGTCACTCGAGCGTCTTTGGCTATCGCTCCCGTTCATCGAACATCGCACGCTCCCGGTGCTGTCTCGCGTCTCACCGGTCGAACCTCGCACTCCCTCAGTACTGTCTCGCGTCTCACCGATCGAATTTCCCGCCTCTACAAACAGTGGCCGGGCCGCGAGAACGACCGCCAAGCGGGACGCACGGACTGCGGTCGGTGACACGTCGAATCCCCGGACCGATTCGAGGAGAGTTCGGAGCTGATCACGCGGTGAGAAAGCGTCGTGAGAGAGGGGCTCAGCGGGCAGTTTCTGCGACTGCATCCACTTCGCCGCGGCGGCGAGAAAGGCTCCGGCGCCGCAACCGGGGTCGACGACGAGGGGGAGGTCGTCGAGCGCGGTACCGGATTCGGTGCCCTCGATGTGGTCTGGACCGGAGGCGAGGTCGGGGTCGACGCCGCCGGCTTCGGCCCCCTCACAGACGGATTCGACGGCCAGCGCGGCCAGTCCGTTGGGAGTGTCGTACCGCCCGAACGCGCGTCGGAACAGCCGCGACACGCTCTCGCGATGGAGCGACGCGACGTCTCGGGGTTCCGCGTCGCGGACGAACAGAGAGGCCTGACGCTCTAGCGGTGTGTTTTGCGATAGTCGTTCGCCGTCTCGGGGTGCCTCTACGTCATCTTGCTTCGAGGTCACATACCGGTGCACAGTCTCGAAATCCGCCTCGAAGGGAATCGCCGCGTCCGCGTCGATCGGACGCGTCAGCGAACACCCGAACCGACTCTCTGCCGTCCGAAGTAGCGTGAGAAGGAGAAAATCGAATGCGAGCGTCTCGACGAAGAGGTCCCGAGCGATAGACTCGCGTGGCCGTGCGTCGGGGGGCCACTCTCCGCCTTCCGAGTTGTGCGGTTCGTCGGCTTCGGCGGCACTCGCCACGTCCGGTTCGGCGTCAATCGTCTCGCTCGCTTTGTTACCCGTCTCGCTCGCTTCGTCAGCAAGCCGCGCGAACACGTCTCCGTGTCGGTTCTGGACGTAGTTCCGCCAAGCGATGAATTCGGCCGCGATCGGGGGCTGATCGATCGATTCAGCGAGGATCGTTCGGTACTCCTGAACCGACTGGCTTTCTGCGATCCGGGACCACGAGACCGAACCGTCCGCCGTCTCGTTTGTATTCTCCATCGCTGCCTTACGTCCCGTCAAAGCTCGGTCTGTCTTCGGATGCAGATTGGTCGCGTCCGGAATCGGACCGATTGTTGCTGGGATCGGATCGGTCGCCGCCGGAATCGGGCTGCTCACTGCCGGAGCCGCTTCGATTGGTGGGAGTGTATTCCGTCACGCGTATCCCTTTCTCGGCGAGGTGGCGCATCTGCCGCTGTGCGAAGTCCTCCTCGGACGTGCCGCGAGTCGCCAACACGTACACGCGAGAGCCGCCGGCCGGGCGCATCGTCCGACCGGCGCGCTGGGCGCCTTGCCGACGCGACCCACCGAGCCCGGAGGCGACGACTGCCAGTTCGGCGTTCGGGAGATCGATACCCTCGTCGCCGACGCGCGAGACGACGAGTGTTCGGCGCTCGCCGTTGCGAAACGACTCGAACACCCGCTCGCGACGGTAGTGAGGCATCTCTCCGCTGACGAAGGGGGCGTCGAGCGCGTCTGCGAGCGCCTCGCCGTGGTCCAACCACTCGACGAAGACGAGGGCTTTCGCGTCGGGGTGCGCATCGAGGATCCGGCGCGTCGTCTCGACCTTCGCGGGGTTCTCGGCGGCGATTCGGTGGCGGTCGCGGCCGTCGGCGTTCGCCCACTCGTTTCGGACCAGTTCGTCCTCCCACGGGACGTACCGGATCTGAACCTCCGGTTCTTGGACGTATCCCGCCTCGAAGAGCTTCGACCAATCAGTCCCGATGGGCGCGCCGATGAGGGTGAAGATCTCCGTTTCCCTGTCGTCTTCTCGCACGGGTGTCGCCGTCAGTCCGAGCCGGTGTTTCGTCTGCAGGTCCGCGCTCCGGCGGTAGATCCGCGAGGGGATGTGGTGGACCTCGTCGTAGACGACGAGCCCCCACGCGCGCGAGTCGAACAGCGAACGGTGACGGTCCATTCCGGCGGTCTGGTACGTCGCGATCGTGACCGGCCGGATCTCCTTTTCGCCGCCGTGGTACTCGCCGATCTGTTCCTCCGCGAGCGTCGTGTGGCGGAGTAGCTCGGCTCGCCACTGTGCGGCGAGTTCGCGCGAGGGGACCAAGATCAGCGTTTCGCCGCCGACTCGCGCGAGGACGCCGATCGCTGTCACGGTCTTTCCCGCGCCCGACGGCCCGACCAAGACGCCCGAGCGCTGTTCGATGAAGCGCTCGACCCAGTCGTGCTGATACTCGCGGAGGTCGACGGTGAGTTCGACATCGAGCGGATCGCCGGCGTCGAGGTCGCGGTCGTCTTCGACGGGGTACCCCGCCTCGTAGAGGACGCGCTTGATCGTCGCTTCGGCCCCCTCGCGAACCCAGCTCTGCGTGTCCGAGATGGGGGCGACGAGCTGCTCGTCGTCGAGTTTCTGCCGGGCGACGTTTCCCATCAGATTCTCCGAGGCGGCTTCGAGGACGACGTACCCGTCTTCGTGAGTGAACAGCCGGAATCGGTTCGCGCGCTTCCACTGCGTTTCGACCCACTGTTCGAACTGCGGCGACCGGTGCGGGAGCACCGAGCGTATCATCCGTAGGAGATCCTCGATCTCATCGAATGGGGCTTGCCAGACGTCCTCTCTGCGGACGGTGTAGAGGTATCCCGGGGAGATACCAGTGGAACGGTCCCTGCGCCCCGTCGAATCGACCAGATGCGCGAACTGCGAGAGCCTCGCGCGGGTGTACTGGGTCGGTTGGTCGACCACGATCTCGCGCCGTTCGGGAAAGAACACGACGCGCTCGCGTTCGGCGAGTTTCCCCCACTCGGTCGGGAAGTACACGACAGGATCCGTGTGGACGTCGACGCGTTCGACGGCGCCGGAAGCGGCCAGCGCGTCGAGATCCTCGACTGCCGACGCCTGTGTTGTCTCGGCGCTGCGGGCGACCTCCGAGGCCGTCACGACGGGGCGGCCAACCGACTCAACGGCGTCGTGGAAGCGGTCTAGGTCGAGACAGTCCGTCTCGATCGAGCCTGTCTCGACAGAGGCCCTCTCGGTGACGGCGCTGTCATCAGCGTCGTTGGTTGCGTCGGCTGCGGTCGCGTCAGCGTTGGCCGCGTCAGCGTTGGCCGCGTCAGCGTTGGTCGTGTCGGCTGCGTCGTGGGTGTTTTCTACGCCTTTACTATCCTCATCGCTCATTGTTTGCGGGACGGCCTCTGTCGGGAAACGGTTTGCGACTGTCACAGTGGAATCTGTTCGTCCACAGTATCTGGGCTTCCCACACTGACGAGTACTCTGTCGCTGTGTCACACCACGTTTCCGGTGAAAATAGATAATCTCTCTCGGTCGAAACAGATAGCCTCCGAACTGATCACTCATTGATCTGGTTCTCCCCTCGCCGTTCGTGGAACAGCAGGGGTGTGCGAGGAGAACACACTCCAACGGTATGGTAATGTGGTTGGCGGTCGTGTGATGTCGTATGACCGCTGACTGCACGTACTGCGGAAGCGATCTCGCTCCTTATGATCCGGTGTACGTCGAAGAGACCGTGAGAGGCCAGCGAGAACAGGCTGGTCAGTTCTGTAATTATGCATGTCTTACAACCCACATCGACGCGGAGGAACTGACGACTGGCACCTGTTGTACTGTCGATCTGTAGTTTCAAACGGCTCCTCGGTCAGTTCCGCATTGGCCTTCGTTCGTGAGGAGCCTCTGTTGATGCTGATCTCAGAGCTCTGTTACTATATCTCGTGTCGACGGCGACGTGCACACCACGTTTCCGGTGAAAGAGGATGTTTTGCAGCTCGTGCCCTCAGCGCTCACACACCACGTTTCCGGTGAAATGGGTCTCGGATACTCCTTACACCACCTTCACTCTTCACGACCGTCACTTCCCTCTGGTACACTCGCTGTCTCATCCATTCCAGTCGTCTTATCCCACTCGTCTTCTCTCGTGTCAGGCTCGACAGTGGCACCATTCAGGCCCGGCAGTGCCTCGCATCCCACGAATCCTCTGTGCTTTGACCGCGTTGTGAGCCCTGTACACTCACGCTCTATTCTCGCTGAAGCCACCACTCTTAGTCACCACATTTCCGATGAAGTATCCGCGTTTCCAGTGAAGTATCTGCGTTTCAGACCTCCTCGGTCTGTCTTCTCGTCCCGGCCTTTCGTCTCGATCTCCTCAGTTTGAGACAGGTGTTACTCTCCTAACAATTCTCTCCAACTGAATAATTCTGTCCTCTAAAAAGGAACATATTTATACTTATCTCTCGTACCTTCTGTGAGATCCAGTCAGCAAACATTTAAGTACGATTCGTCGTGCTTGTCGGACTTGAAACGGTCCGTTTTGTTCTCTTTCTGTGAACGTGCTGCACTCGGAACGCGGTCTCTCACGTACTGCTATCGTAGCGTTTGCACCTGACTGCACATCCGATCGCCCGACAGCGTGCGATCGAGTGCGCGGAGTGTCGAGCGATCAAGTGAGCGAAGACGTGCAAACGCTACGATGAATCGCCTCGGCACGTCTTGCTCGCAGTGACGGATCCACACACCGGATTTCCGGTGAACGAGAACCCCGCCTTCGACTCCACGTCACCCCCTCTTCCTCCCTGTTCACCGGAAACGTGGTGTGTGTGTCGTGGTCGACCGAACCAACACACTCCGTCAAATAGTAACGCATTTCACCGGAAACCCGGTGTCCTGTAGTATGCCGGATACTAGTGACGATCTCTTCACCCGGGAGGACCCTATCTTCTCGAACAAGGAACTCTTAGAGATCAATCACCTCCCGGGGGAGGGACGCATCGTCGGCCGGGACGACGAAATCTCGGATCTCGCCGCCGCGGTCAATCCCGCGATATTCGGACAGAGCCCGAGTAACGTGCTCATCTACGGGAAAACCGGGACCGGAAAGTCCCTCTGTGCGAAGTACGTCTCCCAGCGACTCGTCGCAACGGCGGGCGAAGAGGACGTGAAAGCGACGTTCGCGTACGTCGACTGCGCGCAGGACACAACCGAAACACAGGCGGTCCAAACCATCGCCGACGGCGTGAACAAACCCGAGATCACGGGGATCAAGGTCCCCGACAAGGGGCTCAGCACGTCGACGTACTACAAGCGACTCTGGCGCATTCTCGACGCGCAGTACGACGTCGTGCTCATCCTCCTCGACGAGATCGACAAACTCTCCGATGACGACATCCTGATGCAGCTTTCGCGGGCGGGCGAGGCGGGGAAAATCGACCAGTGTAAACTCGGGGTACTCGGCATCAGCAACAAGATCCAGTACAAAGATCGGATGGACGAGCGGGTCAAATCCAGCCTCTGTGAGCGGGAGTTCGTCTTCCCGCCGTACGACGCCAACCAACTCCGAAACATTATGCAGGCGCGGTCGGACGCCTTCCGCGACGGCGTCCTCGACTCCTCGACGATTCCTCGCGCTGCCGCACTCGCCGCGCGGGAACACGGCGACGCGCGGAAGGCGATCGACATCCTCCGATATGCGGGGGAAATCGCCCAGTCGACCGGCGCACAGACCGTTCGGGAAGAGTTCGTCACGCAGGCGCGCGAGCGCGCGGAAACGGATCGGTTCCGGGAACTGATTCGCGGATCGACGCCCCACTCGCGGTACGTGCTGCAGGCGCTCGCGATCCTGTCGCTTTCGAGCGACCGACAGGAGGGGTTCAGAACGAGTCGCGTCTTCGAGGTCTACGAGAACATCTGCGACGGACAGGGGTCCGATACGCTCTCGCTCCGCCGCGTCCGCGACCTGCTCAAAGAGCACGCGTTCTTGGACATCATCGAACAGTCGAAACACAGCGGCGGCAGCGCAGAGGGGAGCTACACCAAACACCAACTGCTCGAGGACCCGGAAGTCGTCAGGGACGTGCTGACCGAAAACGTCGAGTGAAAACGTGTGCGATTTCCTCTCTCGAAGATCGCACACGTTTCTGCTTTCTCGACCACCCTGCCTCTCGGCGATCGATTCGGGACGTAGTCGGCAGCGACCTCTGATCTGTATACCGCTCTGACGACCGTTCTGACTACTGACCCGACTGCCGCTCCCACTCTGCGGCGTCGTCGCTGATCTGCTCGAACGTCTCTTCGGCCCACGCGACGAATTCGTCGTCGGTCCCATCCGCGCTCGCGACCAAGTTGTCCGTCTCGTCGTACGCCCCCACGTAGGCGTGATCGTCGACGATCATCAGTCCGTAATCGATCGGTTCCGGTGAGACGACCAGCGTGAATCCCCCCAACGCCGCGGCCTGTTCGAGCGCCTCCGGATACGTCTCGCGAGACGCGGCGAGCACGTCCTCGTCGACGACGAGGTCGACGCGACTCTCGGGTTCGATGACGGCGTTAGCGGCCTCGTTGAACACCCGGCTCACGATCGGCGTGACGCCTCGGAACTCCTCGACCGGTTCGTCGCCGACGACCGCCAGAAATCGGTCCAGTGGAGCGTGCGGGTTCTTGCTGGTCGCCCGTGCGTGTGTGAGTCCTTCGAGCGTTTCACACCCGAGCTCTGAGACGATGTCGATGCCGCTCAGATTATCGAGCAGCGTACAGAGACGTTCTGACGTTTCGATCCGCGCCTCGAATCGGTCATACCCCTCTGCGATGAGTTCTCCCGCGGGAGTGAGTCGATAGCCTGCTGTCGTGGACACTTTCTCTGCCCACCCCCGTTCAACGAACGCGCTGACCGTCCGCTGTGCCGTTTCGCGAGCACACGAACAACGCGCGGCGAGTTCGGTCGGCCGGAAGGTCCCCGACCGAAGGGACTGAAAGATCGCCACCCGCGAGCCGGAGCCGACGAGAAACGCCGCGGCTTCGCGTGCGTGCTCATCGCTCGACTGCACGGGTGCGTCTGCATCTACGTTCATCGGTCCTTCCGTGTCGGGTTGAACGCTGCGGCGCTCTGTTCCTCTGTAACTCGTGATTTCTCCGCCGGCAGGCCCTCATCTATCGACGATCTGGGGCTCGTCGGGAGCGGCTCGGCTATCCGAGGAGGCCCAGATCGTCGATGCGTTTTACGATCTCCCCGACGGCGGTCTTCGCGTCGTCGGTCCGCTTTCCGCCGGTGATCACGATCTTCCCGGAGCCGAAAAGCAGGATGACGACCTCGGGTTCGTCCATCCGGTAGACGAGCCCGGGGAACTGCTCGGGCTCGTACTCGACGTCTTCGAGTCCCAGTCCGATCGCGAGCGCGTTCAGGTTCAGGTTGTGCCCGAGATCGGCGCTCGAAACGATGTTCTGGACGGTGATCTCCGGGTCCTCGTCGACGGGGATACTCAGACCGCGAAGCTTCTCGAAGATAATTCCGAGCGCCTCGTGGACATCGTCGATGCTCTTTGCTCCGGTACAGACGATTTTCCCCGAACGGAAGATCAGCGCCGCAGCCTTCGGATCCTGCGTCCGGTAGACGAGCCCGGGGAAATTATCCGGGTTGAAGTCGGCTCCGGGCAGGTCCTCGGCGAGGGCTTCCAGATCGAGCTCTTGGCCGATACCGGTCGATGCGACAACGTTCTGAATCTCGATTGAATCTGCCGGCGCGCTCATGCTCTGTCGGACTATCTCTGCCCTCCCTTATAAAGGCCCCCGTTATAAATAGCACTTTTCTCGGGCACGTACACGATGATACCAATACGAATCAGTCCACGTCCCGTTCCGCGAGATTCCGACTGGTCAAACGATCACATTGGCGGATCGATCAGTTATGTTATTAGACGAACACTCATATTGAACACGATTTTTTGAAACTCGTTCGAGATCAACGGGGTTAAGTACAACCCGGGCATCAGACAGTAATGCGAAGAACACAACGCGACTGTGGGCGGTTGAACTCCGCTCGCACTCGCATTCCGGCTGTCGCGGTGCAGCGCACCGCGAGGCGGAACGGATTCAACGGGTTTATACCCGTTCGTCGTTTCGCTAAAGTCGGACACGGAATGAGGATTCCACCCCTGCGGTCCGCCGTACAGATGGAATCTGATGTTAGCCTTGGTGGTTCGGTGTCACCTGTCCG
>NZ_JBQWLT010000023.1:0-13350 GCF_052545375.1 Halobellus sp. GM3 | reverse complement strand
TCCGCCCTCCCCGGGGCGAACTTCTCACTAGCTGATGTTGATTCTTGCTTTCTGACCGTTCTAGTTCGGTTTTGGGACATATTAGTATTTTACAGATCTTCGATATGTTCGCGGCGCTGTTCCATCCGGTCGCGAAGCTTCTCCTCGCGAGGACGCTCGTCGTAGTGCTGCTCGATCACTTCCTGCGTCGCGTTCACCCGACGCTCGATCACCTCCGCCGGCAGCCCCTTGCGCTTCATCCGGATGATCGCCGCCGAACGGACGTCGTGCGGAGATCGCGACGACGGACACGTCGAGCGGCGTCCTACCTCAGTCGATTCGCACGTCTCGATCTCGCGGTCGTGCGGGCACCCGCCGATCCGGCACGGCGACGTGAGCCGATAGACGGACTCACGGATCGCCGACTCGGAGAACCGGCCCTGTCGCGTCGTAATCAGCGGCCGCCGTCCCTGATCGTCGACGACGTCGTCGCGGTTCACCCGGCAGTAGTCCTCGATCAGCTCGACGATCTCGTCGGTCAGTGCGACCCACCGCTCGCCGGACGTCCCGTTCTTCAACGGCGTCGCCGGGGGTCGGTGATTGAACTCGATGAAATTATCGTCGGGATGGAAGTCGCCGACGTCGATCGCTCGGAGCCCGCCGAGACGACACCCGATATGGAAGAACAGCGCGAGCGTCACGTGACTGCGGCTCGCGTACTCGAATTTCGCCAGATAATCGAGCACGTCGTCGACGCGGTCGGGCTGGAGGTCGTGCGTCCGAGCCAGTTCGTCCTCGTTCAACGACGGGATGCGGACCTTCGCGGCGAGCCCTTCCGGGACGGCCTCGATCGACTCGCAGAACTCTAAGAACACCTTGTAGGTGAATGCGTTCCCGCGGAGCGTCGACGGTGCGACCCCGCACTCCTCTCGACGATACCGCCGGTAGCGCGCGAGATCGCGCCCGGTCAACTCCGTCAGGTCCTCGATCCCCTGCTCGTCGAGCCACTTTTTCAGCTGTGCGAGTCGGTACTCGTGAGCTTGGAGCGATCGACTCCGAAGGTCCACCCGATCGGAGAGGTACATCTGAATCGCTTCCTCCGGCGAGATTGGAGTGAGAGCGTCTCTCTTCGTGGATCGCTCACTCACGCCGAACCCCCCACGGCTTACACGGCGCGTCGTTCGGATGGATGCACCCGCACGCAGCGCACGTGATGATCTTCCCCTTCGGGGCCTCGGACCGGCTCACCGCGATCCCCCCGTACGGACGATTTTGAGACACCTCGGACAAACAACCACGTCGACGCCGTGGGTGTTGTCCGGATCCTCCGCGTCGATACGGACGAGATTCGCCCCGCAGTAGTGCGTCTCCGAAAGCGTCTCCTCGAGCCCGGTGGTCTTACTCATCGACGTCCACCGTCCTCGGACGCCGTGCCGCCGTCGGTGAGCATTCGCTCACTTTCGTTCATTCGCTCACTGGCGCGCAGTTCGCCCGCGCTCAGGAAGGAGACCGCGTGGCCGCACGGTTCGAGCGTGCGTCGACCGGGAGCGCGCGCGGAGATCCCCGCGACCTCGCGCCCGCAGATTCCGCACGTGTCGTTCGTCGTCGATGCGTCCGCCGTGCCGGGGGTTTCAAGCCCCCGGGAACTGATTTCCTGCATAGGTTCTGCGCCTGTTCGCAGGACCTCACGCGGGCCCGCTGCCCTTACAGCGGGGTCCGCTTCGAATTCGCGGTGGACCCGATCGCCGAGCGACGGGTCCGCGATAGGTTCCTGCTGGCTACCCATCACAACTAATCGGTAATAAATTCTCTGCACGATAGTACAGCATATTTCTGCATCAAGATTCATAGATTTATGACCAATGGTTACAATTTTTGTTGTATGTCCAGAGACGTACTTGAACAGATGGTAGAACGAATCTCGTGGTTCTCGCCAGTAGACTACGAGATTCTCTTGTTCTTCGAGGACCACGACATCGCTCTGACTGCGAAATCTCTCGCCTACAACATCGACTATAATCGAAGGTACGTCAACGAGCGGATGCGTGTCCTCGAAAACGCCGGTCTCTTCGACAACACTGACGGCATCTACGAACTGACCGACTTCGGTCGAGAGTTCCTCGCGGGAGACGTCGACGAGGACGATCTCCCGGAACCGTAGCGACAGAACGCTTATTCGATCGGTCCCCAAAGGAAAGGTATGGCGAGCGCTACACGAGACGCGCCCGACGGGGAGGGCGTCGAGTTCATCCACGAGGACGACGGCTCGATCACCGCGAAGGATATCGAGACCGGCGTCGCCTCGTTCGGCGATACGAAGGCCGAAGCCCTCCGGATGCTCGCAGAGGCGATCGAACTCCACGAGGGCGGCGGGAGGCCCGTTACCGACGAGGACCTCGAAGAGTGGGGACTCGATCCCGACCCAGTTCCCGACGAGCCGAAGGAACT
This sequence comes from Halobellus sp. GM3, assembly GCF_052545375.1. Classification (NCBI taxonomy): domain Archaea; kingdom Methanobacteriati; phylum Methanobacteriota; class Halobacteria; order Halobacteriales; family Haloferacaceae; genus Halobellus; species Halobellus sp. GM3. The sequence continues at coordinate 10,923 of NZ_JBQWLT010000023.1, read as the reverse complement.
CCCTGATTTTATGAAGTGAATGGTCCGGACGAACTTCTCCGGGCACGAGATCGCGTCTGTCCTCCACGACTTCGGATACAGGCGTGTCGGTCGTGTCGGTAGTCACCTGAAGATGCGCTACGAGTCGCCCGACACCGACGAGGTCCGCGTGGTCACAGTTCCAATGAAGTCCGAGGATGAGATTCCGACGGGGACTCTCCAGTCGATCGCCGACCAGTGCGGCGCGAAGGACTTCCACGCGTGGTGTCGCTGGATCGACGAACACCGCTGACGCGCTCACGCGTCCTCCTGTCCGCCTCGAACGGCACGAACCCCGACCCGTGAGAGAATCGGCTCGATCCACTCCGGCAGCTCGTGGTGTTCCCAGCGGGAGTACGCGATCGCCTCGTTAATCACGAACTCCCACGTGCCGCCACCGCCGTCGACGACGATTCGACTGTCCGGGTTCTCGAAGACGAACAGCGTGAGCGTCCCGACGTCGTCCTCTTCGACGTCCTCTGATTCAATCGTGATGACCTCGCTCGCGTTGCGCGGATTCGGTTGTGCTCGACTCATACAGGTGAGCCGACAAACGGGACCGGAAAAGGCCAACCGGGCGGCATATCGAAAGCTAAACGGAAACGCCGATATCCGGCATCTCAACGTACTGAGCAGTCATCAAACGCCCGAATATCGAATATATCGAAAGCGCCGCTGTACGGCGATTATCGGAATATCGAAAGTCAGGGTTCGCTGTATCGGTAGCGGCGAGAGCGAGTCGACCCCGACGACTCGATCAAACTGTAGTGCTCCAGCGACTGGAGGTACTTCCGTCGCGTACTCTTCACCCGTGGATCCGAAACACGATCCTCATACCGAGCGTGCAACGTCGACGCCCCGATCTCTCCGGCGTCCTTGATGATCTCGTATAGGTGCCGCTGGTGCGTCCCGAGCGTGTCGACGTGCCGCTCGTGGATCTCCTCACGAGCGTCCTCACGGATCGGCACGACGTGCTGAACAGTCAGCCGCTCGTCTCCCTTCTCGACGGTCTCACGGACCGCACGCCGGAGCAGCGTGATCGCGTGGCGAGCGTCCCCGGCGGCGACGTCGGCGATGTACTCGACGGTCTCTTCGTCGACGACGCCCGACGCGAGGCCCGTGTCGATCCGGCTCCAGAGAATGTCGACGAGCTCCTCGTGGTGATACTTCGAGAGCGACACCGTTGCCGCCCCGCGGATCCGAGACGCGACGCGGGAATCGAGATCGGCAAAGAAATCGTCCTCGTCGACGCAGATTAGTACGAGCGTCAGATTCGGGACTTCCCACAGTGCTTGGATCGTTTGGTCGTCGTCGAGCACGTCGACCTCGTCGACGATCGCGACGAAATGGTCGTCGAGAGCGCGGAGCCGGTCGAACATCACGCCCGTCGGTGTCCCCTTCGCCCGGAGATCGTTACCCCGGCCGGCGTCGCGGACGAGCGAGAAGACGATCGACGACATCGAGGTTTCGGAGATCGCATTTACGTATCCCCACCGGATCCCGAGAACTTCCTGCTCGAGCTGGCGAACGATGTACTTCGCGATCGTCGTCTTTCCGGCTCCGGAGGGACCGGTGATGAGTATCGATTCGGCTCCGAGACCGTGAGCAATCGGCTTCAATTCGCCGGAGAGGTGCTGGAGGTGGCCCTCGCGATGGCGAAGTTCCTGAGGGACCCAGTCCTCCTTGAGCACGCGGGCGTTTTGAATCACGCCTCGGGGTACTCAATTCGGTGACTTGTAAGCGAGCCGTCCGAAGTGGAAGTGAAAAGTATCTATGACTCGGTAGAGACGCTTACAGTTTCCTGAACGACGGTTTCACCGCCGTTCCGGAGTTCGATGGTCAGATCGTGGCTCCCGGACGAGACACTGATGCCGTTGGAGAGTAAGACGGTTGCAGGAATTTCCTCTCCGGGAAGCACTTGGACCGAAGAGTATGGCGAGTCCGTCCGATCAGTGCCGTCAATCTCGATACGAATCGAATCGTACACAAGCGCGACCGACCCGGAATTCCGGACGCTGAAGCTCAATGAGGAGAGTTCCTCATTGTCGGAATCATACTGAGTCATAAATAGCGGATCCACGTTGCTGAATTCTGCCTGTGGATCTTCAAAACGCTCCGATGCGGACTCACTGAGCGTCTGAGAATCCGTCTCGATGGAGACAGTAATAGGTACTTCTCCTCCGGAGGTCACGGTATAGAGCGGTCCCGAGAATGACCCGGGAGTGAACGCGAACGTTTCGGTATTCTGTCCGGCGATCGAGACCTCGGAGTCGGATACGCTCTCTCCGCGTACGTTCAATTCAGCGTTGAAGTTCGTGCTAGCATCGCCGGTGTTGGTGACTGTAAATTCTACTTCTGAGAGCTGACCGTTTTGCCAAGTGGGAGTGATCGAATCAAACGATAGATCTGCGGGAGAGACTGACCGAGTGAACTCGCCGGTCGTGGTGCCTGAAGACGAGTTAACTACGATTGACAGCTGGACCTCCCCACCAGACTCCGCCTCGTAGATCGGACCGAGACTACTCGGTTCAAAGACGACTGACTCTCCGGGTTCGATCGTTCCGCCGAGCGTCGAAGCTAATTCCTCGTTACCGTCGTAGATCTCGACCTCGGCACTAGTTGGTAGATCGCCGGTGTTCTGAACAGTGACAGTCGAGCTTTCGAGCACCTCTCCGTCCCAGTTCGCCGACTGGTTCGTGATTTCTAGATTCGGACCTTGGAATGTCCTACTGAATTCGCCCGAAATATTTCCATTCGTGCTTTCCATATCAACAGCAACTCTCGCCGGGCCTGCCTCATCGACACCGACCGAGCCAAACATCGGAGCGATGGAAACCGTCCTCGAATCACCCGGGGCAATCCAGTAATAGAACGTGGGATCCGTCACAGTCGTATCTCGGACTGAAATCGTTGCGTTGGTGACTCCTGCAGGGAGATCTCCGGTATTCTCAATAGTGACCTCCGCGTTCCGAAGCCGATTTCCGCTCCAGTTCCCTTCTACGGAGGTCACACTCGCCTCCGATCCCTCGAAAGTGATCTCTTCTTCGAGCGCGGTTTCACCGCCTTGCTGAATGACGATACTGTATGTTCCTGGTTTGACGGTGCTCATCAGGAGCGCGCCGGAATCGTCATCCGGTTCCAACGTTCCCTCGTTGATCACATCACCGTCGGGCCCTGTCAGTAGAACGTCGGAGTAGTCGTCTACGCTGTAATTGAAAACAATCGCTGGCTGCCCTTCGATCGTATCAGTCCGAGGATCAGAGACTGAAGGTCCGCCGACAACGGAACCACAGCCGGCGAGGAAAATGAGTGAGCAAACGAGAATAATAGCAGATAGATGTCCATTTCGCATACATCAACAGGCCAATAGGTAGAACTTAACAGTACCGACTTTCTGAATCTCGAAATAATCATACCGCTGTTCCGGCGACGAGCATTTTATCAACTGATCTTCCATTCGCTACACCATTGACGATGGGAAGCTATGGTGATCACTACGTTGTCGGAGAGGAATACCGGAACTCCCGAGATCTCGAAACGAACGAATTCCTCCGGTGGTTGAACGGACCGCTCGACGGCGGAGTAAACTTCGGCCGGGGGATCGCGCAGCTCAAGCAACCGGGAACTGACGAATGTGAGTTCCTCGTATTCTACTCCTCTGATGGTGGTTCGAAGTCGCCGGACCCGTGGGAAGACATCATTAATCTGGAAAACGGCATCGTACACTACTGGGGAGATTCAAAAGCCGGCGACGGGCCTGATCCGTCTCAAAGAAGCGGGAACCGGATTGTGAAGGAGGCGTACTGTGAAACATATGCTAAGAACAACCGCGAGGAAGCTCCCCCGGTTCTCCTGTTCGTGAAAGAACAGTCGGGCAGGGTAACATTCAACGGGCTCTGTATCATCTCCGGGTTGGAAATCGGCCGACACAACCACGATGGCGAGACCGTCGTCAACTACCGAATCTCCTTAGATATTCTCGATGCGGACGCCGTCGACTTAGAATGGATTCACCGAAAAGCTCGAACTGGAATCGACGTTGGCGGCCCGGAGGCGTGGGATCACTGGGTAGAAACGGGGACCGTCAATCGGTACTCGATCTACAACGATCAGATCCGCTCCCGATCGGCGCAACAACCCACGGGACGGTTCAAGGAGTTGCACTCGAATATCCGGGCTCACTTCGAGGGCAATACCAGAGAGCAGGGAAAGAAGCTTGAGCACTTGATTGAACTCATTTTGAAGGATCTGGACCACGTTGACGAGGTCGAGATGACGCCAGACAGCGGCGATCGGGGGGTTGACCTAACGGGGAAAATCGACTTACTGGCGGACACTCCGGTCCCGGGTCCCGATACGAAAATCCAATTCAAGGCTCAAGTCAAAAACAAGGCGAGCAGTGTGGGTGGGAGAGAACTTAGCCGTCTCGCGTCGAGGATTGATGACGGCGAAATTGGGCTGTTCTTTACGATGTCGCATTATACCAAGAGTGCTCAGGAAGAGAACCTCTCGACGTATCCAGTCCGACTCTTTGCCGGGAAGGACCTCATCTCGCTGTTGGTCCAAACCGATCTCGTCGACGACACTGATCTGAATCCGCGGGTCGTTGACGAGATCAACGACGCTGTCTGAGCGACGTCGGTATCAATAGACACGCCTGCGGGAGGAATCAAACGCTGTCGTTGCGAAACTGCAGCAGATCCACTGATACGGGGAGGTCGTCGAAATCGTCGTCGGCACCGACGACCAGCGTCGAGTCCTGCTCGTGTGCCAGCGTCACGGCGTGAGCGTCCGCGAGCGAGATGTGGCCGTCGGCTTTGATTTCGCCCGCGAGCCGCCAATCGGCCCGATCGAACTGGAGCCCGCGACGTTCCAGCGCCCGGAGATCTCGATCGGCCTCTCGAAGCGATTCCTTCGTTGGCTTCCCCTCGTCGGTCCCCTCGAAGCGGGCAACGAGATAGAATACCTCGCTGGCGTTCGTCTCGGCGATGCGTCCCGGGGTGTCGTTTGCAAAAACATCGGTCAGCAGGTCGGCGACGGTGTTGTGACCGGGTTCGTTATACAGGAACGCGATGATTGCCTCGGTGTCGAAAACGTAGCCCGAACTCATTCCTCGACGTCCTCATCCGCAGACGGGCGGAGTCGTTCAGCGCGCTCTTCTTCGCGGCGCTTTTCCTCGTCTTTGAGTTCGCGTACTTTGTCCAGCACCTCTCCGGGCTCGTGACTCCCGGCGTGGATCCCGTGCAGTTCCTCGACTGACGGGACAGGCTCAATGACGATGCGCCCCTCTTCCTCGTACACGAACACCTCTCCGGGCGTGTCGATCCCGAACTTCTCACGCAGCGGTTTCGGGATGGTCGCTTGTCCCTTCTGCGACACTTGTATTACTTGCTTGGCCTGAGTACTACTCGACATTCTTAGTTGTACTTACGGGCCCAAGTTGTACTAAGTGTGTCGCCTACTAGTCTGTAAGCCGCCGCGACGTTGCCGACTTCTCTCTCAAGTCGGAACCGAACCGCCGAATCCGACCCCGATTCCGCGCCGATCACACCGCTCCCGTGGGCAGATCTTGCAGCCTTCTCTATGCAATCCGGAATACGGGTTCCCCTCGGCAGGCACGTAATCCAGCTACTCAATCAAAGAATAGCGACACCAATTAGCGGGAGCTCCACTCGCAGCGCGCTATTCGTTTTCGAGTGCGTCGTAGATCTCCCGGTTGGCGTCTCGGTCAGCTCCCGCGACTCGCCGGACGAGCTCTCTCCGGATATCTTCCATAACCTCGTCGAGTGAGGTGCCGGACTCTGCGGGATCTTCAGTCGCCATATCTGGTGTTACGTCTTCTGTGGCGTTAATCCTTCGGCTCTGACGCGTCGCCGACCAGTTCGTCCAATCCGAACTGAATCAGATCTTCTCTCCACGCTTCAATCTCGCCCGCGAGATCGATTTCTTCTGTATGGGTCCGAAGGTACTCGACTGTCTCTGTTTCGTCGAGAGCGGCTTGATCGGTCCCGAATTGCTTGAGAATCGTCCTGATGTCCTCGTCGTACGCGAATCGGTATCCGTTGAGGACGTAGAATACGACCGTCGTGTTGAGCGCCGTGCGCTTGTTTGCGTCGACAAAGGGATGGTTTGCGACGAGCAGCCTGAGAAGATGAAAGGCTTTCTCGTGGACTGTCTCTGGTGCTTCCCCGAAACTTCCCTCATCGATGTACCTAAGCGCAAATTCGATATCGCCACGGTTCTGCACGCCGGATTCCGTGTTCGAATACTCGGAGACGATATCCTCGTGGATGGTCAAAACGTCCTCAACAGAGGGGAACCAGAACGACTCAACCATTCCGCGTCAGTTGGGAACCGGGTAGTGTAACGCTTGCTATCACATAGTGTCGACCCACTCCGGGCACGAACCGCTACTTTGGTTCGAGTGGCCGCTCCCGTAGGCTTATCCTCCCTCCTTCTCCAGCCAGACAAAATGAGACTAGAAGCGACCTCGAAGCCGGATCAGTACCACGTGTGGATGACCGACGACGAGCTTGAGGATCTCCGCCGAGCAGCGGCGACGCATCGCGACGATCTCGTGATCCAGCTCGGCGGCTACGTCGGCCTCCGCGCTTTCGAGATCCCGCAGATCTGTCCGAACCACGTGAAACGCACCGACGACGGTGACCACTACCGCCTTCGGGTGCCGGAGGGGAAGGACACGACCGGGAGCGGCGGGAAGCCTCGCGACGCCTACCTCCCGCGGAGCGTCGAGGGCGACATTCACCGATACCAGACCGCGGAGGACGTCAGCCGCGACGAGCCGCTGGTGCCGCTCTCAGAGCGCGGGGTTCGGGACGTGGTCAAACGCACGGCCGAGCGCGCGGCCGAACAAACGGGCGACGCGGACTTCCAGTACGTGAGTAGTCACGACCTCCGGCGACGCTTCGCTCAGCGGCTCCTCGTCGACGAGCAGGTGAACCCGAGAGTCGTGATGCAGGTGGGCGGCTGGGATTCCTTTCAGGCGATCGAGCCGTATCTGAACGCGCCGACGCCTCAGGTCGTAAACGACGCTTTTGAGGAAGTTGAGTTCGCGTGAGAATCAGTCCGCGAGACTGGAACCGGTTCGAGACGAGCTCTCGTTGAGCAGCCGTTGGCCGACGAGTCGCTCGACGAAATCCGTCTCCGAGAGGTCGCAGAGATCGCCGCCGTCGGGGATCCGAATCGCGTAGCATCGTCGATCGAGACGCTCGACGGCAACGGACACGTCCTCGTGCAGCTCGCCGTCCTCGATGACGTCGTCCATCTTGAGGTAGTGCTTCGGGATCGTGACGAGACCGGAACCGCTGTCTTTTCTGAGTTTCTGCATAGCTGCCGCGTGACGACCCCCTATGATAAAACTATCTCCGGAGCAGCGTCTCACGAGGAAACGACCCGGTTAGCCGAAGCTTCTTTTGAATAACGGGCGACGTCGATCGGCGCGATCTCGACGAGCGGGTACAACGCGAAAGTCGATTTTCGAGCCAATTTCTCAAAAAAAGCGATCGCACCCGGGTCGGAGATCGGGATCGACGCCTCTGGCCGCTGACAGACCGATCGCGAGCGCGCGCTCGGAGCGCTTCGCACGCGCGCGTAGTTTCAACTACCACGGTGACCACCCCCCTACCCCCCTCGAATCGACGCGGTCATTCCTTACAGGGTTCTGATATGACAGATAAGATAGTTCACAGCGCTCGACGCATCGACGTCGACGAGCGACGAGTGCGGGCGCGCCTACGGAGTCGCACACGAGAACGCGCGGGCGAGCCAGCCCGCGTCCGTGCATAATGCCCGGCCACCCGAGCGGTCGAGCCCGCGGCCACGTGAACAGGGACGGACGCGCTCTCACGCACGTAGGGGCCGATTTTTTTGCGCGCCCGCAAAGGGGCGCGTGGCGCTGATCCGTCCGAGGGTGTGCGGTGTCTTTTGGATCCGTGGCCTTAGCCACACCTGCTAACGGGCGATCGGCCTCCCCCCGGCCGATCGGCCTCGACATCGAGATCTCCGAATCGAGTATCCCACGGCGAAAATGACACAGAAATGAGGGTAAAAACGGTGGAATTGTCGCGCGAGCCCGAAAAACAGGAGTTCAGGATAGTGATGCCTCTCACGAGGGGCCGCGCTATTCGGTGACGTCGTCGATCACCTTCCGCCGGCGCGCGTCCGCGAGCTCGTCGAGGGCGCGGCCGTGGCGCTCTTGGGCGAGCTGTTCCGCGTCTTCGACCCAGTCCGGCTTACTGAGTTCGTGTGTCGTCTTCGCCGCTGACGGTCTCCACGAGTCGAGGTTCGGGATTCGCCGGTGCTCCCCGTCGATCGTCGTTACTTCGAGTGCGAACCGCCGAATCGATCGATAGCGTTCGCGAGCGGCCAGCCGGATCGATCGAATCACGCCGGCCAGATCCTCGCGGTCCTCAGGCCGGTAGCCGACATCGAGCGTCTGCTTGAACTCACCCTCGCTAATGCTCACGTTGTACCGCTGTTTGATCTCCGACCACTTCGAGCGCGTTCGTTCCTCGACGGCGTCGGCGGCGGTCATCACCGCGTGCTCGACGCTCTCGCGGAACTGCGATTCCGCGGTTCGAACGCGGCCTATCAGCATCTGTTCCTTGTGCTTCGAGTCGATGCTCAGCCCGTCGTAGGCGTCGCGCACGACGTCCTCACAGCGGTTCACGAACCGGCGGACCGTTCGGTACGAATAGCCGGTTCGGTTGGCTAGCTCCTCGCGAGTCGGCTTCCCGCCGTCGGTTACGAGCGAGTCGATGAGATCGCGATCGGATTCGAGCGTGTTCCCCCACAGCCGCATCACGACGTGCTCCTGTTCGTCCTCGACGTCGGGGAGCGGACAGTCGACGAGTTTCGCCGATCGGTGCGACTCCGAGGTGGCCTCAAAATACTCGTCGGTGATGAACGTCTCCTCGTCGGCTCGAACGGGAAGGTCCGCCCAATCGAGATAGTTGTAGATCGTCTCGTCGAGTTCGCGAATCGCTTTGTCGAGATCGCTCCATCGAACTGTCTCATCAGTCCGTGCTGTTTGATAGGCGACTTCGAGTTTCGGATGGTATAGCGCGTCGCCGGGCTCGTAGTATGAGGGATCTCTCGGGTAGTAGTGTTTGATCTCCTTGCCGAGCTTCTGACCCGGGATGATATCGCGGGTTCGCTTATCATCGACGATCGTGCTAACGTGATAGCCCGGAACCTTCGTGTGGTCCTCGACGTGTTTCCGATATCCTTCTTGTCCGGCTTCGAGGACCGCGTGGGTGCGCGCGATCGGTCCGTCCGCGGCGTGTAGCGGGCTCGACTTCGAGCGACGCACGCGGACGTACCGAGCCAAGTCGACAATGTTGCTCATCTCGTGAGGCGTCTCGAAATAGCGGTACGAGACGTCGAACGCGGCCATTGCTGTTCTGACGAGTTCCGGATAGCGACTATGCTCGATGTTGGACGCCTGCACCTGCACGTCGATATACGGCTTTCCGAGGTCCGGAACACCGCGGACCGGTGTTCCGCCGTCTTTACTCATATTCGGCCATCGAGGCCGGATCGTCATTGTTCCCCCGCGGACTTTTTCCGACTGATCCGCCGGTTTCCCGTCGTATAGCTCGTCTTTCGCGCCGAAGTAGATCCGAAAGAGCGGAGCCGATTCCATTCGATAGCTCTCGTGATTCCACGGATCGATTGGCTGTTGATCGTAGTCCGCGGCGAGCGCCCAACTCTCGCCTAAGAACTCCATCGTCGTCTTGGGCTTCCCTTCGGTTTTCCAGTCGTCGTGCTCTTTCCGGATCACCGAGTTGAGCGCGTAATAGGGATCGAGCCCGTCCTCGGCGAAGATAAAGTGGATGTTCGCCTCGTGGGACTGCGGCTCGATGAACGTCCCCGCAGTCATCGGCCCTCAACTCCTGACGGGGTCGGATCCTGATCGAGAAAGTCGGAGATCGTCGTCGACCCGAGCCCGCACCGATCACAGACTTTCGTATGGGGAGCCGGACCGCCGACGAACTCGTGCTTGGTTGGATGACACGCGATCTCGTCGATCCGATGACTCGGATACGTGTTCTCCTTCGGTGGGAGTGAGACGTCTGTCGAGAGCGTCTCGGTGCGGCCGTCCTGTAGCCGCTGTCGGAGTAGTCGCCGGTGACACCACCGTTCGGACCCTTCCCAGCAGACGAGCCACACGGCGCGCTGTGTGGCCTCTTGTTTGACCGCTTCGAGGACTTGTTGGGTCGGACCCGTATCGAGGTGCTCGTGATACCGGTCCTCGAAGTCGACGCTCTCCCACGCGATCCGACGGGGTTCGACGTGGCCGTCTCGGTCGGCGGCCTCTTCGACCGTCTTGTAGGAGTCGCGGAGATCGTCCGGCGGCGCGAGCGTCGGCACGTGTCGGTCGACAAGTCCCTCCGCCCAATCGGGAAGATCGCGACGAACAACGGCGAGCACTTTTGACTCTGAGGCGGGCTCGACGTCGCCGTTCGCGAGCGCCGAGAAGTACGTCGACCGGATCACCGTCCGTCACCTCTGTTGGCGACCCGTTCAGCGGCGTGCACACGTGGTCCCTTGTTTCGTCCTTGTTGGTCCTCGGGGTCAGGGTACGGAACAGTACGCCCGGCGGCTGATCCCTGTTGTACGCGCGGGCGGCTGTCGCAGGCGAGACAGCGGTGGGCCCGCTGCTCGTCGTCGCCGAAGGTACGCCGGAAGTCCCGGCTCACGTGAGCGCCGCAGTGGAGACACAGCGAACGCTCGACAGACGAACCTCCAGAGAGGTTCATCATCGGGAGATACCCCCGGATGCGGGTACGTCGTTAGTCCGATAGGTCGGGCTCTCGGGCGTGTGACTGAAATCGAATGACGGACGGCAGAGCGTCCGTCCTTTTAGAATATCCGCCCTCCCCG
>NZ_JBQWLT010000022.1:0-14065 GCF_052545375.1 Halobellus sp. GM3 | reverse complement strand
CAACGTCGACATCGGCTCCACCGACGCCGAATAAGCGAACCACCCACCTCCGTCGACGCCGAATACGCGCACCACCCGCCTCAATCGACGCCGAATACGCGCACCACCCACCTCCGTCGGGTCGGTGTCGCGACGACGGCGAATCGTTCGAGTCAGAGAACCGACGATCGCCCGCCCCCGACGTTCGGGCGGGGGTGAACGCGGCCGCCACGGGACAACTGTTATGCTATCCCACAGCGAAGCCGGGCGTACCGAATGACAGCCGAACGAACCGCGGTCGTGACAGGGGCCGCAACGGGAATCGGACAGGCCATCGCCGAACGGCTCGCCGCCGACGGGGCACACGTCGTCGTCACCGACGTCGCCGACGGGAGCGAGACCGTAGAACGGATCGAAGCCGCCGGCGGCAGCGCGGAGTTCCGCGAGGGCGACGTGACGGACGAGGCGGAGATGCGGGCGGTGTTCGAGGGACTCGACCTCGACGTCCTCGTGAACAACGCGGCGTACTACGCGCCGTTGGTCACGGACAAGAAGCGCTTCGATGAGATCTCCGCCGAGGAGTGGGACACGGTGCTCGGCGTGAACGCGAAGGGGACGTTCCTCGCCTCGAAACACGCCCTCGACGCCTTCGACGACGGGGGGAGCATCGTCAACATCTCCTCGTCGGTCGTCACGATGGGCGTTCCGGGGTTTCTCCACTACGTCGCCTCGAAGGGCGCGGTCCTCGCGATGACGCGGGCGATGGCCGCCGAGATCGGCGATCTCGGCATCCGAGTCAACGCCGTCATGCCGGGGTTCACGTGGTCGGGCGCGTCCCAGCAGGCGGGCGAGGAATACCTCGAAGACTACGTCGACAAGCAGGACCTCGATCGGGTCGTCGAACCCGAGGACATCGCCGGCGTGGTCGCGTTCCTCGCCGGCCCGGACAGCGGCGTGATGACCGGGCAGGCGATCAACGCCGACCCGGGCCTCTCGTACTACTGACCGCGAGCGGGAACCGTTCTCCGAGCGGCTATCGAACTTCGAGCGGCCGTCCCATCGCGAGCGGCTATCGTACCCGGGCAGCCGTCGGCCCCGGCGGCGATCAGCTCAGAAGCGTCACGCCGATCGCACCGCCCACGGCGACCAGCGCACCGAGGATGAGCCGCGGCGTGATCCGTTCGAGATCGTCGCTGACGAGGAGCACCGAGAGCAGGATCACGACGAGCGGGCTGGACTGGACGAGCGGGACGACGATCGAGACCGGTTCCAGTTCGAGCGCGCCGTAGTAACCGAGCAGGAACACAGTGTTCGCCACGCCGGCGCCGAGGAGCCACGGGAGCTCCCGCCGGTCGATGCCTCGGGGATCCGGCAGCCCTTTCGTCCACCACAGATACAGGAGGAAGCCGGTGCCGGCGGAGACGATCTTGACAAGGAGCCCGGTGAGCACGGTGGGGCCCTCGGCGAAGCCGAGTTTGGCGAAGGTCGGTTCGATCCCGTAGAAGAACGCCGCCGCGAACGGGAACGCGAGGCCGACGTAGCCCGCGTCGCCGACGCTCCCCCCCTGACCGTGCTCGTAGGAGATGATCGCGATCCCGGCGACGATCGCCAGCATCGCGAGGAGGTGGCCGCCGGTGACGACTTCCCCGAGGACCACGACAGCGATGAGCGAGGCGTGCAGCGGTTGGGAGGCCTTGATCGGCTCCGAGCGGCTGGACCCGATCCGCTTTATCGCCTCGAAGTGCAACGCCCGTCCGATCATCGTCCCGATGAGTCCGGCGGCGGTGAACGCCGCGAGCGCCCGGAGCGTGAGCTCTTCGATCGGGTTGCCGAAGAGAAACGCCGCGGGGACTAAGACGGCGAGATTCACCGCGAAGGTGACGACGAGCGCGTCCGAGGAGTCGCTCCCGATCGTCCCGTACCGAACGGCGAGCGACTGCACCGCCAAGGCCGACGCGCCCAACAGTGCGAGGAGGATCCCGAGAGTGAGTATGTCGCCGCCGGGGATCATCCGTCGTTCTCCGTCTGCGTGCCCGTGTCGATCGATGCCGCCCGCTGCGGAGAGCAAAGGCGCTCAGTACGGCGATGTTTCATCATTCAGTCCAAGAGCGAGTCACGGTATAATAGTTCGTATTCTGGAGGGTGTTGACCGTCGGACGGAATCGGGTGGCGGTCAGGAACCGCCCCCCGACGTCGGCGTTACCGCCACTGCATCAGACGGTGCTCGGCGGCGCGGAGGCTCTCCTGTGCGAGGATGATCAGCAGGACCGGAATGACGATCCAGCCGAGGAGGAGGTCAACACGCTGCTGTTCGAACCAGTAGCTGACCATGTAGCCGACGCCGGAGCCTGCACCGAACACTTCGGCGACGAAAAGCACCTTCCAAGAGACGACGAGTCCCCAGTACATCGACGGGAAGAGGTACTGCAGCACCTGTGGCAGGAGAATGTCGCGGTACCGCTGAAGAGTACTCGCGCCGAAGAAGTCGGCCATCTCGGTGATCTCCGGATCGAGGTCCTGCGTCCCTTCCCACATATTCAGGATGACGAACGGAACGCCGATGATCACGACCGTCAGTACCGGGACCCACTCCGTGATACCGAGCGCGATGATGAGTCCGAACGCGACCGCGATCGACGGCACGGAGAGTCCAATCACGATCCACGACCGGAGGAAGGCCTCCGCATCCTTCCGGAGCCCCATCGCTGTCCCCACGATGGTCCCGACGACCACGGAGATGGCGAATCCGGCTAGGAGGCGAGTGAACGTATCGAAGAGGTTGCTCTGATAGGTCCCGAACTGCGGGTCGACGATAACCGTCTGCACAGCCGTGAGTAACTCTCCGATACTGGGAAATACGTAGTACGGGAAGAACTGTGATCCGAGTTGCCAGAGGCCGAGAAGCACCACTGCGACGGCCGCTTTCTTCTCTATGTTCCGATCTTGAATGTAAGAGTACATGAGGAATAGCGAGAGGCGACGTGGCTATCGCGGGTCTCGGAGGATGTCGTCGCGAGACGGCGCGGCGTCGATGAACTCCTGTGCCTCCATCAGCTCGAGGAACTGCCACACCGAGTCGACGTAGGACTCCTCGGCCTGCCCGTGGAACACCTGCCCCTCACTGGCCCAGTCCTCGACGACCTGCATCTTCGCGTCCGTGTCGACGCTCGCCGGCCCGCCGTACTCTTCGAGGATCGAACGGGTGTTGTTCCGCCAGTACTCGACGGCGCTGTCGGAGGCGCGGACCAGCGCCGCGGCCACGTCCGTGTTCTCGTCGTACCAGTCTGCGTACGACCACCACGACGTGAGCGGAAGCGTGTGGCCGGCCATCTCGTTCCAGAGGCTGTTGAGCTGGACGAGATTCCGGTAGCTGTCGGGCTGGGACTCCATCGTGATCGTGAGTCCGCTCACGTTGATGACCCCGTCGATCTGCTCGTCGTCGAGCAGCCCGAGAAGCGCCGGCGGCGCCGCGGTGGTCGTCTCGAAATCCTCCCGGAGCCGAAGGCCGGTCTGTTCGGCCAACACGGCTTGGAACGCCTGTACTGTCGAGGACCCCCACGACCAGACGCCGATGCGCTCGCCTTCGAGGTCTTCGATGGATTCGTACTCGCTCTCGGCCCGGACGTACACCGCGTTGACCGACTGGAGACTGCCGCTGAACCCGTAGGTGACGAGGTCTTCGCCGTTGATGTAGTTGTTCACGTACGGCAGCACCGACGGCATCGAGGTCTCGACCCCGCCGCTCGTGATACCTTGCACCTGTGCGTTGAACGGTGGGTACTCGACCGTCGCATCGAGCCCTTCGTCCTCGAAGAAGCCCTGTTCTTGCGCCGCCTCGAACAGCGGATAATTGACGGTCCCCTCGGGCCACTGGACCGTTACCGGAATCAGATCGTCGCCGGTGCTTCCGGTCGTCTCTCCGTTGCTGTCGCCGCCGCTGCTGTCGCCACCGCTATCACCGGAGCTGTCGCCAGAGCTGTCACCACTACCGCCGTTTTCCGATCCTGAGCAACCTGCGAGGCCGGCAGTCGCGAGGACGCCAGCGGTTTTCAGAAACCGTCGTCGACTATTTCTCATTATTGTTCTCCTACGACCGAGTGACGGCCGCGGAAATATATAACTTGTGGTGTGTGCGCTCGCGCCTTACACCTGCTCTCGCGCACCGGTCAGCCGTCAGCCACGATCGGCCGCGTCGACGCTGATCCTCGCTCGTGACCACCGGATGATAACGCCCCACAATAGTCGTTAGATATAAATGGTGTAGAATGCTCTGTGGAACCACTATGAGAGTGTGTGCATTTAATTTGATGCCTTGGCCAGAGTGTGACGACCCGGTCGCCTGGCCCTATTCGGACGACGAGTACGACCCGGAGATCGGTCACGAACTCTATCAGAACTACTTGGATCAGTTCGAGCTCGCAGAGGAGGTCGGCTTCGATATGGTCGCGGTCAACGAGCACCACTACACCGGCTACGGGCTGGGCCCCTCGCCGAACCTGACGGCGTCGCATCTGGTCGAGCGGACCGACGACGTCTGGATCGGCGTGATGGGTAACGTACTGCCGATCCGACAGAACCCGATCCGGGTCGCCGAGGAGGTCGCGATGCTGGACTCCGTGAGCGGCGGTCGCATCGTCAGCGGGTTCGTCCGGGGGATCCCCCCGGAGTACGTCGCCTACGGGATCGATCCCAACGAGTCGCGCGGGCGCTTCGCCGAGGCGTGGGACCTCGTGCTCAAGGCATGGACCGAGGACGACCAGTTCGACTTCCACGGCGAGTACTACGACTACGACAACGTCTACATCTGGCCCCGACCGTACCAAGACCCCCACCCGCCGCTTTGGATGTCGGCGGAGAGCCAGAAATCGATCGAATACGCCGCCGACAAGCAGGTGCCGATCGGTCGCGTGTTCGTCGGCACCGAGAACGTCGCCAACACCTTCGAGGAGTACCGACGGCTCACCGAGGAGCAGTACGGACACACTCCCTCGGACGACTACTTCACGCCCGCCCGGTTCGTCTACGTCGCCGACACGATGGAGCAGGCGAGAGAGGAGGCCGAAGAACACCTCTATTACTTCTACAACTACCTGCAGGCGGCGAGCTATCGCGCCGGGGCGGTCCAGGCCGTCGGCGACACCGAGTACCGAGAGGCGAACGCCTTCGAGTACGAACAGGAGATGCCCGACAAGGGCCAGAAGGCGATGAACTTCGACTTCGACGAGTTCCAAGAGTCGGGTGAGATCATCGTCGGGGACCCCGAGTACGTCACTCAAGAGATCAAAGACCAGTACGAGACGATGGGCGGGTTCGGCACGCTGATCGGGCTGTTCCAGTTCGGATCGCTCCCCGACAGGCTTGCCAGAAAGAACATCCGTCTGTTCGGCGAGGAAGTCATCCCGGAGATCGAAGACCTGGCCGACAACGACGACCTCTCGAAGCTCAGCCGGCGGCAGTACGAGGTCAACCCCAGCATCAACTCCTAACCACTCGCGTCCGATTACCGGGAACGGGGATCGACGCGGCGGTTGTCGTCTTTGTAGGGGGCCGGCGCAACCGTCGCGCGAACCGTCGTTTGCTCGTGGGATTCGACTGTCGGGCTCTTCGGGTTCGCTCCCTCTCCCCAGACGACTGTCACCTCTGTTCCGGGCTCGCTCGACGCCACGTCGATGGTACAGAGCGAGAGCATTTCGCGGAAGTAGTAGCTGTATCCGCGGCACGTCGACACGCCGACGGGGTCCCCGTCGCGACGCACCTCGTCGGCGATCATCGCCCGCTTCTGCTGGTGCGGCATCTCCATGTACTTGTTGTGCGGCCCGTCCTCGAAGAGCGAGGCGTAGACGTCGACGACGTCCTCGTCGTTCCAGACCAGCGTGACGATGGTCCGCTCCGGATCGGCGAGTTCGGATTCGAGCGCCTCGCGTCCGAGGAACTCGTGGTCCAGCGCGACGTTCCGCTCCCACCCCAGTTCGACCGGCGTGCGGTACCAGGCGCTGATGTCCTCGGCGCTGAAGCTCCCTTCGATCGGATAGGTGAGGACGTCGCGGGAGGCGTGCGCGTCGACCCACGATCTGAACGGCGCCAGCTCCGTCGAGAAGATGGCAGGGACGTAATCTCTCCCCCGCGTCGGGAAACAGGCCTCGAGGTGATTGATCGACGAGGTGCGTTCGCTCAGTCGTCGGAGCCCGTACTCCGAGCCGGCGTCGACGATGGCGTCCCAGACCGCGTCGGCCTCGCCCGCCGGGCCCTGAAGCTCGAAGCCGAGTTCGCCGGCCATCCCCATCCGGATCGCGGTCACGTCGACGCCCGCGATGTCGACGGTGTCGAAGTGGATGAACTCGATGTCGGACAGCGCGGCGTCGGTAAGCTCCTCGAGCAGCTCGATCGAACGCGGCCCCTGAACCTGAAAGTTGAACGTATCGCGCCACTCCGTCTCGACCTCGAATCGACCTCGCTCGCCGGTCTCGAGGTTGTACGCCGTCCAGTAACACGGGAGGCCATGGACGACGAACTCGTCTTCGGCCGTTCGGGAGAGGACGCCCTCGGCGATCACGTCGCCGCCCGCCGAACACTGAATCAGGTGCTTCGCCTGCCCGACCGAGAACGACTCGAACGTGTTCACCGACAGCGTCGAGAGGAGGTCGACGGCGTCCGTTCCCCGAAGTTTGAGATTCGCGAGGAACGACCAATCACCGATGTAGCACGTCTCCTTCCACGAGAGCTGTTCGTCGATCCAGTTCGTGAACTCCTTGCGCCCGCGCCGGAGACCGAAGTCGTGCCCGTTCGCCGCCCGCATCGCCGCGAGATGGTCCTCGTCGCCGCCGCTTTCCTTAGGGGGAGTCATACTGCTGCGTGATCCACCGCCTCGAGGTTGAATAAAGATTCGGGGGAGCGCGTGTCGCCGGTGCCGCGTCGCCGGTGCCGCATCGTCGGTGCCGACCCCGTTAGCCGGCGGTTCGGCTCACGAGTCGATCGCGGCTCTCCGAGCGCTAGTTCCCGTCCCGTCTCTCGGGCGCGTCCCGAGCGGTGATATTGAACACGTACTGGTCGAACGACGACGGCGGTCGCACGGCGAAGCGGTACCGCTTCCGCTCGGACGCATCGACGGTGTGGGTCCGCTCGTGTCTCGACAGCACGCCGAACTCGTCGCGCAACTCGAGTTCGACCGTGACCGCCTCGCGTGCGGTTCGGTTTTCGACGACCGCCCAGAACTCGGGCGCGTCCGCGACCGGATTGCGCGTGGCGACGAGATGGCCGCTGTCGATGATTTCCACGTCGTCGTCCGCGGGGGCAACGGGAGAGGACATTCCTTCGGATAGCCGTTTCTCCGGCATCGTGGTATAGGTTGCCACTTTCGATCGGCGGTTCAGGGTGCGCTCATCGGTTTCTCAGCGTCACTGCGACGTCGCATCCGTCCGACGAGGTGGCGGTGCCGGACGACGGGGTCGCGGCCGTCCGACGGCGCCGCGCCGCCGCTTCTCTTCGGTCGTTCTTCCCCCCGCCGTGCGATACATTTACGTGCTATCGTGGAGACGAGCCAGTATGCGTATCGACGCGTATGCTCACGAAGTTCCCGAGCAGTACTACCACGATTTCGGCGAGGTGTATCGCGCTCCCGCCTACAAGCGCCACCCGGACACCGCCGGGTTCTGGGATTACGACCGCCGCATCGATCACCTCGATACGTTCGGCATCGACAAGCAGATCGTCGCGCTCGGCGCGCCCCACTTCTGGCCGGGGATCCGCGAGTACGCCACGGAGGCGACCGTTCAGTCGCTCGTCGAACAGGCCAACGACGAGATCCGAGAGGTGGCAGACACCCATCCGGACCGGTTCATCCCCGTCGGTACCCTGCCGGTCCTGAACGACTCGATGCTCGAGGAGGCCGAGCGCTGCCTCGATCAGCTCGATATGGCCGGGTTGCAGATCTACTCGAACTACGAGGGCCAGCCCGTAGACACCGAAGAGCTCCACCCGATATACGAACTGGCCGAAGAGCGCGGCGTTCCCATCTGGATCCACCCGCAGGTCCACGACTGGTACGACTGGACGTACGAGTGGGGGGTCGACCTCGCGCTCGGGTGGCTGTTCGACACCTCGCTGGCGCTGGTCAGACTCGTGCTGAGCGGCCTGATGGAGCGGTACTCCGATCTCAACATCATCACCCACCACGGCGGCGGGATGACGGCGCCGTTTATGGAGCGGCTCAAACTGTTCTTCTACGACGAGGGGACGTTCGGCGACACGCCGGAGGTCTTCGAGGGCGGCTACGAGCCCCTGCGGAAGCCGATTGAGGAGTACTACACGCAGTTCTACGCGGACGCCGTCCTCTACGGCTCGGGCCCGGCGCTCCGGAACGTCTATGAGGTGTTCGGCCCCGACCAGATGGTGTTCGCCACCGACTACCCCTACGGCGGTCACGAGGGGTCCGACTTCATGAGCAGCAACGTCGAGGCGATGGACGCACTCGACATCCCGCAGGACGAAAAGGACAAGATCAACAGCGGCAACATCGAGTCGCTGCTCTCCTGAGTCGAGGTCGGTTCGGCTTTCCGGCACCGACACGCGTTTTCTGTCGCTCGCAACTCAGTTCTCGGCTCGGGGGCGGATTTCGGTCCGGAGATGCGTTTGATGAGGTCGAACACGTGTCCGAAGCGGTGCACGTCCTATCGCGAGTCGGCGTACGTGAGGTTCAGTTCGACCTCGTTCGCGGTGGCGACGACCAGGTCGGCGAGTTCCCCCCGACAGCGGTCGATCGGGAGCCGGTTCGCCGCGCCGGAGACGCTTATTGCCCCGACGACGGCGTCGTCCTCGTCCAGCACCGGCGCGGCAACGGCGTGAATCCCGTCGATCGATTCGCCCCGGTTGAGCGCGTAGCCGTCTTCGCGGATCGTTTCGAGCTCCGTGAGGAGGGCGTCGAGGTCGGTGATGGTGTTTTCAGTCCGCGCTGGGAGGCCGTGGGCGTCGACGATCTCGCGGACGCGGTGCGTCGGCAGATGCGCCAGAATCGCCTTGCCGCCCGAGATGCAGTGGAGGTGCGTCTGGGTCCCGACGCGGACGTCGGTGTTGACGGAGTGTTTCCCCGTCGCCCCCACAATGAACGTCCCGAGGCCGTTTTCCTCGACGACGCAGCGGGCGTTCTCTTCGGCCTCGGCGGCGACCTCCGCGAGTTTGGGCGCCGCGACGTGGTAGAGGTCGACGGCGTTCTGCACGTGAATCCCGAGGTCCAGAAACCGGAGACCGAGCCGGTACTTCCCGCCGTCGTTCACGACGTAGCCGCGGTTGCGGAGCGACGTGAGGTGCGTGTGGACGGTCCCCTTCGACCGGCCGACGGCCTCGGCCAACTCGGAGACGCCGGAATCGCCCTCGCGCTCTAGGTGTTCGATGATGTCAAACAGTACCTCGTCGGACTGGATGACTCGCCCGTCGAAGTCGTCGGTCATACGTGGACCTTCTCGCTGCGGTAGATAGGGATTTCGGTGGACTCCACCTCTCTCCGACGGTCGGAAACGCCGATATCCACCGTCTCGTCCCGTTGTACGTCCTCAAACGAAGGTAGATTTATACGACGCCGCACACACGTTACGGTATATGTCCGGACTGAAAGCCGAACGGTATCCGGTGAGCGACGAGATGCGAGAGGCGTTCATCGTCGACATCGATTTCCACTTCGAGCCCGCGATGGAGAAACTCCTCCCCTACGTCGAACACGAGGGAGCAAAGCGGACGCTCTCACTCGAGGACTTCCCGCCGACCACGCGGTACTGGGCGTCCGGGTACGCGACGCCCCACGGCGGGAACGGCCGCCAGACCCACGGCGTCGCCGAGACCGCCGCGGACGTCATCGACGTCGCGGAGAAACTCGCGCTCGATATGCCCGTGCTGACCCCGGGGTACAACACGCTCCCGGACGTTCAGAACGTCGTCCTGAAAAACGAGATCGTCAGGGCGTACAACCGCTACGTGCTGGAGGAGGTCTCCCCGGCCGACGAGAACATCAAGGTGCTCCCCGCACTGCCGCAGTGGGACCCCGAGGCGTCGGTCGAGGAGATCGAGCGGTGGGGGGACAACGACGACGTGGTCGGCTTCTACGGGTTCTTCGGCCACTACAGTCTGCTCGGGAACCCCCAGTACGACCAGGTGTTCGAGGCGCTGGTCGAACGAGATCTCCCGCTGGCACTGCACGGCGGCGGGACGGGCAACTGGCCGCAGAAGGACCTCATCGGCAACTCGATTCGAACCTGGACGGAGATGTACGGGCTCGTTCACCCCGTCCGCGCGATGATGATGGTGGGGAACATGGTGATGACCGGCGTCTTCGATAAGTACCCCGAACTCCAGATCATCATGATCGAGGGCGGGCTGAACTGGGTCCCGTTCATCAAGATGCGGATGGACGAGGTCTACCAGGACCACCCGGAGGACATTCAGCTCACAGAGCGGGTGACGGAGCTCGGACAGGAGTACCTCAAGAAGACGCCCAGCGAGTACGTCGAAGAGCACTTCTCGTTCTCCTCACAGCCCATCACGATCCCGGACAAGCCCAAGAACTTCGAGGCGATGCTGGATATGACGAACGCTCACGAGAGCCTGATGTTCGCGACCGACTACCCGCACTACACGCTCGATCTGGCGAACTGGACCTTCGAGTCCAGCGTCATCGACGAGGACCTCCGCGAAAACATCCTGCACAAGAACGCCGAACGCGTCCTGAGAATCTAGTATGTCTAAGGAATCGAGTATGTCTGAGCACACCGTCGCAGCCGCGGACGAGATCCCAGAAGGGGAGGGAAAGATCGTCGAGGTCGACGGCCTGTCAGTGGCCGTCTTCAACGTCGAAGGAGAGTTCTACGGCGTCTCCAACCGCTGCATCCACAAGGGAGGCCCGCTCGGGGAGGGCTTTCTCCACAGCGAGCTCCCCGTCATCGACAAGGAGCGAAAGTCGGTCCACTGTCCCTGGCACTTCTGGGAGTTCGACCTCGAGACCGGCCGTCACGAGGTGGACCCGAGTCAGGGGATCAGGGCCTTCGACGTGTCCGTCCGAGACGGCGATGTCGTCGTCTCTATCTGATCGGGAGTCGGCCTGCGGTCGTCGCAAGCGCCCGCCGCGGCCCGCTAGGGTTGTGGTCCCCGACGGCGAGAACACCCGGCAGACGTGTCGTCGACCGGAAATATGAGCGGAGACACCATAGAAAGATTATTATACATTCCTCCTCTTGTGAAACCTGTTAACACGATCTATGTTCCGACAGGATACCTACGACGATATTCTCCCACGGTGTGGCCGAGGGGGGTCGCTATGACCGCCGCTGAAGGGGAGACGGCAGCCGACACCGCGGGCGCCTCCGAGGACACGCTGGAGCTCCGCGACATCGTCAAGCAGTTCGAGAAGCCGGGGCAGGGGCGGATCCTCGTCCTCGACGGGGTCGACTTGGACGTCGAGGGGGGCGCGTTCGTCTCGTTGCTCGGCCCCTCCGGCTGCGGGAAAACGACCCTGATGAACGTGATCTCCGGGCTCGTCGAACCGGACGGGGGGACGATGCGAAGGGGCGGTCGCGACGTCTCCCCGGAGGACCTCTCGCTCGGGTACATCTTCCAAGAGCCGCGCCTTCTCAACTGGAAGACCGTCGGCGAGAACATCGAGTTCGCGCTCGAAGCCCGCGACGTCCCCGAGGGCGAGTGGGACGGGCGGACCAGTCGGTACCTCGAGATGGTCGGCCTCGGCGACGAGGGCGACAACTACCCGACGCGGCTCTCGGGCGGGATGAAACAGCGCGTCGCCATCGCCAGAGCGCTCGCGACCGAGCCGGAGATCATCCTGATGGACGAGCCCTTCAGCAGCCTCGATGAGATCACCGCCCGCGACCTCCGGGAGGAACTGCTCGACATCTGGAACCAAGAACAAAAGACGATCCTGTTCGTCACCCACGACATCAACGAGGCGGTGTTCCTCTCCGATTACATCTACATGATGAACACCAACGGGGAGATGTTCGCCCGCCGCGAGATCGAGATCGACCGGCCGCGGCAGTACGACGACCCCGACATCGCACAGCGCGAGGCGGAACTGTACAGGGAGTTCCACGAACACGTGGTGGACTGAGATGAACCGGTTGCAACGGCACCTCTACACGGTCGCTTCGGTGATCTCGCTCTTGGCCCTGTGGTACGCCGGCGGCGTCGCGTTCCCGCAGGTCTTCCCCGGACTCCCGGAGACGTTCGCAGCCCTCGTCGTCGTGTTGACCACGCCCGGCCCCTACGACAACATGTTCTACTTCCACGTCTGGAAGACGATCGAGATGCTCTTCGCCTCGCTCTTCGTCTCGATGATCGCCGGGACGTTCCTCGGAATCGCGCTCGGGCGGAACGAGACCCTCGAGAGCACGCTCTCGATGTGGATCTACGGCTGGCTGGCGATTCCCTCCCTCGTCATCGTCTTCGTCTCGGCGATCTGGATCGGCTTCAACGCGAACAGCGGCTACTTCGCGGTCCCGGTGGTCATCACCCCGTTCATCGCGCTGAACATGTGGGAGGGCGCCCGAACGCTCGATGCAGATCTCGCCGAGATGGCGGAGTTCTTCGGCGCCGGCCGCGTCCAGACGTTCACCGACATCATCATTCCCCAACTCGCGCCGTTCCTGTTCGCCAGCTTCCGGTCTGCGCTCTCGGTCGGCTGGAAGATCACGCTCCTCGTCGAGGCGTTCCTGCTCACCCGGGGCGTCGGATTTATGTTCCGACGGTACTTCGATCAGTACGATCTACCGACGATGATGAGTTGGCTCATCATCTTCGTCGTCTTCCTGATCGTGGTCGAGTACGGCGTACTCGCACCGCTTCACGAGCGCGTGATGCGCTGGCGTCCCGACGCGGAGGGAGTGCGCGTCGCCGAGTAGCATACGCGCCACCGACGCCGGCCTTCCGCCGATTGCGTTCTGAATACGAAAACGGGGGTCACTGAATACCGGCTATCGACGGCATATCGGCGTTTACAAACAACAGTACATCTGTTATTTCGAGCGGTGGTCGCCGTCATTTCTTGGTATCGCAGGCGGTGAAACGGTCCGAGGGCGTCGGTCTGTCACTAAATACCGCCACAAATCGAGAGATTCTCACTGATCTGCGCGACAGACATTCGATCCTTGGACTCGATGACCGGCCGTCTCCTTTTTTCGTCGCCCAGTCCCGGCGGCATCCGTTTTGAAATACAGAACGACCACGGGAGTCCCCAGTCCCAGTCGTCGTCGCGGAGGGGTTCATCGCGAGTATCGCGACGGTTCAGCGTTCGCTCACTCGTCCGGCGAATCGATCGACCGATAGCGCGTCACGCTTCACTGATACGATAGTAGCGTTTGCACGTCTTCACTCGCCCGAGCGCACGCACTCGTGCGATCGAATGCGAAATCAGTTGCAAACGCGACGACGTTCGAGGGCCGCGCGGACCCACAGCGGAGGGACGTACCGGGTCGGGCCGCTGTCCGCGGCAATGTCGGTCACCGATCGACGTCGAGTCTGACGTCGAGAACGGCGTCCCGTCCGTCGTCGACCGCCGCCACCGCGTCGGCAAGCGCGCCCTCGATCTCGTCGAGCGCGTCGACCCGCCGCGTGTGCGTGTCCGCGATCGTCGCGATCCGGGAGAGGTCGATCGACTCCCCGTAGTCGCCCTCCGGGACGCCCTGTCTCGCCGCCGCCCCCGAGCCGTGCTGCTTTCTCGTCGCGCGGCGAACGGCCTCCCAGCCGTCGTTGTGATACACCACGCTCAACGTCGGCGCGTCCGCGTTCTTCGCGGCCAGCACGCTCGATGCGGGGTTGCTGAACAGGTACCCGCCGTCGCCGACGAGCGAGAACACCCGCTTTTCGGGGGCGGCCAGTTTCACGCCGATCCCGGCCGGGACGCCCCACCCGAGCCCGGCGCCGCCGCGCCAGAAGAACGACCCCGGCTCCGACAGCGGGATGTGTTCGAGCGCCGGCGTCCGATTGGTGGTCGTTCCCTGCAGGACGATCGTCTCCCTGTCGACGAACTCGCGGAGATCGCCACCCGGGAGATGGGTCGGCCCATCGGGCAGTCGAAGGGGCTGGTCGGCAACGC
>NZ_JBQWLT010000021.1:0-15574 GCF_052545375.1 Halobellus sp. GM3 | reverse complement strand
TTAATAGTTGGGAGTCGTCCTGTCTTCGTAGCGTGTTTTGTGTACCGAGTTGTCGGCTTCCTCCCCGAGGTCAAGCCCCGGGGCATCCGCCTTGACGTTTCTGTGAACCTAGGTGACTTCGTGTTCGACTATCGCTGTTCTCCGCTGTGTGGGAGTACTCAGCCGTCGGCCTCGAAGAGGTCGCCAGTATTCAGCCACGGACTGCCGTAGCACTCGCAATCGGGATCATAGGCGCACTCACCACCGAGTTGCGCGTCTCCGTCTCTCGCCGCTTGAGCAACTAGCATAGACCGTCAGGTTTTTTCAGACTCTGTCCCAGCCATCTTCAGCGACTCATCGAACAAGTCCCGGACGCCGGGCATCCCATCGGCAATCCACACTAGGACCGAGAGGGCAGTAAGCCCGATCCCAAACATAACCATCGGTGTGAGTCCCAGCGCGAGGAAAAATTCGATGAAGCTTCTGGACTCGCCGGTGGGAACGTTCGTGAGTGGCCAGAGAACATAGCCAAGCGCTGTGAAATCGCCTTCGAGAAGTGGTCCAATTCCATCACCTAACAGGTGCGTCACATAGCCAAAGCCAAACGCATTGGTCAGCGAACGCTGATCGGGATACCGGAAGACCAGCCAGAGAAGCGCATACACAAATCCAAGGGTAAACAGCGAATGCGTGAGACTCCGGCCATACGGCAGAAGCGGGATCGTCCACGTGAGCGGTTTATCGACCAGATCGGGGAATTGTGTTCCGAATCCAAGCGCGTAGACTGTCAAGCCAACTGGTGGCCGATCATATCGCTGACGAGAATACAGCGAAAACAGGAGATATCCCAGTGCAGCGTGTCCCCAAGGAAGCATCTATGAATTTGTTACTATGGCATCATAAATGGGCTTCGTTTGTGCTGTGAGGGGCAACTGAACACACGACAGGTTAGTGACTTCTTCCATGACTAAAGTCGTGGGCTTCCCTCACGAAGGTGAGGCCCACATCATCTGGGGAGTTCGCAGGTTCCATCTCACCACTGGTTCCCTTGAGTAAGACCCGTGCTTTACAGTAGTTGCCGACTCAGATTCTGCTCCGCGCTGAGCAAGCCGTTGAGATCGGAGATCTCGCCGTCGTGTCGAATTGCGCTATAGCAGATTCTCTGAGAGAGCGAGGGAGCGATGCCTCTCCACAACAGGGCGCACTCACCGGTCATCCCGGTCGGACTCGAATGCGTATTCAGCCGTAGTCTGTCGAGAGAACGAATCTGCGGAAGATTCGTGTTGAGATCGGCGGTGTTTTTGGAACTGTGTCAGCTGAAGCCAACACGTTGGCTAGCACCCAGAGATTGTACAGCGAAACCGCGAACAGAAAGTAGAACAATCGCACCGAGAACGTCGGCGACGACGTTCTCGGGAGAAAGTCACCGATCTGCCGATACGAGGTTTCGATGCCCCAGCGGCGGCGGAACGCCGCCGCGTACGCCTTCGCTGTCGCCGGATCTACATCTAAGCTTGTTACGAACCAGACGTGTTCGTCTTCGATTGTGCGGTGCGGAACTGCGAAGACTGTGACGTCTACCGACGCAGTTGGTTTTCGTTTTCGTTCCATCGTGTACTCGTCGGTGACCGTCTCAGCGCCGGCGCTGAGACGGCCTTTCATTCCGCTACTCGGTCGCGCACGCACGATGTAGTCAACACCCACCTGCTCTAACTCCGCAACGACGTGGACTTGGTAGAATCCACGATCGAGGTAGACGTGTCGAATTGAGACGAACTCACGCGCAGTTTCGAGTAAGGAGCGAACGGCTTCGCGCTTGGCGCGAAAACCGTTCGCGTCCATCGGCAGGACATCAAGCGTGAATCGAGTGCGAGGTGCAACAATACACAGCGTTGCGAAGCAAAACGCTCTGTTCGTTCCTAAATCAGGATACGTCGTGATCACGTGGTCAGTGTCGGCTGATCCGTAGAAGCGCCACTCGTGGAGATCGATGGCAACATCGACGAAATCGGGAAGTCGCCGCTGTGATCGGAGGACTTCGAATAATCGATTCCGGACGCCATCGAACTGATCGTCGATAGCGTCCGTCGAAAGATTTCGCAGGTGGTACAACAGCGATTTAGCGAGAGGGTTCCGAGCTGTGGCTGTGAGGTCCACTTGCTCGTCACGGTCAAGTTGGAGCGTTTTGCCACCCGTGTTTGCGAACTCGTGATCGAAGGCGATACGAGAGAGGATTTCCTCGAAATCCTCTCTCGTGTACTCACCGCACGATTTGACGCCAAACTCCAGCTCCGGGAATAGCAACGTCGAAGCAGCACGACAGACTTGTTTCACCTCTGCTGTTTGGACCATCTTTCGACCAACGCGGCCCAGCGTGAAGAATCTCAGTTAGGTTCGGCAACTACTGTGAAGGGCGAGGTTTTAGCCTCGGAATTTCCATAAACCGTTTGAGCTCTAGGGTGAACGTCTCACGACGATCATATCCTACCGATACCGCAAGCAACATCTTGCCGCTATTGAACAGTACCTAGAGGCTGGCGAACGGTCGGTGACTGGTGTACGTGGAATTCTCCAGACTCCACAAGGATGGGACAGAAGTCCCGCTCTCAGTCTCGTAAAGAGAAACTAACCGTGCTCGAAGAGGGATGCGCGGTATCTTTTAACACGTAGTAGTTCGTGGAGACAAGCAAATGGCCAATGCATCACCCTCCAATCCGGATACAAACGCCGAAGACACGCCTGATCCGTCCGGTGTTCGCGACCGAATGCTCAGCATTTACCGGGCATACATCGGTGAACCAAACCAAGAGCGTGATATCTATCTTGGATTCGGATTGTTTTTTGCTGGTGTCACACTCGGCATTGTCGGGCTCGCACTGTTCGTCCACAGTAGTTCCCAACCCACCGGCTCAGATCTATTCTGGCAGTCACGAACAATGGCGTTCGTTGCTGGTACGCTTGGACTGCCAGCAGCGATCCTGAGCATCGTAGTGTTACTCCCAGTTGGTCGGCAAACGCTCTTTACAGGTATCGTTGGAGCAGGATTCTGCGTTTTCGCAGCAGGGATTCTGATCAATGCATATCCGTCTCACTGGTCAACGGAAGCCACGATTGACGGGAGTGTTCGTATGATCTCCGTCTATGCGTTTGGCTTGACCTTGTTATCTATCTCAACAGGAACAGCCCTCGTTGCACAATATATTGAACGTGCAGCACCACAAACAGCGGCGGCAGGGGGGAAGACAAAGGAACGGGTACCGTAACAGATACCGACTCCGACGTTACTGACGAGCAGGTTGAAGCCGACATCTCTACAGCGCTCAACGATACTGAACTGTCGTGGGGTGGGGTTGAGAAACAACCGAATACGAAACGTCTGAAACTCAATACGTCGACGGGGCCCGCAACTGAAATTGAGCGTGCAGACCCACGCGACGTCGAAGCAACGACAACACGGTCGAAAGGTGATGCGGTCGATGATGCAGTTGACGGGTTACGACGCCTCCAGGGCGGCGAAACGAACACCCAACGAGGAACGAGTACAGAGGATCAAGTGGCTGCACTCACTGAGTTTCGAGAGAAACAGGAGGCAGAAACTGTCGAAACGGGTGTGGATGACTCTGACAGTATAACCAGTCGTATTCGGAACTTGTTCTTTTGATCGACCTGAGATTCCTAATCTTCAGCTTCAGACACGCTGGCCTCTAATTCTCTCTGGAGATCCAATAAAATTGCAGTGACAGGTAGTGTTCAGATAAGCTGATTCCATACGAAGGTGAAAGAGCTGAGCTAGTCGTCAGCTGTTTCTGGATCGACGTGGCGAAAACAGTTTGAGAACGAATCAGTTCGTCTTATTATCTCACGAAAGATACGTTCGACGCTGTTGCGATTTCCGTGGCGTTCATATCTGAAATCGAGGCCGTGTCGACGGCAGGCTTCTTGCAGTGGAGTCGTACCATCGACGAGAAACACCGCATCATCGACGTTGTGTTTCTCGCGAAGATCACGGAAGAAGATTTCTGCAAGAGCGTTCGTTCTCGTCAGTTCAAGCGTTGTATGGAGTAATTCGTTCAAGTCAGGATCGACAGCAGCGTACAGCCAGTACTGTTCGTCATCGATCTGGATCACGGTTTCGTCAACCGCAACGTGATCCGGTGAGCGACCAGATTCAGGCTGTAGATCAGCTTTGGGAACCCAGTTGTGAACCGTCGAGCGAGCACGTTGGACACCAAATACCTCAAGAAATGAAACAGTATTTGAAAGCGATAATCCAGCGAGGTGCAGCTGAATACTGAGCTTCATCAGCAGTCGTGGTGTCGCTCTCGTTCAACAAACTCTACCTCAATCTGGTCGAGACTACCGCCGAGGCGTGCGTTTTCGGGCATAGACACTCAGAAAACGCTACGCCTCATCCTTCAATCCTTATCTGAACACCGCCCCGCCCCCAATGACCGATATTATAAGTAGTTATAGACTCTAACGCTCACGGCTGAGTCTTCGAACTACTCTATTGCTTTCCGATTAAAATAATAAGTGTACTACTGTTATTTTGATTTGGTTTCGGTCACAGAGAATAGTCTCATATCAATATTCTGACTCCACGGCTATCAATAACTGAAGATCTTATTCTAGCAGTGGCAAGTTTTCACTCATCCAGCAGCCAGTCAGCGTGTGATTAGTTGCAACTATTACCATAGTTTACTAATTTTCTGTTTCTCATTCCTGAATATTTTCGATGGTAGCGAAATTAAAACAGCCAATGGAATAATAACAATCCTCCTGTATTAATAACTGAAGCCTCCAACCTAGTCTCTTGGTCTCCTTCGAAGAATGTACTACGTTGGAATCTAATCCGTCAATATGGACTGAAAGAACTTCTTTTGCAGCATTATAGATCTCCTTCGTTCTCTCGTTATCCCATCTTCTCATTCCACACACTGAATAAACACGAAACGTTCATTGTTGATGAGAAAGACGGAACACTATGGATCAAAGTTCGAATGAAAGTCGGACGATAAAATCGGCACATACCTTATTCGCAGTCATCGAAAGGATCCGTGAATCTGATGGAATCACTGTCACTCAAATAGCTCGAGATCTGGATGTTTCTCCGAGTACAGCCCACGCACATCTGAAGACACTTGAAAAAGAATCTTGGGCTGTGAAGAGAGATAGTCAATATTATCTGAGCCTTCAATTCCTCGAATACGGTATTCTTGCTCGTGACCAGTGGGATATTGTCGAGTATGCGAAGCCCCATCTGCAATATATTGCCGAAGAAACAAAGGAGGCAGTATGGCTAGTTTGTGAGGAACGAGGGTATGGTGTATTCTTAGATAGCGCAATCGGTGAACACGGTGTATCAGTTGGAGGAAAAATTGGCTCCACCGTTCCGCTACATTGGATTGCTGCCGGGAAGGCTATACTTTCTCAGTATCCGGAAGAACATATTAGAGAAATCATCGACGATGTAGGGTTGCACAAAAAAGGGCCCAATTCAATCACTACTGAAAGTGAGTTAGAATCTGAACTTGAGGAGATCAGAGATCAAGGAGTGGCGTTTGCTGAAGGAGAGCTATTCGGAGGACTTCGCGCTATCGGAGTGCCAATAATGCACAACGGTAACGTTCTTGCTGGGCTTAGTATCGGTGGCCCATCCAATCGACTTCGGGGAGAGTACTTCCGCGAAAATCTCCCTGAATTATTACTTGGTGAAGTGAATGAGATCGAAATTAGATATGCCACCGAGTAGCTACTTGACTTCGCACGTTATGCTGTTGGAGCGCGTAGAACGTACGTGAACCGTTGATGCTGCCAATCACGTCGTTCCTGTCGTGTACTGAGCCAATCGATCAGTTCGAGTGGTTCTCAACGCGGCAGAAACACCACGCCAAAACCTACGTGACAGGTCTTGTTGCGGCCAGCAACAAGACCGTTCAAGCCATCTCGAATATCGTTCTCCCGGCCAAGAGCGAACGTGCGTTGAACAAGTTCCTCACGGAGTACGACTGGGACGAAGATCAGCTCAACAGAGAACGCCTCGAACTGCTCCAACAAGCCGATGATACGAGATGGACCAGTGAAGGTGTCGTCATCATCGACGACACCTTCATGCACAAACCGGGCAAGAAAATCCCTCACGCAGGGAAATACTACGACCACGGTATCCACAGCTACATCTGGGGACAGAACATCGTCTACGCTCTCTACGCTGACGAGAAAACCACCTACCCACTCGGCTTTCGCCTCTACAAGAAACACGACAAACGCCGGATTGAACTCGTTGACGAACTCATTGAGATAGGTGTCCGCTAGGACACCTATCTCTTTGATATGTTCTACAGTACCGAGGAGTTCGTCACTCATCTCGAAGGGTACGGGAAAGAGTGGGTTTCAGCGGTCAAAAGCGATACACGCGTCACCTATGGTGGTGACCGAATCCGTGTCGATGCACTCGGCCAGCGCATCGACACAGTCCCACGAACTGTCAACGGTGACATCTACCACATCTGGACACAGAAACGTGAAGTCGGTCGGCTTGGAGAGGTAAAGCTCCTGATCACTGAGAAAGAACCAAGCGACAAAGACGAGAAACCGAGCGTGAAGTACATCGTGTCGAACAAGATCGACGCGCCAGCGAGCCATCTCATTGAGATGTATGCGATGAGATGACGAGTGGAGACGTTCTTCAGGGACACCAAGCAGGACCTTGTTTTGGAGACTGCGAGTTACGGCATACCGCAGGTGCCAGTCGGCACTGGCACCTGCTGATGCTGGCCTACAGTCTCCTCAAGTTCGGTGCTGCACACAGCGCCCTTGGAACGATTCTCGGACACGCGAGTTCACTCCGAAACGACGTCAAGCGATCCTTCCGCGAAAGCGTTCAGAATCTTCTCTTCCTAGGCACTCACCAGCCCCGACCGCAGCATTGACGAGCTAATGCAACAAATCGATGGGATGTTCGTCTAACGTGCGAAGTCAAGTCGCTAAGCGGGCTGTATTTAGTTTAGCTTTCTAATTTCGGGCATCACCTCATCCGCAAATAGCTCGTGGTTTTTGATCGCTAGATCGTGAGGTAGTGACCCAAACTGGAGGAGTCCGACGAAACGGCTGAACCCGCCTACCTCCTCGTACTGTCTTTCGATCTCTCCCGTGACATATTCCGGAGTCCCAACGATAATTTCGCCTGATTCTTGTAGTTTGTCAAAGTCAAAATTCATCGCTTTTGCCCCTTTTTCTGGTGCATGATCGGCATAATCGAACGACTCTTCCTCGCGGTATCCTCCACGATCTTCTTCCATTAGTTCAGATTGAACCCCCGCTCTGTATAGTCCACCAAAGAGTGTATCATAGAAGTATTTGAGATGTTCTTCGGCTTCCTCACGGGCCTGTTCCATCGTTTCAGCAACATAGGTCATCCGTGGGAGCCAGAAGTAGTCTTCAGTGGGTTCCCAATTATACTTCTCACTGGCGACCCGTCTGTAGTGATCGAACCCTTCCGCGATTGTTTGTGTGTCGACATAGATATTTCCAGTTGGGATCTGCCTCTCTGCGGCAAATTCAATCGATTTCTGGCTCTCGGCTGGCATCCACAGGGGGGGATGGGGATCCTGATACGGGCGTGGCCAAATGTACACGTCGTCGTATTGCCAGTATTCACCTTCCCAATCGAACGGTTCGTCTGCAGTCCAAGCTTTCGTGACGAGATCCCACGCCTCAGCAAATCGGTCTCGGGACTCGGAGGGATTGATGCCGAAGGCAGCATACTCTGTAGGAATCCCCCGTACAAACCCGCTCAGCATACGTCCTTCGCTTAGGTTATCAAGCATTGCCATCTCTTCGGCAATACGGATGGGATTTCCCCGAATTGGGAGGATATTCCCCATAATCGCGATTTCTATGTCATCAGTTCTCTCAATGAGATTAGCTGCTGTAACACTCGGGTTGGGCATCAACCCATAGGCAGTATAATGGTGTTCGTTTAACCCGATCGAATCAAAGCCGAGATCCTCACAGTATGCTAACTGCTCTAAGTAGTTCTCATACACTTCGCTTCCAAGTTCGGGTTCGAACTCGGCTTCTGAATACGGCCAAGCGACGTTGTTGCCTGCTTCTGGCCACGGCATCAAGTGGAAGGATGCTACTTCCATACAAACCTGATTGCAGCAACAGATATAAATAATTTTGCATCTGAGAGATGTCTATTAATTTCAGTAATTATTAAATCACATATTATGTTGTTCACCAATGGGAATATATATAATCAATCTACTCTTCCTATCCAGTATGGAGCAGTCGAGCATTAGCTACTCACGATTACTGAAACGTATTGCTACTGAAGGTGAATGGGGAACAGAAGAGTCAGTAGCCGCAGATGACTTACGAGGTCATTTGCAGACCAGCATCAAAACTACTCAATCCTTACTTGAGGAAGCGGAACAAGAGGATTTGATTTGTATTGATGGAACTGAGATCTCCCTAGCTGACGACGGGAGAAGCAAACTCTATCAGGAATACCTCGAATACCAATCCGCACTCAATATTGGCGATGTACTTGAACTTACTGGTCGGGTGACTAGTGGCCTTGGGAAAGGAAGTGAATTTGTTACGCTGGATGGATATCAAGATCAATTCATTGATAAACTAGAATACGAGCCCTTTCCAGGCACATTCAACATACGCCTCACAGAATCCAGTGCAAAGAAGCGATCCGCTCTTTCTGAATTCTCCAATATCTCCATTGAGCGGTGGGAACGGTCAGGTAATTCATTTGGTCCCGTGTCTTGCTATTCCGCGATTGTGTATACATCCTCGGGCACTTATTACCACGAAGTCCACGTGGTTGTCCCTGACAGAACAGAGCATTCCGTTCGTGAACTTGAGCTACTGGCACCTGTTTCACTCCGTGAACATTTAGGAACGAACGATGGAGATTGGGTGATGATCTCAATCGAGCCATAATTCGATTGTGGAACTGTTCGGATGAGGTCAAAAGAGAAGGCAGTTGTAGAGTGTTGGTTCCTATACCAAAATCCAACCGCTTCACCAGATGTAGCGATTTACCAGAATTAGGTTTTGTGGAGCGAGAGGCGCACCCGTGTCGGCGATAAAGCTGGGTATCCAGCTGCATTTGGCGGGGTTATCGCTGACGGATACCGTCTCTGTCCCCCCAAGAAGGGGTGTCTATCGATGTCGCTCCGCTGTTCACAACTGATGCAGAAGGCTGACCTTACAGCCCACCGGATAACCCGGATTACGTCACGGTTGGCTGAACGGTGGTTTGAGTGAATAATCAGCACTATTGGCTATTTTCTACGGTTGACCCCTGACTCAAATCACCTGCTACACGTGCGACGCCACACGACCAGAACCCTTGCGTTGACCGAGGTGTTCCTCGTAGAACTCAATGGGGGGCATCTCGTTGACGATTCGATATTTCTGATCGAGGATGCACCCTAAATGTAGGCGGCCTGTCATCGTTATCATTTTGGTTCCAACACGTCTTCACCGGAACCGGAATGTCGTCGATCGCGTCTTCAAAAGAATTTGAACTTCGAACTAAAGCCTTCGCTAATCGCTCCAAACACGCTTGACCAAGTACTACAGAAATGTGGTACCAACCATACCATCTGCTTCAATCAGCTAATCTGAACCACTTTTGTGGCATAGATTGTTGGTGAGTTAAAGTGCTGTTTCAAGGATGATTTTTCAGCGCTTTTTCCTAGTTTTCGGAAAACTTCACGACAGAGTTGGAACGCTTTGAGATATGTTGTGTTTGTTATTGGAGACACCCCGATGAGGCGAGAGCCACCGTCGCTATAGACGAAATATTCGTGGTCGAATGCGTCGTCCTCGCCGAATGGTTCGTACGCCTGAACGACATCAGTATAGACGGTATCAACTCCTTTTTGCGGTCAGCAAGTAGGAGTCGAACCGACGATTCAGTGGTCACTTTCGCTGGCGGATTTGGCGGTCGCCACACCACGATCTGCGAGAATGAACACCGATGGCTTGTCCCCTGATACATACCTTGTCCGCACGTGGACAGGCGACACGAGCGCGACAGACCGTCGCGCTTGCGGCCTTTGAGCCCAGCTTTCACGTGAAATTCATCGATTTCGACCTAGCCTTTCAACTATGGCCGAGGCGCGTCCAGTACTCGCAGAAAGCGCTGGACGCGCCGGTAAATCGTTTTGTAAGAAATGTGGATCATCACGTGTAATTGTCAAAGATAGGTGTTGAAGCGGATATAGGTGTCGACCGCGAGCAATTACTTTCTGAGTGCCACCGTTGAGTGTTCGAAGACGGTGCCAGTCTGATCGTTGAACGTGTGGTCGCAATCCTTACACAGAGACCGCTGAAACACGCGATCGCTGCCGTGGCGAATCTGTGTTTCGGTACGGCAGGGTGGGCAATAGACGCCGTCACGCCAGCGATCCTGCAGCAACAGGCTCGCGGCTCGACACTCCGATACGAACGTCTTGATTTAGAACATCGTTCATCGGTGACGCGGCCGCGTCACCCTTGCCCGCTGTTACTTCATCGACTGCTGAAGACTAACCAACAATTCACTACCCAAAAGCGATCTGAAGAATGCCTGACTCCCTGCCTACCCTCCTTCCGAGTAAGGTCTCTGTCTAACGAGAGATTTGTAGGAAAATATATAAGGTTCTATTAAAATAGTCATAATGATGCCTGAGTATTCCGGACGCGTAGTCAGTGTTACCGATATTGGAGAAGGTACTGTCGCACTCGAGTTCAAAATAGATGAGAGACTAGAAGCATTACCCGGGCAATTCCTCCTCCTACGTGCAGAAATTAACGGCAGTGAGGAGACTGGTTACTATACAATATCCTCACCTACTGTTGATACCACCTTTGAGGTGACTGTTGGTGTTGACCCGGAGAGTACTTTGTCGCCTTGGTTAGCACAACGTAGTGTAGGCGACGAAATAGGGATCGAAGGTCCGTATGGTAATATTGCGTATGACGATGATGGGGACGTTGTTACTATCGCTGGTGGTCCTGGTATCGGACCTGCTATCGCGATAGCCGAACGAGCTACTAATTTTAATTCCAACGCAGCTTTGATTTACCAAGATGACTCACCTGCATATCAAGATCGTCTTTCTGCCCTTTCTGACTGCGGGCAAGCTATACAAATTGTACAAAATGATAAAGAGAAGCTCCACGATGCCATTTCTGAGTATGCTACCGATGGAACGGTTTATATCTTCGGATTCGACGAATTCTGCTCGCGTGCATCAGATATTGTAGAATCCTCCGACGTTAATACAGACGATCTCCACATCGAAAGTTTCGGATAATTCGTGCTATCGACGATCGTAGACAGAGCTCGAATCTTTAGTAGATCTAGCGTTTCATTTTTGAGGTCTACAGATACGCGTCCTTGACGTGATCACTCTCTAAGAGCCCCTACCCGGTGTCCTCGTGGACAACGCAACCGTTCTCTAGGAGATATAACCGCTCGGTCACCGCGAGTACACAGTTGAGGTGCTGCTCGACCAAGAGGACAGTAATAGTCGCGCTGATCTCTTCGATCTTCTTGAAGATGCGTTCGGTGATCTACGGCGCGAGCCCCTCGAAGGGTTCGTCCAACGCGAGGATCCTCAACCGAGCCATCAGCCCTTTGCCGATCGCGCGCATCTCCTGTTGGCAGCCACCCATCGACTCCAGCTGATCCGTGCATTCCACGAGGATCTGGAACAACTCGAAGATCTCTTGCATCGTCGCTTTGAGGTCGTCTCGCTTCGTGTACGTGCCCATCTCCAAGGTTTATTGCTTAGTTCCCGATCTCGAGGTCGCAAGGAAACTTCACGAGCCCACTCTGCGATTGGGGCACGATACTGAGACAGAGCATAGCGTGAGCTATGATAAAGAGGGTACCAACCTCAAACTGCAAGCAGATTGTCCCCCGGAATCTTCGAGTCTTTCAATCTCAACTCGCCAGAGGACACATCGCGTGGTGAGGGTGTCTTCATTGTTCTTTCTCTCTGATCCCCTTGGAGAAATTTGCCAACGAGTAGAAAATTCTGCGGCCTCTGCATTGTTCGCCCCGAGGCGTGCTGATTGGCTTGATGGGAAGATGTTTCTTGCTAGGGATTCATATTGAAATACGGTTGACCTGAGATAATGAAGGAGCCCCTATTCTAGGAATAATGGTTACTATATGATATACCATTTATGGAAATGTTTAAATACTATTTGTGTGATTTAATAACGTATGCCTCTAGAGTATACTAGCCACACAATCAACGTGGGTGGGTTCAGGACGCACTACTTGGAAGCAGGGGAAGAAAATGACAAGACTATCGTACTAATACACTCCGGGGAGTACGGTGCCTGCGCAGAGATGAGTTGGCAACGCACCATCCCATCACTGGCCGAGAACTACCATATTATTGCCCCAGATCTGCTAGGATATGGTGAATCAGACAAGGTATTTGACTTTGAGGATATGTTTGACCGCCGGGTAGAGCATATTAGTTCATTTTTGGATGTGATGAACGTAGATGAAGCTAACTTTGTTGGGAATTCAATGGGGGCAGGATATCTCGCGAGCATCGCATGTGAGGACTCGCTTGACTGGCCGATCAATAAGATGGTACTCATTAGTGGTGGGGGTACGACGCCTGAGGGCTTTGTTGATATCATCCGCGAGTTCGACGGGACAAGGGAAGGGATGGAGGCAATCTTAAACGAATTGTTCTATAACCCGAATCAACTCAGCGAGGAATATGTGCAGACAAAAGTTGAGAAGAGTCGCCTACCCGGCCACTGGCATTCGTTGAGTGCGATTCGGTTCGAGGCTCCTTTCGACCAAAACCGTGAATTCCGCCGTCAACACAATTACGAGAACGTAGACATCCCCACGCACATAATTGGTGGTCAGGAAGACAACCTCCACCCTAAGGAAGAACTTGAAGAGGTGGCAGAAGAAATAGGTGCAACGACGACCTTCTTTGACAAATGCAAACATTCAGCCCATATTGAACATCACGATCGAGTGAACGAGACAATAGTAGACTTCTTTAATTAACCAGTCGACACCCACTCAACGTCGCCGGGGTAGACCTCGAGATCAGAAGTGGCGAGATCGTCGCACTCATCGGACCAAACGGTACTGGGAAGACCACGCTGTTCAACACCGTCACAAGCGTCCTCGACCCCGAGAAGGACACCAATATTACGTTCAACGACGAGGACATCGTCGCGCTCGGTACCCACGAGCCGCTCGCTCGGGACTGCTTCGCATCTTCCAGATCGTCCGCGTCTTTGGTGAGACGACCGTCTTCGAGAACATACTTGCTGGCGCACTGTTTGGGAGCGACGAGACGATCTGACAAGAGGAAGCAGAAGAACGCCTGCGAGGCGCTCGCGTTCGTCGGTCTTAATGGAAAAGCGGAGATGAAGACTGGAAACCTCCCGATCGCACAGCAAAAACAACTCGAACTCGCCCACACCGTGGCGTCGGATCTAGACCTCGTCCTGTTCGACAAGATCGCGAGCGGCCTCACGCCCGGAGAGATAAACGAACTCTCGGAGACAATCCGTCGGCTCCGCGACGAGCGCGGCATCTCGGTCTTTTGGACCGAACACATCATAAACGCGATTATGGGAACCGCAGACCGCATCATCGTTCTGAAGAACGGCCGGAAGATCGCCGAGGCTTACCTCGGGGAGGGTCAGTCGTAATCGAACTCGACGGCGTCGACGTCGTCTACGGGAATATGCAGGTCACCGAAGACGACGGTGTCGTCTCGATCGTCGGACCCAACGGTGCGGAGCAGTCGACGCTGCTGCGGGTGATGTCGGGGTTGCACCGGTTGAGCGCGGCATCGTCCGGGTCTGGGATGAGGACGCGTTGACTCTCTCCACCGTCCGATATCGTGTGCCACGGCTTCGTCCACCTGACCGAGGAGCGGATCTTCTTCGGCGGTATGAGGGCCCGCGAGAAAGCCGAACTGTAGCGCCCAAGACTCGGCTTCTTACGCAGGTAGAAACATAATTACAAGCATTTGCAGCCCCCTTCAATCAGCTAATCTGAACAATGTGTTCCATTTTGGGAAACCTCTAAATACTAAAAGGTACAACATCACAGTGAGCAGTTAGGAGTTAAACTGCAACGGAGAGCCTCATAATGTGGAGTGAAAGCAACTTTGTTAAGGCTACAAACCGTCCGGAACGAAAGCTTAGGTCAGGGGTTGATAATGCAGCCAAATCTTTCAAGAGAGGTGAACCAATCCTTATTCATGACGCGAATGATAGAGAAAACGAAGTCGATATAGTGTTTCCGGCGAAAGCAGTTACGCCAGATGATGTTGCTCAAATGCGCAATGATGCTGGAGGGTTAATTTGCGTTGCTGTATCAAACGAGGTAGCAGAAGCGTTTAATCTGCCGTTCCTTCACGAGGTGATCGAACACAAGGCCGGAGAAACGAAGCAATTAGCGTATGACGATCGTTCTTCGTTCTCTTGGACGGTAAACCATCGAGACACGTTTACTGGGATTGTGGATAACGACCGTGCTCTGACGATATCCAAACTCGGTGATGCAGCTGCCTCTCCTTCAGATATCGATTTCGGAACTGAATTTGATATGCCGGGACATATACACCTCCTCAAGGCGGCGTCTGGACTCTTAGAGGAGAGACAAGGGCATACAGAATTAGGAATTGCTCTGGCCGAATATGCCGGGGTGTCTCCAGCAGTAGTCGTCTGTGAAATGCTGGATGACCAGACAGGGGGGGCACTGTCACGTACAAATGCCGAATCCTATGCAACAGAACATAATCTCGTATTCGTAGATGCCTCAACTATCGTTAATAAATTAAGAATGGTTTAAGTTGATGTGTTGAATTTCGATTTGATTGACTGATATCACGGTTTCGTCAAGCGCAACGTGAT
Source organism: Halobellus sp. GM3 (assembly GCF_052545375.1). Classification (NCBI taxonomy): domain Archaea; kingdom Methanobacteriati; phylum Methanobacteriota; class Halobacteria; order Halobacteriales; family Haloferacaceae; genus Halobellus; species Halobellus sp. GM3. The sequence goes on along the minus strand of NZ_JBQWLT010000021.1, from coordinate 667 downwards.
TCGGGCTTCGACCCGCTGCGGGCTGTAAAGCACCCTTTTGCACCCAATCGTGGATTGCTTTTTCGAGATCGCTCGACACCCATCTCTTCGGGAATCAGGACGGTATTCGACAGCGAAAGACCCACCAACTACAGTTGCATACCGGGCTTTATCGCACGCTTGGGTGTCCGCTGTCGCTCCACCACATCCAACCCAATCCAGTCCGTGCATCCGCTGAGTCAGTTGAATTTTGCCATAGACCCCGCAGAAAATCATATCGCCCCTTTCTTCATCCGTTACTAAACACGACCGGCGTGAGGGTCATTACCGCCGCTCCGTTGCGGGGCACCATAACTATGTATTATTTGACAACTATTTTCGGTGAATTCGGCGGCCTCAGGTCCCGGGTTGGATCAAAACAATTAATGCCACTGTTGGACTGGTAAATCCTAACACGTATTATGAATCTCGGAGATGCACTCGATCGCACGGTCCGCTGTTATCCCGACAAGACGGCGCTCGTAACCGACGACGGGCGCTCGTTCACCTACGCGGAGCTGGACGAGCGGAGCACGCGGCTGGCGAACGCCCTCACAGAACGGGTCGGGACCGAACGCTGTGCCGTCCTCGCGATCAATCACGTGGCGGCTATCGAATCGATGTGGGCGGGGAACGAACGGGGGCTCGC
>NZ_JBQWLT010000020.1:0-17919 GCF_052545375.1 Halobellus sp. GM3 | reverse complement strand
TACTACAATTTTCAACGACCGCACCAAGCGCTAGATGATCGAACGCCAGCGGAGGCTGTTAACTAGACAGTGCCTCTGAATCAAATGTTCGTGTTGTCCGACAGAGGAGCCCTCGCTCCCCACCCGGAGATCCCCGATCAGATCGTCGGCGTCAACAACGCGAAATGCGGTGTTTCCAACGTCGTGCTTCAAGAAATTTCGGTTAGACGCCCCCCGTTCGACTGGAGACAGGATCATCAGATAGCGTACTATCCATCGGTTTGAGAGATCGGCTCCCCGGCAACAGCGGAATCGCTCCAGTAGATGTCCATTAATTCAGATAAATTATGTATATTTTATATTGATGGTTTGTGGGCTAATGGCGGGTTGGCGTTTCACTGATCGCGGACGGGTGTCTGCTCTCGCTACAAACCGAACACCGCGGCCCTCGATCGTTGCAACGATTACACATATTGGGGCTCGTTCGATCAACGCTCCGTCCGACTATCTGCGTAAGAGCGTTATAAGAGTAGCAAAGAAGGGAGTGGTATGGAGTATCTACCGTGGGTCATCGTCGCCCTCGTTTCATACGGCATGCTCGCACCGCTGACGAGCAAGGTCACCCAAGAGATTCCGCCGGGCGTATCGCTGTTTCTCGCCACCGTCGTCTTTCTGGTGCTCACCCTCGCCGTGATGTTCGTGAGCGGGACGAACCCGCTGTCCTACGCGCTGTTACCGAGCGCGGGCTACATTTACGTCGGCGGGGTGTTCCTCGGAATCGGCATCCTCTCGTACTACTACGCGTTGCAGGTCGGCCCCGTCAGCGTCGTCGTGCCGATCTACGGGATGTTCATCATCGGAAGTTCGGTCATCGGCATCCTCTTTCTCGACGAGGCGCTGACGCTCACCAGAGCCGGCGGCATCACGGCTGCGATCCTCGCAGTCTATCTGAGTTCGGGGGCCGAGTGATGGCCCGAGCGTATCTGAAGTTCTCGATACTGGCGTTCCTGGCGTACAGCCTCGTCGCGCCGATTCTGAAGATCGCGATGGAGGTGGTGCCGAGCACGCCCGCGGTGTTCTTCTCGAATCTCGTGTTGCTCCTCGTAGTAGGTGTCGTGTTGCGCTATCGGGGCGAACCGATCGTGTCGTATCTCCGGCACCGGTATATGCCGTACGTCGTCGCGCAGGGCGTCCTGCTCACCGTGGGGTTGCTGACGTACTACCGGGCGCTCGAACTGGGTCCGGTGAGCATCGTTGTCCCCATCTACGGCCTGTTCATCGTCGTGAGCTCGGTCATCGGCGTGATCGCCTTCGACGAGGTGATAACGCCGCGGAAGGTCGCGGGGATCTTCTTCAGTGTCCTCGCGATCGCGTTGGTCTCGATGTGAGGATCGGCGGACCGACCGCCGGCGACCCCGGACACCGCGTCGAGCAGGACCCCGGGAACGCGATGCCGTGGAAACGCTACTATCGAGAGACCGACAGGCGTGAGTGCTGTACTGGACCCACCGCAGACGCGACGCGTTTTCAGCGCTCGCTGAGGAAGGAGCCTTAGCGCCTCGATTCAGCGAAAGGCGCAGGTCGTCTCCTTGTTCGTTATCACTTCGAGATAGATACCCGTCGGTACCGGCCGCATCGGAAGCGTCCGCGCGGGAGCCGAAGTTATTTGATCGAACGGGACGGAGACAGACCGATGGCGAAGCACGCCGAGACGTCCGAGGAGTTCGGCGTCCTCCAGAGCAAGCGGAACGCGACGCGGTATCAGATCCTCGTCGAGATCGCGGAGCGCCAGCCGGCGGTGAACCAACAGGAGATCGCCGACGCCATCGGCATCACCGCGCAGGCCGTGAGCGACTACCTCCAAGGGCTCGTCGAGGAGGGGTACGTCAACAAGCACGGCCGGGGGCGGTACGAGATCACCAAAGAGGGCGTCGACTGGCTGATCTCACAGACCGACGGGCTCCGCGACTACGTCCAGCACGTCTCAGAGGACGTCATCGGACAGGTCGATATCGAAACGGCGATGGCGACGACGAAGATCGCCGAGGGCGACACCGTCTCGCTCGCGATGGACGGCGGCGTGCTCCGGGCGCGCGTCGGCGACGCGGGCGGGGCGACCGCCGTCGCGGTGACCGACGCCGACGCCGGCCGGGACGTCGGGATCACGAACTTCGAGGGCGTCGTCGACTACGAGTTGGGGACGGTGACCGTCGTGTCGATCCCGCGGGTCCAACAGGGCGGCAGCGCGGCCCTCGATCCGTCTCGGCTGTCGGCGCGGGCCGAGAGTCACGACCTGCTCGCCGCCGCCGGCACCGAGGCGCTCGCGGCGGCGACCGCGGCGGGTCTCGACGTGGACATCCGATTCGGGAGCGTCGACGCCGTGTCCGAGGCCGCGGCGAAGGGCCTCGACGTGCTGTTGCTCGCGTCGACGGACGCGCTCTCGGCGCACACCGACAGGCTCCGCGAGCAGAACGTCGGCTACGAGGTCGTCGACGCGGACGACGCATAGCGGCGCTGCCGAAGACGCATAGCGGCGCTTCCGGGGCTGGGTCGTACCGCGAGGGCGGCACCCGGGTCCCTACAGAATCTGGACGGCGACGACGCCGACGAGTCCGAGCACCGAGAGGTACGCCGAGCGCACGACGACGGGGCGGAACAGTTCGCGGTTGATCCCGACGGCGAGCCAGATCTTCACGAGGATGCTCGCGAGCGTGCCGGCCAGGACTCCCTGCGCGGCGACGGCGGGAGAAACCTGACCGGTGCTCGCGAGCGAGACGGCCGTCGTCGTCGTCGTCCCGCTGGAGAGCAGCCCGCTGAGGAAGCTCGTCACAAGGAAGCCGGCGGTCCCGAACGCCTGCTGGGCGCCGGCCGTGAGCAAAAGGACCGCGAGGAAGAGCCCGCCGAACGTCAGTGCGTTCTTGCTGCTGAACGGCGACTCGAGGTCGAGTTCGATCTCGCCGGTCCAGTTGCGCTCATAGCCCGTCAAAAGCACCCCACCGACGGCGATGAGACCGAGCGGGAGGCCGACACTGAACGCCGATTGGGGGACGAAGGCGACGACGATGATGAGGTTCCGGACCGCCATCGCGGCGTCGGCGACGAGGATCGTCGCGACCGCGAGGTCGACGATGCCGGCGTTGGCCTTCGCGCGGTTCGCGATCTCGCCGATAACGGCCGTCGAGTTCACGAGCCCGCCGAAAAACCCCGTGATGAGCATGCCGCGGCCGCCGTAGCGCTGCATAATCGCGTAGTTGGCGAAGCCGATCGCGCTGACGGCGATCACGAGCATCCAGATGAGCTGTGGGTCGATCGCGTCCCACGGCCCGTACGTTCCCGGCGGGAGCAGCGGGTAGACCACGAAGGCGATGATCGCGAACTCGGCCGCGCCCCGGACCTCCTCGTGGGACAGGCGGTTGGCGAACTCGTGCAGTTCCCGGCGGAGCACGAGGAGAAACGAGGACATAATCGCGATGACGACGCCGACGAGCACGTAGTTCATCCCCACGAGCACGCCGACGACGTAGGCGACGAGCAGCGACGTCGAGGTCGTCAGCGCGAGCCCCGGCCCCTCGTCTTCGTCGCCCTCACGGACCTCGAAAAGCGCGCCCCGGGCACCGAGCAGCACTCCCTGCATCAGGACCAACAGGCCGCCGAGCCACAGGAGTGACGTCTCACCGACTGTGGCCGCGGCGACGCCGACGAGGCTGGTGAGCGTGAACGTGCGGATACCGGCGGACTTGTTCGACCACTCTCGCTCCAGTCCGAGCAACATACCAAGCGCTCCCGCGACGAAGAGGTTGAACATCGTCGTGTCGAGAAAGAGCGTTTCGGGTCCGATCTGCATTGTCACACCTGGGCTGGGCGGAAGTTCCCGTCCGCCGACGAGATATATACTGCTATGTTAACTATATACAGTATATAGACAAGAGGGTAAAAAGGCTTCGAGGGGGTCCGGTTTTAGGGTGGCCGAAAGATCGAAAGACGTTTTAATATTTAGGCAGGCCTAAAGAGTATGCACGATCAACCGACGGCGGACGACGGACGGTCGCGACGCAACTCTCAGACCCGGAGCGGACACACCCGACGGACGGTCCTTCGGTACGGTGCCGGGGTGCTCACGGCCGGCGCACTCGCGGGTTGTACCGGCGGCTCCGGTGAGGGGGCCGACGGGACGCCGACAGCGGCGGACACCACCACGTCCGGGTCGGCCGACGGAACGACCGAATCGGGGGGAGCCACGTCGACTGCGGAGCCCTACACCGTCGAACTGGCGCCGGTCGGCGAGGTCGCGTTCGAGGCGGTGCCCGAGACGTGGGTCGCGAACAACGGGAGCTGGGCGGACATGGGGATCGCGCTCGGACTCGAACCGCCCGCGGGCGTCTGGCTCCCGAGCCGGTATCACACGCAGTACTACGACGAGATTCCGGGGGTCTCCGTCGACAAGAGCGGGATCAGACAGCTCTGGGGCGACGGCGGGGTCGGCAAAGAACAGTTCTACGAGCTGGACGCGGACGTCCACGTGTTGGATCCGAACTTCCTCTTGAACCGGGGGGAGTGGTCGGAGGCAGACGTTGAGGAGCTCCGCGCCATCGGCCCGGTTTTCGGCAACAGTATCTTCTCACGAAACTACGCGTGGCACGAGGACTACCGCTACTACACGCTGTATGAGGCCTTCGAGAAGCTCGCGGCGGTGTTCCAACGGACCGACCGGTACGAGGCGTTCGAGGCGGTGCACGAGGAGTTCCAAACGGCCCTCGGACCAGTCGTTCCGGGGCGGAGCGAGCGCCCCGAGGCCGCCGTGCTCTGGGCCGGCGGCGACGAGCCCGAATCGTTCTACCCGTACGTCATCGACGAGGGCACGAGCTTCAAGCACCTCACGGACCTCGGGGTCAGAGACGCCCTCGCGAACAGCGACGTCAAGGACTTCTACAGCAGCCGCGGCGCGATCGACTTCGAGACGATCCTCGACATCGACCCGGAGGTGCTCTTGATCCGCGGTCAGGAGGCGAAGACCGGCGGGGAATTCCGCGACACCGTCGTGGCGTTTATGCAGGAACACGCCGTCGCGAGCGAACTCACCGCGGTCGAGAACGGCGACGTCTACCGCGCCGGGCCGCTGTATCAGGGCCCGATAACGAACCTCGTCGTCACCGAGCGGCTGGCGCGAACCCTCTACGACGCAGACGGTGAGCTGTTCGACCGCGAGCGGGTGGGAGCGATCGTCAACGGGGACTACTGAAGATGGGCGCGGACCACGCGTCGACAGCGGGGACGCGGCGGGAGTACCTGACGTACGGCGCCGCCCTCCTGACCGGCGGGCTCGCGGGGTGCGCGGGCGGTCGGTCCCCGAGCGCGACGGAGGCGACCGCGACGGGAGCGACCGACGCGACCGCGACAGACGCCGACGCGGATACGACTCCGACGGACACCGCGACCGCCGGTCCGGGCGGTTCCTACGCGGTGTCGATGGCGCCGGTCGGCGAGGTATCGTTCGACGCCGTCCCGGAGACGTGGGTCCCCTACACCGCCGATTACGCGGACATGGGCGTCGCCCTCGGACGGGCCGACGGGCTCGCGGCCGTGGGCGTCCGGGCGCGCTTCGGAACGCACTACTACGACGAGCTCCCCGGCGTCTCCGTCGACGCCGACGGCCTCACGCAACTGTGGCAGGACGGCACGGGCAAGGAGGTCTTCTACGAACTCGACGCCGACCTCCACGTCATCGATCCGAACTTTATGCTGAACCGGCTCGGCTGGAACCGACGCGACGTCGCGGAGGTCCGCGAGCACGTCGCGCCGTTCCTCGGGAACACGGTCTTCACGCGGGCGTACGACTGGCACACGTACCGCTACTACACGCTGTATGAGGCCTTCGAGAAGCTCGCGGCGGTGTTCCAACGGACCGATCGGTACGAGGCGTTCCGCGCCTATCACGACGAGGTGCTCGCGGACGTGCGGGCGCGGCTCCCCGACGAGGCGCCGCGCATCGCGGTGCTGTACCCGGCCGGGATCCCCCCGGAGTCGTTCTACCCGTACCTCGTCGGCGACGGCACGCAGTCGAAGCACTGGGTCGACCTCGGCGTCGAAGACGCGCTCGCGGCCCACGGCATCACGGACGCCCAAGCCGGCGGCGGGACGATCGACTACGAGACGCTCCTGGAGATCGACCCCGACGCGATCGCCGTTCGGATGCAGGGTGAGATCACCGACTCGTACTTCCGGGAGAACGTCGTCGACCACCTCGAGGACCACGACGTCGCGAGCGAACTCACGGCGGTCCGGAACGGCCGCGTGTTCTACGGCGGGCTCACCTATCAGGGGCCGATCATCCACCTGTTCCAGCTCGAACGGGCGGCGCGGGGGCTCCACCCCGAGGAGTTCGGCGACGAGGAGCTCTTCGACCGACGGCGCGTCTCCGACATCGTCACCGGGGAGGTCGGCCCGTGACCGACGGGCCGACGAGCGGCTTCGACGCGGACGGCGCGGGGAAGCGCGCCCGTCGCGAGTCCGGGTCGCGGTTCGCAGCGGTGGACCCGGCGCTCGTCGGCCTCTGTCTGGGCAGCGTCGCGGTCGTCGCCGTCGGCGCGCTGCTGCAGGTGAGCTTCGGATCGTACTCGATGACGGTGCTGCAAGCGTGGCAGGCGGTGTTCGATCCCGGCGTACTGTTCGACCTCCGGGCGTGGGAGGCGTTCCTCCTCGGCGCGGAGGTGCCGGAGATGGACCAGCGGAGCCTCATCGTCTGGAACATCCGCCTGCCGCGCGTGTTCGTCGCGGTCCTCGTCGGGATGAACCTCGCCGTCTCCGGTGCGATCTTCCAGGCGGTCACACGGAACGAACTGGCGAGCCCATTCATCCTCGGCGTCTCCTCGGGCGCGGGGCTGGCGATCCTGCTCACGCTCGTCGTGTTCTCGGGGCTGTCGACGTTCCTGCCGCTGGTGGCCGCCGTCGGCGGCGCGGTCGCGTTCCTCGTCGTCTACGCGATCGCCTGGAAGAACGGGACCTCGCCGGTCAGGCTGGTGCTGGCCGGCGTAATCGTCGGGACCGTGTTCCAGTCGCTGCAGACGGGGCTGTTCTTCTTCGCGGACGACCTCGGGGTCGTCCAGTCGGCGATCGCGTGGACGACCGGCTCTCTGACCGGCACCGACTGGGAGCAGGTCCGAATGGCCCTGCCGTGGACGGTCGTCGCGATGGCGCTGTCGCTGCTCGGTGCCCGGCAGTTGAACGTCCTCCTGCTCGGCGAGAGCACGGCGAAGTCACTCGGGATGTCGGTCGAGCGCGTTCGGTTCGCCCTCTCTGGGGTGGCCGTCCTCGCGGCCGCGGCGAGCATCGCCGTCGCGGGGATCGTCGGGTTCGTCGGGCTGATCGTGCCACATCTGGTCCGCACCGTCGTCGGCAGCGAGTACCGATCGCTCATCGTGGGCTGCCTCTTCGCGGGGCCAGCGCTGCTGGTCGCCGCCGACGTCGGCGCCCGCCTCGGGTTCGAGTTGCTGTTCGGCTCGTCGGTGCAGATCCCGGTCGGAATCGTCACCGGGCTCGTCGGCGGGCCGTACTTCCTCTATCTGATGCAAAAGCGGGACACGCTGGGTGAGATCTGATGCGGGGGAACGGGCGCCTCGAACGCGACGGGCGGGCCGAGAATCGAACCCCGGCCGCCGCCGTCGAGCTCCGCGGTGAGGACCTCGCGATCGGCTATCCGACGACCGAAGAACCGGTCGTCGAGTGCGAGACAGTGTTGCTGCCCGCCGGCGAGGTGACGGCGCTCGTCGGGCCGAACGGCAGCGGCAAGAGCACCCTGCTGAAGGCGATGGCGAATCAGCTCGCCCCCGAACGCGGGCGGATCCGACTGGACGGCGAGCGGGTGCAGTCACTCGACTCGAAGGAGCTGGCGCGGCGGCTCGGCCTGCTCTCTCAAGAGCACGACTCGCCCGCGGGGCTCACCGTCGAGGAACTGGCGTACTACGGTCGCTACCCCCACCGAGGGTTCTTCGAGTCCGTCAGTGACGACGACCGCGACGCGGTCGAGCGCGCGATCGGGCTGGCCGGCGTCGAGCACCTCCGGGACGCCGAGTTGAAGAACCTCAGCGGGGGGCAGAAACAGCTCGCGTGGATCGCGATGGTCCTCGCCCAAGAGACGGACGTGCTGCTGCTCGATGAGCCGACCACGTACCTCGATCTGCACCACCAGCTACGGGTGATGGAGGTCGTCCGGACGCTCAACCGCGAGCAGGGCGTCACCGTCGGCGTCGTCCTGCACGACATCGGGCAGGCCGCGCGCTTCGCGGACAACCTCGTCGCGATGAAAGACGGCGAGCCCTACGACTGGGGCCCGCCGCGGGAGGTCGTGACCGAGGACCTCCTCGCCGACGTGTTCAGCGTCGAGGCCAGCGTCGACATCGAGAGCCCGACCGGACCTCACATCTCGCCGCACCGCGCGCTCGAGGAGTAGCGCTCGGCGGTGAGAGAGCGGCGCGTCGGAGAACGGGAGACAGCGGGCCAAATGGCGGAGCAACCTCGCGGTTAAGTGCGCTCCGGCCGTACGCCGCCGCAATGGCCGACACGCGCGCGACAGTCAAATGCTTCGAGTGTGAGCTGACGAGGGCGTTCGACAGACTCGCGACGGCCCGGTCGTTCATCGAAACGCACCGGGCCGAGACGGGTCACGAGGCGACGTGGGAGCTTCACCGACTCGCGCCGGGCGTCGAGCGCGCCGGCGACGAGGCCGGCGTCTGCGGCCGCCCCGAGTGTACGACGAGCGATTCTCCGTTGTACTTGGGCGATCGCTAGCCGCGCCGTACGCGACCGAAGGCGAGGTGGGCTTCCGCGTTCCGACCGTTCTGTGCCGCTTCGGTGCCGGCGATGTCCACGCGATCAGCGAGCGGTGTCGTGGGTGAGTCCGTAATACAAGTTTACTTTATCTACAGCAACCTGATTGGGGAACGTTTATGTCGGGGTCGCCGAATACGACATAGTGCGGCTGTAAGAGAGACCCCACGATATGTAGGGGTTAACCGTCCGGAGGGACGAGGAGTGACAACTATGGAGTGCCCCGACTGCGGTCACGATCGGACGAGCGTTGTGGACACGAGGAGCGGCGCGGACGGTACGACCGTCCGGCGCCGCCGAGAGTGCAGTCGGTGCGCCTTCCGCTTTACCACGTACGAGCGCCCCGAGTGGGAGACGCTGCAGGTCAAAAAGCGGGACGGTTCGATCGAGCCGTTCGACCCCGAGAAGGTGAGAGGCGGCATCGAACGCGCCGTCGAGAAGCGACCCGTGAGCGCCGACGACGTCGACCGCCTCGTTGAGGTGGTCCGCGCCGATATCCGGGAGCGAGGGACGCGTATCGTCTCCACGACGCTCGTCGGCGAACTGGTCTCGGAGAAGCTCCGCGAGGTCGATTCCGTCGCGTACGTCCGGTTCGTCTCGGTGTATAAGGCGTTCTCCGATCCCGAGGAGTTCGTCCGCGAGCTGGACCGGATTCTCGATGAGGAACTTGGGGGCGGCGAGGCGAACGGAGACGGGTCGGTCCCCGACGGAACGAGCGACGGTTCGAGCGACGAGAGCGGAGCGAACGGCGAACCGGACGACAGAGACGAACCGAGCGACGAACGCGACGCGGCAGATCACGATTCAGACACAGATGGCTAGCGCAACAGCGACACAGGACGCAGAGCGACGAGAGATACTCGACAGCGCACGGCGCGGGCACGAGGACGTCGTCGACGACGACACCGTCGACGACCTCCTCACCGAGGCCGAGCGCGACCTCTACGAGGGGGCTTCCCGCGAGGAAGTCTACGAGGCGCTCATCAACGTGACGAGCGCGCGGATCGAGCGCGATCCGGCGTACAAGCGGGTCGCGGCCGAGTTACACCTCGACCGCTACTTCCTCGAGGTGACGGGCGAAGAGCCCGTCACGCTGACCGACGGCGGGAGCGGGGCGTCGAGCGACTACGAGACGTTGTACCGCGAGACGTTCGTCTCGAACCTCGAACGCGGCGTCGAGGCGGAGCGGATCGACGAGCGGATGGTGGACGGCCGGTTCGACATCGACGCGCTGGCGTCGGCGCTCCGTCCCGACCGCGACGAGCGCTTCGAGTACCTCGCCGCGTCGACGCTGACCCAGCGGTACTTCCTGCGGATCGAACAGGACGGCGAGCCCCTCGAACTCCCGCAGGCGTTCTGGATGCGCGTCGCGATGGGACTCGCCCTTGAGGAGGACGACCCCCAAGAGCGAGCGCTCGAGTTCTACGACGTTCTCTCGACACTCCGCTTCACGCCGTCGACGCCGACGCTGTTCCACAGCGGAACGACGCATCCGCAGCTCTCGTCGTGTTATCTCACGACCGTCGAGGACGATCTCGAGCACATCTTCGACTCCTATAAGCACCACGCGCAGCTCTCGAAGTGGAGCGGCGGCCTCGGCAACGACTGGACGAACCTCCGCGCTGCGGGCGCGCTCATCGAGTCCACGGGCGTCGAGTCGACGGGGACGGTCCCCTTCCTGAAGATCAGCAACGACGTCACGGCGGCGATCAACCGCTCGGGGAAGCGCCGCGGGGCCGCCTGCGCGTACCTCGCGTGCTGGCATCTTGACTTCCCGGAGTTCCTCGACCTGCGACGGAACACCGGCGACGAGCGCCGCCGCACGCACGACATGAACACCGCGGCGTGGGTGCCGGACCTCTTTATGAAGCGCGTCGAGGCCGACGAGCAGTGGACGCTCTTCTCGCCCGACGAGGTCCCCGAACTCCACGAGACCTACGGCGAGGAGTTCGAAGAGCTGTATCACGAGTACGAGAGGAAGGCCGACGCGGGCGAGCTCCGGCAGTTCGAGCGCGTCGACGCCGCGGAGCTCTGGCGGACGATGCTCACGCGGCTCTTCGAGACGGGCCACCCGTGGATCACGTTCAAGGACCCCTGCAACGTCCGCTCACCACAGGACCACGTCGGCACCGTCCACTCCTCAAACCTCTGTACGGAGATCACGCTCAACACCAGCGCCGACGAGACAGCGGTCTGCAACCTCGGGAGCGTCAACCTCGCGAACCACGTTACCGAGGGCACCTCGCGCGAGGCGCGCGAACTCGACCGCGACGCCCTCTCTTCGACCGTCGAGACGGCGATGCGGATGCTCGACAACGTCGTCGACCTGTGTTTCTACCCGACCGACGAGGCCGAGTACTCCAATATGCGTCATCGGCCGATCGGACTGGGCGTGATGGGCTTTCACGACGCGCTGATGCGGGTGGGAACGCCGATGGGCTCCGAGGACGCCGTCGAGGCGGCCAATCGCTGGCAGGAGTTCGTCTCCTATCACGCGATCTTGAACAGCTCCCGGCTGGCGAAAGAGCGCGGGTCCTACGAGACCTACGAGGGGAGCAAGTGGGACCGCGGGATCCTCCCGCAGGACACCGTGGACCTGCTGGCCGAAGAGCGCGGCCGCGAGATCCCCACCGACCGCTCGGAGACGCTCGATTGGGACCGCGTGCGAGAGCACATCGCCGCACACGGGATGCGGAACTCGAACACGATGGCGGTCGCGCCGACGGCGACGGTCTCGACGATCAACGGGACGACGCCGTCGATCGAGCCCATCTACTCGAACCTCTACGTCAAATCGAACATGAGCGGCGACTTCACCGTCGTCAACGACCACCTCGTCGAGGAGCTGAAAGAGCGCGACCTGTGGGACTCGGAGATGCTCGACCGCATCAAGTTCCACGACGGCTCGATCCAAGAGATCGAGGAGATCCCCGAGGACCTGAGGGAGCTGTACCGCGGCGCGTTCGAGATCGACCCGCGCCACCAGCTCCGGCTGACCGCCCACCGCGGGCAGTGGATCGACCAGTCGGTCTCACACAACGTGTTCTTCCCGAGCACCGACGGCTCGCTGCTCGACGACGTCTACAAGACGGCGTGGCGCCTCGGAATCAAGACGACGTACTACCTCCGGACGCTCGGCGCCTCCCAGATCGAGAAATCGACGCTCGATATGGACGAGTACGGCCGGACGCAACGCCGCGGCGTCGGGTCCGGCGGCGACGGCGGGGACTCCGCCGAGGCGGACGACGGGACGAACGGCGGATCGGCCCGTGGAGACGGCGACCTCGCCCGCGTCGAGGATCCCACCTGCGAGGCCTGCCAGTAACCGCTCCGCAGACACGCTATCTTCAACCACGATGCCACTACTCAACCACGACGCCGAACACGACCCGAACAAGATACTGCCGATCGACTACGACTGGGCGCGCGAGTACTACCGCGACGGCGTCGCCAACAACTGGGTCCCCGAGGAGATTCCGATGCAGGACGACGTCACCCAGTGGAACGGCGACGACCTCTCCGATTCCGAGCGACAGCTCGTCGAGTGGAACCTCGGGTTCTTCTCGACCGCGGAGTCGCTGACGGCGAACAACATCGTCCTCGCGGTCTATGAGTACGTCACCGCGCCGGAGTGCCGACAGTACCTCCTCCGGCAGGCCTACGAGGAAGCGATTCACACGGACACGTTCATCTACTGCTGTGACTCGCTCGGGTTCGATCCCGAGTACCTCTACGGGATGTACGACCGCATCCCCTCGATCCGCGAGAAGGACGAGTTCGTCGTCGACCTCACGCAGAGCCTCGACGATCCGGACTTCCGCCTCGAGGACACAGAAGACGTCCGCGACCTCCTGCGGGACCTCGTCGGCTTCTACGTCGTGATGGAGGGGGTGTTCTTCTACGCCGGGTTCGCGATGATGCTGGCGCTGAAGCGACGGAACCGGATGGTCGGGATCGGCCAGCAGTTCGAGTACATCATGCGCGACGAGTCGCTGCACGTCGGCTTCGGCGTCGACCTGATGAATCAGATCCGCAGGGAACACCCGGACGCCTGGACGGACGAGTTCGGCGCGGAGGTGCGCGACCTGATCGAGACCGCCGTCGACCTCGAAGCCGCGTACGCCCGGGAGGCCTGCCCCGAGGACGTCCTCGGGATGGGCCCCGAGCAGTTCGTCGAGTACGTCGAGCACGTCGCCGACCGCCGGCTCGGACAGCTCGACCTCGAAGACAGCTACGGGACCGACAACCCCTTCCCGTGGATGAGCGAGGCGGTCGACCTGAACAAAGAGAAGAACTTCTTCGAGACCCAAGTGACCGAGTACCAAAGCGGCGGGTCCCTCGACTGGTAGCGGCGCGCCCGTGACGGCGGCCGAACGCCCTCACGAGCGGACCGACACCGCGAACGGGTCAAACACGCCCGCAGCCGCGACCGAACTCACTCGCCGCCGAGCGCCGAGTCGAGGATCCCGCGTCGGCGGCGACACTCCCGGGTACAGCGGAGGAGCGAATCGAGCGCCGGATAGGTGGTGTCGCGGTCGCCGAAGAGGTACTCGACGACGGTGTCGTGTGCGATGCCGGCTTTCACGTCCGTCGCGGTCACCCGATCGAGCGTGCGCTGGCGCGCCCGAATCGCCGCGTCGAGGTCGTCTTCGAGCGTCGCGATGCGGCGGCGACGATCCCACAGCTCCCCGTCAGTGGACAAAATCAGTACCCCGTCCCCGACCCCCGGGAGCGACTCGGAGACCTCCTTTGCGGTCTCGACCGCGTCGTCGAGCGAAGCGCGCTCTCGCTCCAACGCCCGGAGCATCACGCTGTTCTCAGCCAACCGCTGATCGACGCAGTCGAGAACCGCGGCGCGAAGCGGTCCGGTGAAGCGGTTGCCACCGCCCTCGGAGGCGAGCGCGACGGCGACCTCAGAGCTCAGTTCCGCAGCGAGCGTCGCGTAGACGCTGTCGGTCTCGGCATCGGCGTGCGGTAGCACCGACTCCTCGAAGGCCGCCCGGACGCGGCGGCACCGATCGTCTGTCGCCGCGCTCGCGGTCGATACGCCGGTGGTCCACCCGGGCGAGAGTGACCCCGCCGATTCGGTGACGGCGCCGCGTTCCACCGGCGGTGTCGCTTCGACCGTTCGGCGGAACTCTTCGAACCCGCGGCGTTGGCGCTTCGTCGCGCGGTGCTCGTCCCGGACGAACCGACGAGCGGCCGTCAGCTCGCTAACGGCGTCATCGAGGTCGCCCCGGGCGTGATCGGCCATATTTTAGGTATGCCTAAAGTAATAGATAACGCTTACGCCTCACAGTCATCGGCGTCGTTCTCGACCGCGGAGTGACACTGCTCCGGACCCCGCCCTCCGATTCCGTGGCGTCGAAATGCCGGCGCACCGAAGTACCGAAATACCTCTCGACCGAACAGCGACGGTATGCGCGCAGCAGTCTACCGCGGTCCCAGAGACGTCCGCGTCGAAGACGTTCCCGAACCGGAACTCGAGTCGTCCACGGACGCCCTGATCCGCGTCACCCACACGGCGGTCTGCGGCTCCGACCTGTGGTTCTACCGCGGCGACAGCGACCGCGACGTCCCCTCGAAGGTGGGCCACGAGCCGATGGGAATCGTCGAGGCCGTCGGCGACGACGTCCGTTCCGTGGATCCGGGCGACCGCGTCCTCGCGCCGTTCAAGATCAGCTGTGGCTACTGCGAGTTCTGTCGAAAGGGGCTGCACACCTCCTGTGTCAACGGCGACGGCTGGGGCGGCGACAACGGCGGCGCGCAAGGCGAGAAGGTCCGCTGTCCCCACGCCGACGGGACGCTGGTCCGCGTGCCCGACCGCTACGCCGACGACGAGGACGTGCTCCGCTCGCTGCTCCCTCTTACCGACGTGATGGGAACGGGCCACCACGCGGCCGTGAGCGCGGGGGTCGACGCCGGCGAGACCTGCGTTGTCGTCGGCGACGGCGCCGTCGGGCTCTGTGGCGTCCTCGCGGCCAGACGCCTCGGCGCCGAGCGCATCGTCGCCGTCGGCCACCACGAGGACCGGCTCGAACTCGCCGCGGAGTTCGGCGCCACGGACGTCGTCTCCGAGCGCGGCGACGAGGCGGTCGAGCGCGTCTGCGAACTGACACACGGCGGCGCGAACCACGTCTTAGAGTGCGTTGGGGCCGCCTCGTCGATGGCGCTGGCCGCCGAGGTCTGTCGCCCCGGCGGGACCGTCGGTTACGTCGGCGTGCCCCACGGACTCGACGGCGGGCTGGATCTCTTCTCGTTTTTCGGCGACAACGTCACGCTCCGCGGGGGCGTCGCGCCCGTCCGCGCGTACGCTGAAGAGTTGATGGCGGACGTGCTCCAGGGAACGCTCGACCCCGCGCCGGTGTTCACGAAGACCGTCGATCTGGAGAACGTCGCCGAGGGGTACCGCGCGATGGACGAACGCGAGGCGATCAAAGTGCTCGTCGAGGTCTAAAAGGCGACTCGAGTCGTGCCGTCACTCGACGCCGCCGACGCCCGAGGACGCGTCGGGCAGGTCGTAGGGCGTGGCATCGAGACCCAGTTCTTCGAGCGCGGCCGCGAGGTGCTCGTCTTTGGCGTAGTCGGCGCCGTCTTCGACCCGCAGCTCTTGGGCCTTCGCGAGCACTTCGCCCCGGCGGTCGTCGGGGACGTCGTACTTGTCGGTCGACAGCTCGATCACGAGGCCGTTGTTGTCGTGGGTGTACAGCGAAAAGAAGATGCCCCGGTCGAAGACGTTGTAGTTCCGGCCGGCGTCGTCGAGCGCCGCCGCGACGTCCTCGAAGTCCTCGGGAGCGATGCTGAAACAGAGGTGGTGGACCGAACCGGTGCCGCCGCGCTGCGGTCCGCGGTTCGAGGCGCGGTCGCCGACGAACACCGTCAGGATGCGGCCGTCGCCGGTGTCGAAAAACAGGTGCGTCTGGGAGGGGTCATCGAGGTTCGGCTGTCGCAGCACCAGCGGCATCCCGAGGAGGTCGCGATAGAACGCGAGCGTGTCCGCCTCGTTGCTTCCCCAGATGGTGATGTGGTCGGTCCCGGTCGTCTGAAACGGGCTGTCCGGTCGCTCCGCGGTGACTGGCGTCTCGTCGCTCATAGCGGTCGTACCACTGCCACGCGTATAAGTATCCGAGTGACACGCGTGTCACCCGTTCCGTCTGCCACGACGACTCCGTAGGTCGGAGGGCTCCGCTCAGTACCGCGAGGGGAGGTACGCGAAGCCGAGAAGGAAGACCGAGGTGAGGAACGAAAGAATGCTCACGCCCCACAGCCCGTTCTCGTAGGTGTTCACCCGGTCGATCTCTGCGGTCTGTCGATTGTAGCTGTCGAAGTCGTCGACAAGTTGCAGCGTCGACCCGTCGGCGAAGTGTGCGAGGAACGTCTCCTCACCGAGGGTGACGTTCGCGTTGTCCTCCAGTGCGACGGTGCTCGTCCGCGGGGCCTCCCACGCCAGCACGACTGAATCGGCGGTCACCGAATCGACGGTCGTGGCGTTACCCTCGTACTGGACGGTGTCGCCCTCGGCGTACGCCCGCGTCTCGGGGTCGGGGAAGTACTCGGACGCGGGAACGAGTTCGGAGCCGTCGATAACGACGTAGCGCTCGTCGTCCTGCGTTACCGTCTCATCGCTCGCGTTCGGGTCGTTCTGGAGGATCGCCGTCTCGTTGATCTCCTCGCGCAGCGTGAACGCCGAGGGATCCTCGCCGCTCTCGACGATCACGCGCCACTCTTCGTCGCCGAGCGTCTGCGTGGAGTCGTTCTCCCAACTCACGGTGTAGCGTGCGGACTCCTCGGTGTACTGTAGTTCGCCCGTCCCGTCCGAGACGCTGGAGACAGTGTACGTCTGCTCGCCCACTTGGAACTGATCGCCCTGCGTGAGTTCGTACGCCGGATTCGAGAACTCGATCTCGGGCGTTTGGGCAGTCGCGACCAACGAGTACGAAGCCGCACCGATGATTATGAAGAGTGCGACGTAGATCGCCGCGGCGCGTCGTTGCATATCTGCGGATTTGGCCACGTGGCGTATAACGGTTACCGTTTTCCGGCATCGGTCGGCGATCGAACGGAGACGTGCGTCGCGTTTCAACTGGAACGGGGAACCCGCGAGCGTCGCCAAACGGTGACTCCGCGGCACTCGACGTTAATGGTTGTGAACGCGCGCGATCGATCGCATCAGTTGCCTCCGCCCACGGTGAGAGCGGGCGGTGAGTATATTTGCTCTCTGCCGGGGGCGATACGTGACACACCGTTGAGGTGTGGAATACTCACGGGAGATGCGTTGCGAGGAAGTCGATGATGCGATCCAGCCGTTCGTTGATCCGCCCATCACCGTCTTCGTCGTCAACCGGGCGTGACTCCACCATCGTCCCGCAACAGATCCCAGCGGTCTGTATCTTGTGTTGTCACGGAGGCGAGGGACCCAGTCCGGTTTGCGGCGACACTTGTAGAATTAGTGCCGGTGGTCCACGAACGGCGTCGTTGGCTTCCGCACCGAGTTCTGTGCGTTCGGAGCAACTCTCAAGTACACTTCGTACATTGGAATCAGTATGTCGGCGGCTGCTGCGTTGTTCTGGCAGGAGCACGACCGCTATCACGATCTCGTAGAGCGGTTCGAGCGCAATATCGAGGTGAAGAGCCCCGATTCCCTCTCGGGGCGGAGCGGCGCCTACAGTTGCGGCTGCTCTTGGTGTGCACAGGCCGTCGAGTACTACGAGTACACGGGTCCACGGCTGTAATCCGGCGTTCGATGGAGCCGTGCTGGTAGTCGTCCCGGTGAGTAGCTCTTCGCGATGACTCACAAGAGACGATTCTCTCGGAAAACGCACATACCAAAAACGAGCGGCGTTGCCAAAACGGGGCTGTCGAGAGATTTAGGGGATGTAGGAAAGCCAAGGGCCGGATTTGAACCGGCGGTGATCCGCTCTGCAGGCGGACGCGTTCGGCCGAACTCTGCCACCTTGGCGCGGGTGAAATTACTCCGTTTCGGCGTTTAAGCCTAGCGGTCTGCTTCGAAATAAAGAGCGCCCACGGGGGCTGACGGCGCGTGCCGTCTGTCCTCGTGGGCGCTGGGAGGGGTGGGTATGAGTGGCGAGGCGGCGAGTGAGTGTTCCCAGAGGATCG
>NZ_JBQWLT010000019.1:0-19272 GCF_052545375.1 Halobellus sp. GM3 | reverse complement strand
ACGTTGAACCCCAAACTGCCGAAAATTGGCTCCAAGCATTTGCTGCCTGGCTCAATGCTCCTAACTAAACACGACCGAGAGAAGTCAGACAAAGAGTTTCATAGTTGGAGACAAAGTCCGTTGCGACCGGTGACTTCGTGGTTGGCCCTCCAAACGACGTCTCCCCGTGGTCCGGACTAACCCTCGGTGTAGGCCTCCACTCGGTTATCCGACGGTGTTTCGGTGAGGAAGCTCACAATGATATAGACTGCGAATGTCACGGCCGTTCCGATAAAGCCGTAATGCATTCCAAACCGGTACGCCGTCGGGATGAATTCGAAGAAGTAGGCGATCATCACAACCACTCCGGTGATCATAGAGAAAATAGCACCTTCGGCAGTTCCCCCTTCCCAATAAAGCCCCATAAACACGGCAGGGGCAGTGACAGCACCGGCGGCGACCGAGAGAGCGCCCAATGCGAAGATTCCGGCGGGTTGCAGCCACGCGATGACCAACGCGATCAATATCGATAGTATGAGAAAAACCTGCGTGACCCGAACTTCTCGTTCATTCGAGATATCTGAATCGAAGAACTCCCTGTATACGTCGTGGGTGATCATCGAACTCACGGTGAGTAGGACGGAGTCTGCAGTCGACATCAGGGCAGCAATGGCTGCGGAAACAACGATCCCGAACACGACAGGATGAGTGATCGTCTCGAAGAGGCGAGGGATCAGATAATCTCGGTTGGCGATTTCGGGCATCATACCGAATGCGTATAACCCGAGCAGCGCTGCCAGAGCTAAGACGGTACTCGCGAGAATAGCATAAATCACCCCCGATTTCTTCACAATATCCGTGTTGCCAGCCGCGAGATACCGCTGGATGAGATGTGGATACGCAGGGACACCAGCGGTAAAGTAGAGCGCGAATGTGAGCGTGAACAGGGGAGTCCACAGCGAGATGGGCCCCTGCAAACTAAAGAGAGCAGGATCAACGCTCTGGACTGAATTGACGATTTCGGGACCGCCGATCTGGACATTAACAAGGATGAACCCCAGAACAAGCGAAGCAAAGATGATTACGCCTTGTATCGTATCCGACCAAACTACACCTCGCATCCCGGCGACGTGGAGGTAAAATGCCATAAATAGTGCTATGAGGACGATACTCACCTCGTACGGAATTCCGAGCAAGACCTCCAGCGCGATTCCGCCGCCGGCGATCTGGGTCGCGACGAAAGTGAGCAAAAACACACCCGTCGAGAGGAGATAGACGATCACGATCGAGTTACTTTCGTAACGGTCTCTGACATATTCTGTCGGGGTGAGCAGGTCCTGTGCCACGCCCACCAACTGAAATTTTGTCCCAGCGACACCGATGATGAGGCTGAGAGCCACCGCGTTGAGCAGGATAAAAACGTATACCCCTAGACCAGCACCCGACGCGTTGGCACCGATTCCGAAGAAGGTGAATGCACTCTGGATCGAGGCGAGAATCGTAAAAGTGAGAACCACCAGCCCGATTCGTTTTCCAGCGACGAAGTAGTCCGACGGTGTCTGTTCATTGAACCGATGGGCGTAGACGCCGACAGCAACCATACCCACCATATACATAACGAAAATGATCGTCGGAATTCTCGTCAGTGCAGCAGTAAGTTGACTAATCAAGTGAATCCCCTCCGTTAAAAAGATATAGATAGATGAGGCCAACCGTACTCAATCCGATAAGATACGATGCAAGGTACCACGTAGGAATAGCGAGCACAAACCCGTCCGGTACGAAACTCACGATGTAAATATGTGTAACCCAAAGAACCAATATGGCTACTAGTAATCCCCTACTGCCCGTCACAATCAACCCCTTTGATATATCTTCTGTCTCTGTCATACAAGCCAAGGTTCTGAGTTAATTATTATTAAAATTTGGGTAGGATTAACGGCAGTGCTCAGAGGAGCTAATTCATACGAAATCAACGGTTTGAGCTACTCGTCGGCGGTTTTTGTGTTAGTCTTGTCAAATCAGATTGACAAATTGACATTTATACGGTTCACCTCACGAAAGACACATTCGGCGCTATTGTTCCTTCTCTATCATTTATTAACTTCGTGTTTTCTACTGTTTCGCGAACCGCTGGTCGGCGATCACGTTTGCTCTCGTCGACTCCAGCGTTGTAGGGGAAAACCGCTTGGCCCCAAGAGCAAAAGCGACAGACAGCACTTCTATTCGTAATTAAGCTGAATCACAGTTTAAATTCATCAACTGTAACATAATTCGAACTTCGAGTAGTTCCAGACTGTAGATTGTCCTCCTAAACCCGGTTATCAGGGTAGACTGAATCCGAACGACATCAGATATCCCAAGGAATGGTATTTGAAAGCAATAATTCAAAACAAGTGAAGCGGATCACTGACCTTCATCAACAGTCCCTGAGACCGTCTTTTTTCAGACATAACTCACCTTGGAATTGTACCACCCCATCATTCACTCCATCTTAGAACACCGTCTCCCGTTCCGTACGAACGCTTTCGGTGGCGCGCGGCGAAACGCGTCGTATGGCCCCCGACGCCGACGAGACCGACGCCCCGCCGCTCGTCGTCGCGCTGGGCGGCAACACCCTGCTCGGCGAGCACGGCAACACGGTGGTCTGCGTCGGCGGCGGCGTGCCGGTCGCCCGCGACGACGACGGCGACCTCCGCGGCGTGGAGGTCGTCGTCGACAAAGACCGCACCGCAAGGCTGCTCGCGAACGAGCTCGGCTCGGCGACGCTGATCGTTCTGACCGACGTCGAGTACGCGTACGTGGACTTCGGGGGACCGGACCAACAGCCGATCGAGCGGGCGTCCGCGGCGGCCCTCCACGAACACCTCGAGGCCGGCGAGTTCGGCGTGGGGAGTATGCGCCCGAAGGTCGGGACCTGCCTCCGGTTCGTCGAACGTGGCGGCGAGCGCGCCGTGATCTCCTCACCGGAGCGGCTGACCTCGGCGCTCGCCGGCGACGCCGGGACACAGGTGTACGAGCGCGCGCCGGGGGCGTGAACGCCGCCCCCGACCGCGGGCTAATACGGTCGGTCGCAACTGTGTGCCGGTGACCGCGACCCCCCGTGGCCTCGATCACCGGAAAGGGACTTCCACCGACAGTACGAACCGCCAGCAGAGTTACGTTCACGCGGTGACTACGCCCCACGACGGAGTGAGCCCGAGCGGCCCGCGACCGCTCGCTCACGCTTCCCGCTCCACACCTCCTCAGCCATGACCGACGCAGACGCCGTATCAGATCCGAGGAACGCCCCCGAGAATGCCTCGCCGGTGTCCATCGACGACGCCGCCGAGCTGATGGCACAGATCGTCGACAACGTCGAGCGCGTCATCGTCGGCCACCGGGGGGCGATCGAACACATCCTCGTGGCGCTGTTCGCGCGCGGGCACCTCCTGCTCGAAGACGTGCCGGGCGTCGGGAAGACGATGCTCGCGCGGTCGGTGGCGACCTCTCTCGACGGCTCGTTCTCGCGCGTCCAGTTCACGCCGGATCTCCTCCCGTCGGACATCACCGGCGTGAACGTCTTCAACGAGAAGACGCGGGCGTTCGAGTTCCAGTCCGGCCCGGTCTTCGCGAACGTCGTCCTCGGCGACGAGATCAACCGCGCGCCGCCGAAGACCCAAGCCGCGCTGCTCGAGGTGATGGCGGAGGGACAGGTGACCGTCGACGGCGAGACGCACCTCGTTCCGGAGCCCTTCACCGTCATCGCGACGCAGAACGACGTCGAGCCGGGACGGACGTACGAGCTCCCGGTCGCGGAGGTCGACCGATTCACCAAGAAGATCCGGCTCGGCTACCCCGACGAGACCGAGGAGACGGAACTGCTCGGGCGCGTCGCCGGCGACCACCCGATCGAGTCGCTCGAGCCGGTGGCGACCGTCGAGGACGTCCGCCGAGCCCGCCGGACCGTCGCCGAGGCGACCGTTCGCGAGCCCGTTCGGGCGTACATCTCTCGGCTCGCGAGCTACACCCGCGATCACGCCCGCCTGGGCGTGAGTCCCCGCGGGGCGATCGCCCTCCTCCGGGCCTCGCAGGCCCGCGCGGTCTTCGAGGGCCGCGAGTACGTCCTCCCTGACGACGTGCAGGCGGAGGTCCCCTCGGTGTGGGGTCACCGCATCCGGACGGACGCCGACGCCGACGGCGCGGCGGTCGTCGAGCGGGCGCTCGAATCCGTCGCCGTCGACTGAGTCGAGACAATGCGCCCGACACGACGCGCCTACGTGGTCGCCGCGGTGATCGCCGCGAGCCTCGCGGCAGGCTCGCTGTTCGGCGCGCGGGCGCTCGACGCGGTCGTCCTGCCGTCGGCGGTCGCCCTGCTCGGCGCCGTCGTGCAGGTGTGGCGCGCGCCGGTGCCGACCGTCGAGCGGCGGCTCCCGCCCGCCGACGCGCCGGTGCCGACCGCGACGGTGGAACTGTCGCTTCGAGCGCCGCGGTCCTACGCCGCGACGGTCCGCGACCGCCTGCCATCGGGCGTGCGCGCGTCCGACGGCGCGACCGACGGCGCGACCGACGACGATGACTCAGCGGCGGTGGTCGCGGGCACGGTCGGCGGAGACGGCGTCGTCACCTACGAGATCGCGACACAGCGGCGCGGCGAGCACGTCTTCGGACCGGTGACGGTCGTCCTCACGGACGTGCTCGGACTCGTCGAGCGCGCGGTCACCGTCGACGCCCGCGACACCCTCGTGGTCTACCCGCCGGTCGCTCGCCTCTCGGGGACGGCCCGGGCCGACCTCCTGTCCGCGGCCGAGTCCCGGCCGGGTCGGGCGGACCACCGGGACTCCTTCGACGGACTGCGCGAGTACGTCCGGGGAGACGCCCGCCGCGACATCCACTGGAAGTCGTCGGCGAAGCGGGGCGAACTCGTCGTCCAAGAGTACGTCGCCGAACGCGAATCCGACCGCGTCGCCGTCGCTGCCGGCGCCGTCGCCGACGCAGGCAGCGGGGTCGACACCGGGGGCGACACCGACGCAGGCAGCGGGGTCGACGCCGACACTGATACCGCCGCCGGCAGCCGAGTCACCGCGGGAGAACGCTCGGAACGAGACGACCCTGACGTCGAGACCGTCGACGCGATGGCCGAGGCCGCGGCGTCGGTGTGTCTGTCGCTGCTCGACGACGGGCGCCCGGTCAGGCTCGAAACGCCGTCGGGGAGCGTCGAGGCGTCGCCGGGATCGACGCGGGCGCTGTTCGAGCACCTCGCGACCGCAGGGGGTGGGCCGGTGCCGATCGGCGGAGCGGCGGCGAACGGCCGGGGCGGCTCCGAGACGCCGGTCGACGCCGACATCGTGATCCGCGCGTCGAACGGGTCCGCGACGGTCCGGGTCGCCGACCGCGAGCGGCGGTTCGAGGAGTTGATCGGGGACGCGCGGGCAGCGCGCGCGGGAACCGGAGCGGCACAGGTCCCGCACGCGGGGTTCGAAGATACACGGCCCGAGGGCTCACGCCCCGGCGACGCCCCGGGGTCGACCACGACGGGGGCGGAGCGATGAACCGGCCCATCGCCTCCGAGCGGGCGCTCGCGTTCGCCGGCATCGCGGCGCTGACGTGGTCGTACGTGGGCGTCCTCTGGCACGTCACCGACGTCGTCGGCGGACGAGAACCGTTCGCCGCGGCGGTGCTCGCCGCGCTCGTACTCGCCGCGCTCGTCGGTCGGTTCGTCGGCGTTCGCGCCGCGTCCGTGCTCACCGTCGCGCTGCTCGCGCTCGGCGTCGCGGTGTACCTGATCGCGCTCCCGGCGAGCCAACTAGAGCTACTGACCGCCGAACGCGTCCTCACGGACACGGTCGCGCTGCTGACGGGGCTGTCGGTGCTCCGGTTGGTCGGCGCGGGCGTGTGGGCGACCGCCGTCGTTCCCGGGCCCGTGTTCTTCTCGTGGTACCTCGCTGCCCGAGGCCGGTACGTGCTCGCGAGCGCGGTCGGGGGCGTCGCGCTCGCGCTCGTCGTCCTCACCGGCGATGCGGACGGCGTGACGACGCTCGTCGGTGTCGTCGGCGCGACGGTGGCGGTCGCGGCCTCCACTTTCGAGCGTCACGGGACCGGGTTCGCGCAGGCGGACGTCCTGACCGCGCTGCTCGCGGCGATGATCGTCCTGTCGTCGACGCTCTCGGTCGTCCCGGGCGCCGCCGGATCGCCGGTGCTGCCGGACCGCGGCGCGCCGACCGTCGAGGGGAACCTCGTCGACGCCCAAGACCGCATCGAGGTCGCGGGGAGCATCCGGCTCTCGCCGGCGGTCAGGTTCACCGTCGAGAGCCCCCGACCGGCGTACTGGCGGACCGCGGCGTACGACCGATACACGGGCGACGGCTGGGTCCGGACCGGGAACGAGCGCCCCTACGGCGGCCGGCTCAGCGGGCACCCCGGCCCCGCGCGCACGCTCGGACAGACGGTGACGGCCGAGGGATCGATCTCGGTCCTGCCGGCCGCGTGGAAGCCAGTCGAACTCGACGGCGCGGTGGCGGATCGGGCGTCCGTGACGCCGCAGGGAAGCCTCCGGCCGGGGACGACGCTCGAGCCGGGCGACAGCTACACCGTCACGAGCCGCGTGCCGAACGCGACGACCGAACGGCTCCGGACGGCCGGGACTGACTATCCCGATTCGGTGACCGCGTCGTATCTGCAGCTTCCGGCCAGCACCACCGATCGCGTCCGCGAGCGCGCCGACGCTGTCGCCGGCGAGGAGGACACGCCCTACGAGAAGGCCGTCGCCATCGAGACGCACTTGGAACGCGAGAAGGCGTACTCACTGAGCGTGCCGACCCCGACCGGCGACGTGGCCGACACGTTCCTCTTCGAGATGGACGCCGGCTACTGCACCTACTACGCGACGACGATGGTCGTGATGCTCCGCTCGCAGGGCGTCCCGGCGCGGTTCGTCACCGGCTACACCCCCGGCGAACGGGTGGACGAGGGGACACGCGTCGTCCGCGGTCTCGACTCGCACGCGTGGGTCGAGGTGTACTTCCCCGACGCGGGATGGGTCCGCTTCGATCCCACGCCCGGCGGCCCGCGGGAGACGGCGGAGGACGCGCGGCTCGCGGAGGCGCGCCAGAGCGGCGACGCGACCGTCGACCTCCCGGAGGCGTCCCCGAACACCTCGGGACCGACCCCGTCGACGCCGACGAGCGGCGAGACTGCGACTCCGCGACCGAACGGGACCGCCTCCTCGCCCGGCGCGACCCCCGCGTCGACGCCCGCGAGTCCGACGCCGGGAGTGGCAGCCGGATCGAATGGCGGGGCGTCGACGCCGGGCGGAAGCGTCGGCGAGTCGCTACCGCTCCCGTCGCTGCCGGCGGGACGAACGCTCCTCGTCGGCATCGTCGCGGTCGTCGGCCTCGTCGCCGGCGCGCGCCGCACAGGAGTGGCCGCGCGGACGTCGAGGCTGCTCGCGGTACAGTTCCAGCGGCGGGGTGACGATCCGGAGACCGACGTGATCCGGGCGTACAGGCGGCTCTCGGTCCTCCTCGAAGCCGAGTACCGCCCGCGTCGGCCGGGGGAGACGCCGCGATCGTACCTCCGATCGATCCGGGAGAACGAGTCCGATATCGTCGGGGAGGGCGGTTCGCAGGACGGACACGAGGGGGCGGTCTGTCCCAACGCCGACTGCGGACGCGTCGTCGCGCTGTACGAGCGCGTTCGGTACGGAGCGGGCGTGACCTGCGAGGAGGCCGACGAGGCGATTTCGACTGTCAACCGACTCGTGCGGTCGTCCACGCCGATCGTTCGCCGGTTCCGGTGAGCCGCGTCTCCCGACGAGTGAGCGCGTTGGGGACGTTCCGCTCCCGCGTGACCCGTCGGGGACGGGGGAACTCCCGATACTGTTTAATATCCCCATCCTGTAGACTCGGGTTGTAATGTCGGAAGTCTGCTCGACGTGCGGACTCCCTGAGGAGCTTTGCGTCTGCGAGGACGTGGCCAAAGAGTCCCAGGAGATCACTATCCGCATCGACGAGCGCCGCTACGGAAAGGAGGTAACGGTCATCGAAGGGTTCGATCCCAAAGACGTGGACATCGACAGCCTGTCGTCGGACCTGAAATCGAAGTTCGCCTGCGGTGGCACCGTCGAAGACGGCTCTATCGAGCTCCAGGGGAACCACACCGGTCGCATCGAGGACTTCCTCCGCGACAAGGGCTTCAACGTCGCCTGACCGTCTCTGAGACGGACCTCCCCGCGCTCCGGCCGCGTTTCACGTTCGGACGCCGAACCTGCGTCCGGCAAGAGGGAGTCCGGCGTCGAGACATTTTCCTGCTGGCACGTGATCGCGTCGAGCTGGTTCTATCCTCGGTTGACGGTGCATACTGATCGTATGCGACGTCAATATCAAGCCGGCCGGCGATCCGTCGTTTCGGTGCCCACCGCGGCGACAAGCCGCGACACGGCCAAGAGCCCGACGCCGATGCCGACGCCGAGTATCGAGATCACGAGGAACTGCGCGCCGAGACCGAACAGCATCGCGCCGAGGACGCCCACGGTCGCGAAGATCGAACCGACGCCGAAGACAGCGACGGTGATCTGGTTTTCGTCCCACGCGTCGGGAGCGGCCACGCGGATCGCGCGACCGGTGAGAAAGAG
The DNA here is from genome assembly GCF_052545375.1 of Halobellus sp. GM3. Taxonomy (NCBI): domain Archaea; kingdom Methanobacteriati; phylum Methanobacteriota; class Halobacteria; order Halobacteriales; family Haloferacaceae; genus Halobellus; species Halobellus sp. GM3. Next base: position 10,682 of record NZ_JBQWLT010000019.1, on the reverse strand, counting down.
GTGGACCCCGAGCGGGAGGAGCGCCAGCGCCGCGTAGCCGATATCCGTCCACCGCGACGGGATCGTGGTCAGACGCGCGAAGTCCGCGAGCGCGACGACCGATTCGAGATAGAACTGTCCCGGACCCCGCAGCAGGGCATCGATCGGCCCCGCCGGCGCCCCGGACGTGAAGGTGAGAACGATCGAGACGGCGACGACCGCCCAGCCGAGCAGCCAGAGGCCGAGCACGTACAGCGCCATACCGATCGGTGTGACAGCAACTAGAAAAGAGTAATGGTCAAGACACAGTGACATCCCCGCTATCTCACGACCGCCCCCGGCAGCAACAAGACTCAAGCACGGCGGGCAGAATATGAGTCTATGGGCTTTCGAGGGGACGACCGCGCCGTCTCTGCCGTCATCGGCGCGGTGCTCGTATTCGGCTTTCTCATCATCCTCCTGTCTATCTATCAGGCAGCTTACATTCCAATCCAGACCGAGCAGACGGAGTTCGCACACAGCAAGGAGGTCCAGAACGATATGCTGGAGCTTCGGAACGCCATTCTCACCGCACAGACTGCCGGTGAGACCACCTTCAGCTCCGTCAAGCTGGGAACGCGCTATCCGATCCGTCTCCTCGGGATCAACCCCCCGCCGGCGGCGGGATCGCTCGGGACCGGCCAGCCCGAACCGATACGCGTCACCGACGGCGACGGGAACTCGATCTCGAATCTGTGTCCGGCGGGCGATCCGATCGAGACGCGGACGCTCCAGTACACGCCGGGGTACAGCGAATATCACAACGCGCCGACGATCGTGTACGAGAACACCGTCCTGTATCTCAACTTCAGCGGGCGGACGATCCTCCTGACCGACCAGCAGCTCGTGCAGGGCGATACGGTCAACGTCCGCCCGCTGAACACGAGCCTCTATGAGTCCGGCGTCGACCGCGTCTCCATCGAGTCGGTTCCGGGCAACGTGAACGACCGGGAGATAGAGGACGCCCGAGTCACCTACCCGACGGGGCTGAGCGAGGGGACGTGGGAGCAGCTGCTCGAGGGGCAGGTCGACCCCGCCGACGTGACGGTCACCGACGGCGAGCTCACGATCAATGCGTCCGGGCGTGTGGACGTCGCGTGCTCCCCGACCGGACTGAACGAGGCGCCCGCGGGCGGACAGCGGCAGCCGGGCGGACTCGAGATCAACCCGGCCGGACCGAACGACGTCAACTACGAGTCGGTCTCCAGGACCGGCAACACCGTGAGCGTCGTCTTCAACAACACCGCCGACAGAGACACGTCGATCACCCAAGCGCGGATGTCGTTTTACTTCAACGAACAGCAGCCCGGCGGACAGGACGCGGTCGACCCCTACGACATCCGTAACGCGACGACCGTCTTCGGCGACGATTTCCTGATCACCGAACCGATGCAGACGCTCGATACCCAGCCGGAGTTGCCCGGGAACAACACCGAGACGACGATCTCCTTCGAGTTCGATCAGGACGGGACGAGCGACAACATCGCTCAGCGGGACTTTTTCGTCATCGAGTTCCGCTTCGAGAACGGCGCGAAAGGCACGTACTTCATCGACGTCCCCTCGTGATCCGCTGGCGCCACGTCGACCGGGAGACTGAGCAATGATCGACGCCGACCGCGCACAGAGCGAGACCGTCAGCACGGTGTTGGTGACGCTTCTCGTCATCACCACGACGATCGGCGTCGGCTCCGCGCTGATCTTCAACCTCGAACGACAGATCGAGGCGGCCGACGACCCCGCGGAGTTCGAGGTCGACCTCGATCCGTCGACGCTCACACTCACGCACCGTGGCGGCCAGGACTTCGCGCTCTCGGACCTCGAACTCGTGATCAGACAGGGCGACACCGAGCGGCGGTTCGACCTGGGCGACCCCGCCGATCGCGCGAGCGATACGCTCGACGGCGACGAGTGGTTCCAGGGCGGCGAGTCGATCACGGTCGCGCACTCGTTCGCGGGTGAGGTCCGGGTTCTCCTCGTCGACACCTCGTCGGGGGGTGCCGTCCGCTACGACGAGCGAGCGGTCGTGCCGGGCACGGCGACGCCGACCGGAACGCCGACTGCTACGGCAACGCCGACCGCAACGCCGGGGACGCCGACCGCGACGGCGACGCCGACCGCAACGGCGACAGCGACGCCGACGCCGACCGCGCCGACGTTCCAGAGCACGTCGGTTACCGACGACAGCGACACGTCGGGCAATCCGGACACCCGGCGCGCCCGCTACACGGCCTCGTACTCGATCTCCGATCCCGACGCCCGATTCGACCGCGTGGAGGTGACGTTCGATGAGACAGGCGGCGGGAGTCAAACGCTCGCCAGCACCGACGAACCGACCGGGTCGGTCTCCTACACTGGGCCGGAGGGGTCGGCCAGTACCTCGGGCGGCGGCACGGAGTACACGATCACGCTCCGACTGTACGACGCCGACGGTCAGCTCACCGACAGCGTCACGTACACGGACACGGCCGATGGCACCGATCCGGGAGGGCCAACGTCGACCGCGACGCCGATGCCAACCGCCACAGCCACCGCGACCGCCACGTCGACGCCGACCGCGACGGCCACGGCAACTGCGACCGCCACGGCCACAGCCACAGCGACGCCAACGCCCACGGCGACCCCGTCCAATCAGCCGCCGACGGCGGACTTCACCGCGAGCCGTTCCGGTCAGTCGTCGAACGTCGATCTGGACGGATCGGCGTCGAACGATCCCGACGGAACTATCGTCAGCTACGAGTGGGACGTCGGCGACGACGAGACGGTCGATTACACCGGCCAAACGGTGAATAAAGCGAACGTACCCAGCGGAACGGACGTGACGCTCATCGTCACCGACAACGGTGGCGCGACGGGGACCGTGACCCGGACGGTCGAGTGATTCGCGTCAGCGGTTGGGGTTCCGTCGAGCGGGGCGCGCGCGAGCGAACGGAGCGGGGGAATCGGTCTCCGAGCTCGAGTTCCCGAGCCTATCGACCTGTCTGATCCCGATCCCTCCACTTACAGGTTTACCATCTCGAATAAGACTGGATTTTTCCGCAGACTCATTCATTAATATACCTATTACACTACCCATTTAGCATAATTTTATGCAGTATTCGTGGATATTTTTTCGAAACTCTTTAATAGGGATCATCGGATCAAGGTATCCGTTGCCAGACTAAATGTATGACCACCTATTCGCGCCAAGCATAGTGTTATGAAACATATCTTCGGGAATGAAATTATGAATCCAGAAAATAGACGAGATTTCGTTAAGATGTTGGCCGGGGCAGCGAGCGCGTCGGCCCTCGCAGGGTGCACCGGCGACGACGGAAGCGACGCCACCAGTGGCGGCAGCGACACCGACAGCGAGAGCACGAGCACCGGTGGTCGGGGGGGTGGCACGATGACGTTTGCGCTGGGAGATTCCCCCCGCAACCTCTCGTACTGGCAGTCGTACGACACCATCACGAACAACCTCACCGCGCAGATCTGGGACAGCCTGCTGGAGTACAGCGAGCCGGATATGGAGCTGCAGCCCGCGCTCGCCGAGAGCTGGGCTGCCGAAGACGAGACGACGTTCGTATACGAACTCCGTGAGGGCGTGGTGTTCCACGACGGAAGCGAGATGACCGCAGACGACGTTATCGCGAGCGCAGAGCTCACGCTCCGAGACGAGGCGCAGTCTCCGCTCGCGTGGATGTTCGACTCCGTCGACTCGTTCGAGAAGGTCGACGAGTACACCGTCCAAGTGAACCTCTCGGAACCGGACGCCGCGTTCAAGTTCGTCCCGGCCACGACGGCGTGGGGCGTCGCGCCGCAGTCGCAGATCGAGGAACGGGGTACGGACCTCGCGCAGAATCCGGTGGGCGCCGGACCGTTCACGCTCGAGGAGTGGCGGAGCGGCAACTACATCGAGATCTCCCGGCACGGGGACTACTGGGACGAGGGGCTTCCCTACCTCGACGGGGCGCGATTCGAGATCGTCCCGAACGGGACGGCGCGGATCACGGGGATGCAGAACGGCGACTACGGCGGAACGAACGACGTCCCGATCGATCAGCTGTCGGTCCTCGACGGCCTCGACAACGTCGATCTCTACACGGTCACGTCGTTCCAGACGAGCTTCGTCGTGTTCAACAGCACCAAGGAGCCGTTCGGGAACGCCGATGTGCGTCGGGCGCTGAGCTACGCGGTCGACACGGAATCGATCACGCAGAGCACGATCGGGGAGTACGGGGCGCACGCGACCAGTATGCTGCCGGAGAATATGATGGGCCACGTGACGCCGGACGACCTCGAGTACGACGGCTTCCCCTACGACCCCGAGCGGGCGGCATCGATGCTCGACGACGCCGGATACACGGGCAGTCCGCGCTTCGAGACGACCCTTCTGACGCCCAAGGACACGGTCCGTCAGAAGCCGGCGCTGGTCATCCAAGAGAACCTCGCGGAGATCGACGTGACGGTCAACCTCCGGGAGGTGTCGACGTCCCAGTACGTCGAGTCGTTCTGGGGCGAGACGGATATGTCCGAGCGCGAGCCGATGCAGATGGGGCTTTGGGCGTCGGACTTCCCCTCGCCGGACGCCATCCTCACGCCGCTTTTCCGCTCGGAGCAGTTGCCGCCGGGGAACAACTGGTTCGCGTACGAAAACGAGGAGGTCGACGCGCTCATCCAGCAGTTCAAGACCACGCTCGACACCGACGAGCGGGCGGCGTACGCCAAGCAGGCGAATCAGCTGATCGTCGACGAGGCACCGGGCATCTGGCTCTTCCACCCCGACACGACGAAGGCGTTTAACACCAAGTTCGGGGGCTACGACGGACAGATTCCCGCGTTCGTCACGTACTTCAGCAGTTTCCTTCGGGATATGTACATCGAAGAGTGATGGTCTCCGCACGAACGATACAGTATCTGCTCAAACGGTTGGGATTCGGCGTCTTCATCGTCTGGGGAGTCACGTTTTTGGTGTTCGCCCTGCTGCAGCTCGCTCCGGGGTCGCCCGCCGACGTGTTGCTGTCGGGCGGCGTCGTGACAGAGGAGATGCGCCGAACCGTCGTCGAGCAGTACAACCTCAACGAGCCGTGGTACGTGCAGTACTTCCTGTGGTTGCAGGACGTCCTGACGGGTGATCTGGGGTATTCGTTCTCCCAGCAGCGCCCGGTGGCGACGCTCATCGCGGACCGGTGGGCGATCACGTTCCAGATCGTCGGACTGAGTATGGTGCTGGCGACCGCGATGTCGATTCCCACAGGGATCCTCGCCGGCGCAAAACACGGGTCGCTGCTGGATCGCGTCCTCACCGTCGGCGCCATCGTCGGCGTCAGCGTTCCGGTGTTCGTCAGCGGCGTGCTGGCGATCCTCGTGTTCTCGTATCACCTGAACGTCCTTCCATCCGGCGGCGCCGGATCGGGCGTCGTCGGACGCCTCAGTCACATATTCGTCCCGTCGCTATTGCTCGGCGGGATGGTCGGCGCGTTGATGTTCCGGATGATGCGGGCGGGTATGCGCGACGCCCTCGATCGGGACTACATCGAAACGTGCACGGCGATGGGGATCCCGAGGCGTCGGATCGTCCGCAAATACGCCGCGAAGAACGCCATCGCACCGGTGCTGACGGTCTCCGGGCTCTGGATGGGCTTTCTGATCGTGTACGCGATGGTCGTCGAGTTCGTCTTCGGGATGGGCGGTCTTGGTCGGCTCATCATCCACGCCGTCGAGGCACAAGACTTCCCAGTCGTCCTCGCGGGGACGATAATCACGGCCGTGGTGTTCGTCCTCTCGAACATCGCGGTCGACTTCCTCTACACGTGGGCCGACCCGCGCGTGATGGTTGGTGATGAGCAATGAGCCAGTCGGCGGAGGGCGAGACGGTCGGTGCCCCGAGCGAGCCGTCTCGGTCACGACTGATCGGGGGGCTAACGCGCGGATGGCACGTAATCCGCTCGAACTGGATGGCGACCGCCGGATTCCTGATCGTCTCGGGGCTGGTCGCCGTCGCGGTCCTCGCGCCGGTGCTGGCTCCCTACCCGCCACACGCGCAGGACCTGCAGAACACGCTCGCGCCGCCGAGCGTGGAGCACCCCTTCGGGACGGACAACACCGGCCGCGATATCCTCTCGCGGATCATCTTCGGAACGCGGTACGCGCTCGCTATCGCGGTCGTCGTTATCGCGCTGGAGACGGTCATCGGGGTGAGCCTCGGTCTCGTCGCCGGCTACTACCGGGGCAAGGTCGACGAGTCGATAATGCGGCTTCTGGACGTCCTCGTGTCGATACCGCCCCTGCTGCTGGCGATGGTGATCGTCACGACGTTCGGGATCAACATCTGGAACGCGATGATCGCGATCGGTGTCGTCTACGTTCCGATGATGTCGCGGACGGTCCGTTCCTCGGCGTTATCGATCCGGGAAGAAACGTACGTCCGAGCCGCAGAGGGCCTCGGATACAGCGATCGGCGGGTGATGTTCAAACACATCCTCCCGAACTCGATCCCGCCGATCGTCGTCCTCGGAACGACCGACGTCGCGTACGCCCTCATCGACGTGGCGACGCTGAGTTTCCTCGGTCTGGGGATTCAGCCGCCGAAAGCCTCGTGGGGAGCGATGGCCAACGCGGCGCAGGGATACATCCTCGTGACGCCGTGGCCGATCGTCTTCCCCACGATCGCGATCGCGGTCGCCGTGCTCGGCTTCAACCTGCTCGGTATGGGGCTGCGCGAGGTGCTGCTGTACGGCAGCGATCACGAGGAGGTAGTCGAATGAGAACGAACGGGAACCCCGAGCCGGTGCTCGAGGTCGATCGACTCACGACCCGGTTCGACGTCGCCGGCGGGCCGGTCACCGCCGTCGACGACAACTCGTTCACCCTCCACCGCGGGGAGACGCTCGGGATCGTCGGCGAGTCCGGATCCGGGAAGTCGACGCTCCTGCGATCGATCATGGGGTTGATCGGATCCCCCGGCGAGATCGCCGACGGCAGCGTCCGCTACCGCGGTCGCGACCTGACAGCGTGCGCTGACGAGGAGTTGCGGACGCTTCGCGGAAACGACATCAGTTTCGTGTTCCAAGAGCCGATGTCACACCTCAATCCGGCCTACACAGTCGGCGAGCAGATCGCCGACGTGCTCGCGGCACACACCGAGATGGAGAAACCGGAACGATGGGAGCGGGTGTACGAACTGCTCGAACTCCTCGGGATCCCCTCGCCGGAGGATCGAGCGGAGTCGTATCCGCACGAGTTCTCCGGCGGGATGGCACAGCGGGTCTGCATCGCGATGGCGCTGGCCTGCGAACCGGAGCTCCTGCTCGCCGACGAGCCGACCTCGGCGCTCGACGTCACCATCCAGGCGCAGATCATCGACCTCCTCTCGGAGCTCCAGTCGGAGCTCGAGGTCGCAATGGTGTGGGTGACGCACGACATGGGCGTCGTCGCCGAAACGTGCGACACGCTCGGCGTGATGTACGCCGGAAACATCGTCGAGCACGGCGACGTCGAAGACGTCTTCGCTGATCCGAAGCATCCGTACACGGAGGCGCTTCTGCACTCGGTCCCCTCTCACCGAGACCGATCGAGCCGCTTCGCGACGATCGAGGGGTCACCGCCGGAACTGCAATCACTCCCCGACGGGTGTGTCTTCGAGAACCGCTGTCCCGAGGCGACGGAGACGTGCCGGTCGCGCCGCCCCCCGTACTACGAGGTCGGCGACGACGGCGAACGGACGGTGAAGTGCTTCCTCCACGATGGCAATCAGACGCGTCCGAGTTCGCCCAGCGCGCCGGTACCGGACGGATCGGTCGAGATGGCGGCGGGTCCGGAAGCGATCGCCGACGGCAGTGCTGATGACAGCACCGATGCCGAAGACGCAGGTGACGGAGGCGACAGCGCCGCCGAGGGAGGTGGGCGAAGCCGATGACGCTACTCGAGGTCACCGGACTGAAGAAGCATTTCCCGGTCGAATCGGGGCTCGTCTCCTCGCTCCTCGGTAACGACCGAACGGTGAAGGCGGTCGACGGGATCGACTTCACAGTCGGGGAGGGAGAGGCGTTCACGCTCGTCGGCGAGTCCGGGTGCGGAAAGAGTACGGCGGTCAAGTCCGCGCTTCACCACCTGACGCCCACCGAGGGTACAGTCGTCTTCAAGAACGAGCGCATCGAGACGTACTCGAAGCGGCGCCTTCGCGGGGAGGCACAGCTGATCTACCAAGACCAACAGGACACGCTCAACCCACGCATGTCCGTGAAAGACGCACTCAGTGAGGCGATACTGGTTCACGGCGTGGTTCCCGACGATGAGGTACAAGACCGCGTCGACGAACTGCTGCGCCGCGTGGGAATCTCGCCGGCCGAGAAACACCAGCGGCCGGACGCGTTCAGCGGCGGGCAGAAACAGCGGATCGCCATCGCTCGGGCGCTCGCGGTCGAGCCGTCGTTGCTGGTGGCCGACGAGCCGGTGTCGGGGCTCGACGTCTCCGTACAGGCGCAGATCCTCAACCGATTGATGGACCTGCAGGCCGAGCTGGGACTGGGCCTGATCTACGTCACACACAACCTCGGTATCGCGCGGAAAATCAGCGACAAGATCGGCGTGATGTACCTCGGCAACATCGTCGAGTACGGGAGCGTCGATCAGATATTCGAGGATCCACAGCACCCGTACACGCAGGCGCTCCTGTCGGCAAACCCGGTTCCGGACCCCGGTATCGAACGCGACCGGATCATCCTCGAGGGGACGATCCCGGATCCGAGCGACGTCGACGACCGGGGCTGTCCGTTCGCCTCCCGGTGCCCCGAGGCGATCGAGGCGTGCGAAACGGCGGAGATGGGTCTCGAACCACACGAGGGATCAGGGGAACACCAGGTCGACTGCATCAGGCGATGACCACCCACGGGACAGACACGACATGAAACACATCACGAAAGCGGACGACGGACACGCACACCTGACAATCAGCGCAGACAGAGAACCGATCGAAACCGTCGAACCCGGCGAGACGTTCTCCGTCGAGACCTACGATTACGTCGGGGATATCCTCGATGAGGGCACACGGATGGAGGACGTCTGGGGAACCGACGAGCTCGACGACAACATCAACCCGGTGACTGGACCGATACGCGTCGAGGGCGCAACGCCCGGCGACGCGCTCGCCGTCGAGATCGTCGACATCGACCTCCCCGACAGGGGCGTCATCAACGTCTTCCCGAACTTCGGCGGACTCGAGGCCTCGGTGTTCAATCTCGCAGAGCCGAGCGCCCCGAACACGACGTTCTGCGAGATCGACGACGGCGTCGTCTCGTATCCGACCGAGCGCGGCGAGGTACTGGAGTTTCCGGCGCATCCGCAGATCGGAACGATCGGAACCGCAGAGAAGCACGAATCGGTCTACTCGGTCAAACCGCACGACCACGGCGGTAATATGGACTGCAAGGACGTGACCATCGGGAACACGGTGTACCTTCCCGTCGACGTCGAGGGCGGGTATCTCCACCTCGGCGATTGCCACGCCGCGCAGGGCGACGGCGAGATCTGCGGCATTAGCGTCGAGGTGCCGGCGGTCGTCACCCTCCGCATCGACGTGCTCGAAGACTACCAGATGGCGTGGCCCCGTATCGAATCAGACGACGAGATTATGGTCGTCGCGGCGGCTCGCCCCGCCGAAAACGCCGCGAAGCTCGCGTACAAGGAGCTCATCGGGTGGCTCGTCGACGAGTACGGATTCGACGAGACGGACGCCTACCAGCTCTGCAGCGCGGTCGGCCGCGCTCGACTCGCACAACTGGTCAATCCGACGTACACCGTGGCGGCGAAATTCCCGAAAGAGCTGCTCTGAAGGTCGCTGGGGCCGCAGTTGCGGAGGGCCGGGAGGTCGGTGCGCGTCGGGGCAGAACGTTTACTCGGAACCGCTCGGAAACGGACGTATGAATCGCCGAGCGTTTCTGGGGGCGGCTGGCGTCGTCGCGGTCGCGTTCGCGGGGTGCGTGAGCGGCGGTTCCGACACCGAGAACGGAACCGCACCGGACGCGACGGCCGCCGGAGCACCCGCGACGACCGAACGGCCGTCGGCCGCGACCGCGGATCCGACAGCCGGAAGCGACGCAGAAACGCCGATCCATCCGGGGTATGAGACGACGGAGATCCGAGCCCGCTCCGAAAGCGGCGAGCGGCTTGGAACGGTAACGGCCGCCATCGCCGACACCCCGGACCTGCGGTCCCTCGGTCTCAGCGACACCGAGTCGTTGCCGGCGGACCGCGGAATGCTTTTCGTGTACGAATCCGTGGAGAATCGAACCTTCGTGATGCGGGAGATGGATTTCGCGATCGATATCGTGTACGCCGACGCCGACGGAACGATCACGAGTATCCATCACGCGCCCGCGCCGGGACCGGACGAGAACGGGAACGACCAGCGGTACCCTGGACGCGGCCAGTACGTGCTCGAAGTGGTGTACGAGTGGACGACGAAACAGGGCGTCAGCGAGGGCGACGTTCTGGAGTTCTCACTGTCGGACCACCGCGTGGGAACACCCAGTAACTCGAAATGACCAACCAGGCAGATGGCCCCGCGGGTGATACCAGAGCGCAGGCAAAAGAAGCGTAAATTGCCTCGGGGTCAAGCCCCGAGGCTTTCGCGTGGACTCCCGTTCTAACTGCTGAGAGCAGTAGGCGAATATTCGCCGTTCACG
>NZ_JBQWLT010000018.1:0-27880 GCF_052545375.1 Halobellus sp. GM3 | reverse complement strand
GTACATCCCGCGGTGTTCGACTCCCTGCTGTGACATAGGGTATTGTTATCAGATATCCTATTAGGCTTTGCGTCTGGGCGGAAAAAATCGTCGAGTGCACACGATGATTTAAGTATTTTCACGGTGAGTCGCGAGTGATGCCCGAGATAATAGACGCGACTTCGCACATTATGTCGCACGAGGCGCTCGACACGTTGGAGGAGGCTCACCCGAGTTCAGAGATCGAGAGTCTGCGGAACGCGCCGCGGATGTTCGACGTCGAGGGGCGGATCGACTACCTCGATGCGAACGGGATCGACAGGCAGGTCATCAACCTCTCGGCGCCGATGATCTGGGACGGCGTCGACCCCGACGACGGACTGGAGGCCACGCGCGTCGCGAACAACGAGATCCAGCGGATCGCCGACGAGCACCCGGACCGGTTCATCGCGACCGGCACGGTCCCGTTCCTCACCGACGAGTACGTCGACGAGGCCCGCCGCTGCGTCGAGGAACTCGGGATGCACGGGATCCAGATCTTCTCGAACATCGGCGGCCGGATGCTCGACGACGAGGCGTTCGAGGAGTTCTACGCGACCGTCGACGACCTCGACGTCCCCATCTGGATCCACCCGCAGCTCGCCGACTGGCACGATTACGACCAGTCGCACACGTGGATCTACAAGATGCTGGCGTGGCCGTTCGACACGAACATCGCGCTCGCCAGGCTCATCTTCTCGGGCGTGCTCGACCGCCACAAGAACCTCGACATCATCTCACACCACCTCGGCGGGTCGTTCCCGTATCAGATCGGTCGGATCCGCTCGTGGTATCAGACGCGGACGGAGGAGCCGGAGATGTACCAGAACCCCGCGATCGCCGATCTCTCGGAGCCGCTGGACGCGTACTTCGACCGGATCTACGGGGACACCGCAGTCAGCAGTCAGGGCGAGTCCTACCCGCTGGAGTGCGGCCTCGAGTTCTTCGGCGCCGACAACGTCGTCTACAGCGCGGACTACCCGTTCGGCCCCGACAAAGGCCGATACTGGACGACAGAGATCATCCCGTTGATCGAGAACCTCGACATCCCCGAGGCCGACCGCGAGAAGATCTTCTCCGGGAACATCAAACGACTACTGGATCTGTAGGCCGGGGGGAATCACGGTCGAAACGACGCCATTACGCCTGCCGACTCACATACGTTTAAGTAGGTGGAAAGACCGCTCTGTGGTATGGACCCCGAAGAGATTCAGGCGTCTGGCGACCCCGTCAGAGTACTTCGAGAGAAGGGCGGCGATTACACGGACAACTTCCCCGTCGTTCCGAACGAGATAACCAACTGGCTCGACGAACAGCGGGCGGTCACCGAGACCTGCACGCTCGCGAACCTGTCACACCACATGACCTCGCTCCGCGTCACCGGCCCCGACGCGGAGGAACTGCTCCGTGATCTCAGCGTCAACAGCTTCGAGAGCTACGAGATCGGCCGCGCGAAACAGCTCGTGATGTGCAATCCGAACGGCCACATCATCGGCGACGGCCCGATGCTCCGACTCGGCGACGAGGAGTTCTACAGCGGCGGGATGCTGTCGGCGAACTGGGTGCGCTACAACCTCGAGACCGGCGACTACGACGCGACGGTCGAAACGGAGCCGCGGACCTCCGCCCACGAGGGCGACCCCGAGAACTTCATCTTCCAGGTGCAGGGCCCCAACGCGCGGGCCGTTCTCGAGCAGGTGACTGACGCAGATCTGGATTCGATCCCGTTCTACCGCTTCGAGACGATCGATCTCGCCGGCGTCGAGACCATCGCCTTGGGCCACGGCATGTCCACGGAGTTCGGGTTCGAGTTCATCGGTCCCTTCGAGCAGGCCGAACAGGTCAGAGAGGCGATCGTCGAGGCCGGCGACGAACACGGGCTCGAGCAGCTCGGGTCGAAGTCCTACCACACGCTCTCGGTGAAACTCGGCTGGGTCCCGCCGGGCGTGCCGCCGATCTACGACGTCGAAGCGATGAGCGACTACCGCGAGTGGCTCGGTCCCGACAGCCGGGAGGCGACGTACTCCATCGACGGTAGCTTCGTCTCCGACGAAATCTCGGAGTACTACATGGATCCGATCGAACTCGGCTACGAGAAACTCATCAGCTTCGATCACGACTTCGTCGGGCGCGAGGCCCTCGAAGCGAAAGTCGAGAGCCCCGACCGAACCCTCGTGTCGCTCGCGTGGGACGAAAACGACGTCGTCGACGTCTACGCGTCGCTCTTCGGCGACGGCGAGACGTACAAGTTCATGGATCTCCCCCGGATCGCATGGGGTCGGGCGAACTACGACGAGGTGACGAAAGACGGTGACCTCGTCGGGCTCTCGCACTCGCGGTCCTACGAGTACGACGCCGGTACCATCATCTCGCTTTGCAGCATCGACGTTGATCACGCGGAGCCCGGCACCGAGGTGACGATCACCTGGGGTGAAGAAGACTCTCCGAATCCCAAGGTCGAACGACACGCACAGACCGAGATCCGAGCGACTGTCGGCGAGGTTCCGTACTCGCCGGACCGCCGCAAAGGCGAGTAAGCCGACGGACACCACCGCGCCATTTTCGACTCGCTGCTCTCCGCTCCGGTGAGTCTCACGGCTGCGCGCCGCTGAGGACGATCCATACGCGCGCCACGCGCCAATCCGCGTGTTGTTCTACCCACCCGATTACTGCGCCAGTTTCCGAAACTGTCGGAAACGTTCCGAGAGGGAAGTGTTGTGTATAGTCGAACAGTACATCAAGATAACAGGCGTACATATGATAGTGTCCTGCCTTGGTGCCGATCAGACGCTCAAAATCGGTCCGATGGAACACGGAGGCGACACATCGGCGTCGGACGCCGCCGTGTCGGAACGGCTCGATATATCGACGGATTCCCCCGCGAAATGCTTCACTTTCGGTGGACTCCGACGGTAACTGCGGTTTTTCTGTCTCCACGATCGGGTGTCGGCGGGGCGTTGAGACCACGCCGCATACGTCTATAGAGGGGAAAGGTCTTTCCGACAGTCTCGGAAAGGTATGCTCAGACCCGATGATCGCAAGCGTAAGGTACCCACAGGACCACGCCCAATGTAAGATAATGACAACCGATGGGGTGAAGCTACAGTCGGTCCGCAGGGTTTCCGAGATAGTCGAACTTCTACAGGAGGAGGGACCGCTGGGAACGACGGAAATCACGGAGGCGCTCGATGTCCCGACGAGCACTGTCCACGACTACCTCTCGTCGCTTCACGAACTCGAATACCTGGTGAAAACCGGGGGGAAGTACGCGCTGGGCCTCCGTCTCCTCAGTCACGGCATCGCCGCCCGGAATCGACATCCCATCGCAGACGTCGGCGCGGAGACGATCGAACAGCTGGCGACGACGACCGGCGAGGCGGCGTGGCTCATGACCGAAGAACACGGCAGAGGGGTGTATCTCGATTACGCGCTCGGCGAGCACGCGGTCCACACGTACGCCCGAGTCGGGCTCCGCTCGCCGCTTCACCACCTCGCTTCCGGTAAGAGCATCCTCGCGCACCTCCCCGAGGAGCGGGTCGAGCAGATCATCGACCGGCACGGGCTCGAACGCCGGACCGAGCGGACCATCGACACGCCGGCGGAACTCTTCGCGGAACTGGAGCGGACGCGCGATCGCGGGTACGCGATCAACGACCACGAGGCGGTCGAGGGGGCCCGCGCCGTCGGCAAGGCGATCATCGTCGACGGCGACGTCCTCGGGGCGATCAGCGTCGTGGGGCCCGCAAACAGACTGACCGACCAACAGCTCGCAGACGGAATCGTCGATCAGCTCCTCGGCGCGGCCAACGAGCTCGAACTGAAGCTCAATCAGCGGTGACCGTACTGTCGAATCGTGAAGGAGTCCCGGCCCAAGCGACGAGATCGGAGCGAGAAGACGACCGATAGCGGGTACCGTGCGTCCGGAGGCAGCCGCGGCGACCGCTACGAACTCCGCTGACAGTCGCATCCGCGCCCCTCGAGAAACTCCGAGACCGAGTACTGCTCTCCGCAGCGCTGACAGAGCACCTGTACGTCGAGCAGCACCTCGAACTCGTCGGCGTCGATCCGACCGGTCTCTCTGAGTTTCTCGATCCGCTCTTCGGTGACCGAGAGCGTCCGCGTCATCAACCGCTGGATGCTCTGGAGGTCCTTTTCGACCTTCTCCTCGTCGGAGAGCTGGCGGTACTCGGCGTCGCGGTACTCGGTCAGATACGAGCGGATCGCCTGATAGCTGACGAAGTCCGACTCCAGTCCGCCGACGTCGATGCCGTTCTCTTCGAGCCGATTACGGGTGTCGGTCCGGACACCGGTACTGACGTCGTCGTCGGTCAGATTCCGGTAGGCCGTCGAGACGTCGCTCTCGAGCGCGCTCATCCCCGCCCCGATGAGCGACTGCTCTAACAGCCGCTCGTTGAAGTAGTCCGCGAGGTCGCGGAGGCTCATCCGTTCGACGCCGTCGCCGGTCCAGCGCGCTTCCAGTTCATCGCCGAGGCCGTCCAGATCGTACTCCTCGATCAGCCGCGCCACCTTGCTCGACGGTCGATTGTCGGTCGTGTTTGCCATTAGGTGCGTTATGACGAACAGGCTCAAAAGTGTACTGGGACGGGGCGAATCGCGCCGGGAGCGGTCAGATCGACGTCACACGCGTGAACTCGTCATCGAGCGCCTGCGCGTCTTCGGGCAGGAGCGCGACCACGAGGAACGTCGCGTAATCCGAGAAGTACTCGACGAGCGCCGCGATTCGGTCTGAATCGATCGCCTCCAGCGAGTCCAAGAGCATAAACGGCACCGTCTCGTGGAGGTCGTGGACGAGGTAGCCGGCCAACGCGAAAATCAGCCCGGTGACCTCTCGTTCGCTCTCCGAGAGGTGATCGATCGTGTCCTCGTAGGCCGCACCGTTCTCGGTCGTCCGAACGATGTGCAGCTCGAAGCGCGTCTGGACGTCGCGGCCGCTCGAGTCTTCGATGCGCTCGATCCAGATGCGTTCGATATTCTCGTACCCGAGGAGGTCGAGAATCGACTCCATGTGATCGTTGAACGAGTCGACGGCTTCGGCCTCGATCTGGTCGATCTTCGTTCGCTGGTCGGTGAGCGCGTCAACGAGCTCCGAGCGCTTCTCTCGAAGTTCGTCGGCCCGCTCGACCGCGGCCTCGATCTCTTCGATCTCGTCGGTTACCTCCTCGAGGTCCGATTCGAGGCTATCGATCTCGAACTCCAGTTGGTTCGCCTCCTTGTGGAGCGAGAGGATATCCTCGAAGTCGGCCGACTCGAGGTTCTCGACCGCCGACTCCAGCGTCTCGACGTCGTCTGTGAGCGCTGCACGCTGGTCTTTCAGCGACTCGATCTGGTCGTTCCGTCGGTCGAGTTCCGCGTCGATGTCGTCGAGTTTCCGTTCGATCTCGGTCCGGCGGCGCTGTTTCTGTGTCGCCTCCCGCTGCTCGGCTTTCCGCTCGTCGAGCTGGCTTTTGACGTCGTTGAGGGACTCGACCTTCTCCGAGCGGAGCGATTTTAATCGGTCGATCGTCGATTCGATCTGCCCGCGCTCGACCGACGAACCGCAGGTCCAGCAGACGACCGTCTCCCCGTCCGAGCCGACCAGCTGATCGGTGACCGAGCCGTCGCCACCCGCTGCGGCACCGCCGTCACCCTGCAGGAGTTCGTAATCTTCGGCCTCCAGTCGTTCCTCGTTGTACTGGATCAGACTCCGGAGCTCGTTGATCTCCGTGTTCAGCTCCTGTCGCTTCGACCGCAGGCGATCGATCTCCGAGTCCAAGTCCCGGTGGTCGCCCATCGGCGACTCGGGGAGCTCCTCGAGGTCGGATTCGAGGTCGGAGCGCTCCCGTTTCAGCGACGAGATGCTCTCTTCCTGCCGTTCGATCTTGCGGCGGGCCGACTCGAGGTCCGAGCGCGTCGACCGGAGCTCCTGCAGTTTCTCTT
This sequence comes from Halobellus sp. GM3, assembly GCF_052545375.1. Taxonomy (NCBI): domain Archaea; kingdom Methanobacteriati; phylum Methanobacteriota; class Halobacteria; order Halobacteriales; family Haloferacaceae; genus Halobellus; species Halobellus sp. GM3. Next base: position 21,925 of record NZ_JBQWLT010000018.1, on the reverse strand, counting down.
CGAGTTCGGCCTGTTCCTTGCGACCCTCCTCGACGTCGCGGCTGCTGTCGTCGATCTCCTCCTCCAGGTCGGCCAGTTCCGCGCGCTTCTCGCTGATCCGATCGCGGAGGGTCGTCCGGCGCTGTTCGAGGTCCGGAAGCTCGCGCTTTCGAGACTCGATTCGAGCGAGTTCGTCGTTGATGTCGCCTTTCTCGGATTCGAGCCGGGTGATCTCAGAGCGGATCGCGTCGATGTCGACGGGGCGCATAATGACGTCGCGAAGTTGTTCTCCGCGTGCGGCCGCCTGGCGGGCATCGTTCGTTTCGAGTAGGAAGGCGAACATATCGGCGACCTCTGGGTCGTCGAGGTACGCCTCGCCCTCGAATTGGATCCCGGACCCGGCGCGTTTGAGCGTTCGCTCGTACGTTGTGTCATCCAGCGTCAGTTGGACGCGCCCCTCGTCGGCGTCGCCTTTGAGCGAGACGCGGGAACTCCCCATCGCCGCCATAATCGATCGCAGAAACGAGGTCCGATTCGTCGCGTTTTTGCCCGTGAGCACCGTGACCCCGGGTGGGATGTCTACGGAGGTCTGATCGATACCGCCGATATTCTCGACCGAGAAGTGAGCGGAGTCAGTCAATTGGTCGGAAGTAGCCATACTTGGAGTATTACTGGTCGTCTATATATGCTTTGTGCACTCATGCGAGACCGAAGCGGTGGTCTGAACGAGCCGTTCGATATGGCCGTATGAACCGAAAGCCCGAGGATCGAGGTATCGCTCCGACCACTGACCGCGCCGAGGGATACCCGAGCACCGGTGGATTCCTCTCGGCGCGGACACCGCGGCCGCGTGCGCTCGGTGATGGTACGGAGACTGAACAGAGATCAATAAACCGCATCCGGCGTCCTACCCGGACGGTCCCGTCCTAAACGCCGATGATAGCGCGGATGCATCGACCGGAAACGCCGGTGAGAGTGGACACGGTTCGGCCGGTCTGGTATCGGTTCTGCCAAAAGAAATAACAGTCGTACTATTGTTACGGTAATGCACCCCCAATCGGGTCCGTACAGAGGGCAACAGCTCACTCGTCAGCGTCGGAGAGTCAACGATATCGTCGAACTCGCGTTCGATTTACTCGCTGTACTGAGCAGATACGGGGCGTAGGAAGTGAGAAATTCACGCCCTCTGAAACGCACAGGGAGCGTCCAGCGGCGGATAGCCCAACGTGTCCCCCGGTAAACGGCTGTCTATCGGTCCAAGGAGCGCCACAACCACGGATTCCTATCCGTTCGAAATAACCGTAGTCTTTAGGTCATCCGGGTACGAGACAGCGAACAGAGATGTCAGACGACGCCCCCCCGCTGAAAACGATACAGCGCGCGTTCGAGATCATAGAGGTGCTCAAAGAGCACAAGGAGGTCGGGGTCGCGGAACTCGCCCGCCAGATGGACCTCCCCAAGAGTACGGTCCACGACTACCTCCGAACCCTGCGCACGATGGGGTACGTGATCAACGAGGACGGAACGTATCGGCTCGGCTTTCGGCTCCTCGAACTGGGCGGACAGGTGAAATACCGGAACCGCCTGTTTCACGTCGCGAAACCCGAACTCGAACGGCTCGTCGAGAAGACGGGCGAACTGGCGAGCGTCAACGTCGAGGAGCGGGGACGGTTCGTCATTCTGCACACGGAGTTCGGGGCCGAGTCGCTCCGTCTCGGCATCTACCCGGGCCTCAAAACCCCGATTCACACCCACGCCGGTGGGAAAGTCATACTGGCGCACCTAGATGACGAGCGCGTGGAACAGATCGTCGACGAACACGGTCTCGAAGCGCGTACGAACCATACGATCACGGACCGGGAGACACTCGATTCAGAGCTCGAAACCATCAGGAAAGAGGGATACGGCATCGACAGGGACCAACAGGTCGTCGGAATGGGCTCCGTTGCTGCACCGGTTCGCGTCGGTGAGGCCATTCTCGGGTCGATCGGCGTCGTCTGTCCGACGGACCGATTGCGAGCCGAAGACTATCGCGAAACGCTCGCCGACGAGGTGCAGAAATCCGCGAATATCGTCTCCGTCAACTACCAGTACGCCCCGTAACCGTGTCGGGACCGACAGTTCAGTTTCGGGGCCGACCTCGACGGAACGCGGGGGGTCGACCGAATTTTAATACGAACGGGAATGTATCCAGTGCACGATGGGAGACACCGCACACCTCGAAACGTACTATTTTCATCAGCGGGACTTCGAGACCATAGACGAGATCGAAGCGTGGTTCGAGTGGGAGGTCCCCGAAGAGTTCAACATCGCCGCGTACACCAGCGGTCGGTGGGCCGACGAAAAGCGAAACAGCGTCGCCCTGTACGTCGAGCGGCCGACGGGGGAACGCTCCGCGTACACCTTCCGACAGGTCGATCGCGACGCGAACCGATTCGCGAACTACCTCGCGAGTCAGGGGATCGAGGCGGGCGATCGGATCGCGGTCAACGGCACCCAGCGCGTCGAGTCGCTCGTCGCACACTTGGCGGCGTTCAAAGTCGGCGCCGTCGCCGTCCCGCTCACCGTCTTGCTGGGCTCAGAGGGCCTCACGTACCGATTGCGAGACAGCGGCTCGACCGCCTTCGTCGCCGATCGGGGCGCGATCGACACGATCAGATCCGTGCGTGAGGAGGTCGACTCGCTGGAGATGGTGATCACGAACGACGACTTCGATCAGGGAGACGAGGTGAACTTCTGGGACGCGGTCGACCGACAGTCGGCGCAGTTCGAGACCGCGGCGACGAACGCCGACGACCCGGCGTTCATCATCTACACGAGCGGCACGACGGGACAGCCAAAGGGCGTCGTCCACGCGCACCGTCACCTCCTCGGAGAGCTACCGCAGTTCCTCAGCCTGCAGCGTCATCGAACGTCCGACGAACAGGTCGTCCGGACGGTCTCCGAGTGGTCGTGGATCATGTCGCTGCCGGGGATGGTACTGCCGGCGCTGTTTTACGGGCTCCCCGTCGTCGGCTCTCTCGGCGGGAAGTTCGACCCCGAGACGGAGTTCGAGCTCATCGAGGAGTTCGGGATCACGCACCTGAACCTGCCGCCGACGGCCGTTCGGATGATGATGCAGACGGCCGATCCGAGAGAGCGGTTCGATCTCACGAGTCTGCAATCGCTCACCACGGGCGGGGAGGCCGCCGACGAGAACCTCATCAACTGGGTGACCGAGACGTTCGAGAACGCCGCGTTCATCGAGGGGTACGGGACGACGGAGATCGGCGGGCTCATCTGTGACGACCCCGCGGTCGGACTCGATCACCGCGTCGGCTACTTCGGCGTCCCCTCGGTCGGACACGAGGTCGCCGTACTCGATCCCGAAACGCTCGATCCGATCGAGGAACCGCACGAGATCGGCGAGTTGGCCGTGCGGTACGAAGGGGATCCGATGCTATTCCTCGAATACCACAAGCTGCCGGAGAAGACGGCCGAAACCGTCCGAGACGGGTGGCTCCTGTCGGACGATCTCGTCTCGGTCGACGAAGACGGGTACTTCCGGTTTCACTCCCGGTCCGACGATATCATCATCACCTCGGGGTACCGCGTCGCCCCGAAGGAGATCGAAGAGGTGCTGCTCACCCACGAGGCCGTCCAGAACGCCGGCGTCATCGGGGCCCCCCACGAGACCCGGGGCGAGATTCCGAAGGCGTACATCGTGCCCGGAGACGGGATCGATCCGAACGCGGAGCTGAAAGCGGAGCTGCAAGCCCACGTCAAGGACCGGCTGGCGAAGTACGAGTACCCGCGCGAGATCGAGTTCACCGACGACCTGCCGAAGACGACGACGGGGAAAGTCCGCCGGCAGTCGCTTCGGAGCCGAGCGGACCCATCGGAGTAGACAATCGAAGTGAGTAGTGAAAAAGTATAAATAGAATAATCTATCACTAATCATTATGTCATCTGGAGACACCAGTGGCTGGGGAGCTACTGACCGACGAAAGTTCTTGAAACTGACCGGCGTGGGAGTCGCGTCGGGAGCGCTCGCGGGCTGTATGGGCGACGGCAACGGCGACGGCGACAGTGGCGGCGACGGCGGCGGCGGTGACAGCGGTGGCGATAGTAACGGTGCGACCACGGGGTCCAGCGACGGCGGGAGCGGCGGCGACGACATCGTCATCGGTGGGTTGCAGCCGTACACGGGGCCGTACGCCCAGACGACCCAGGAGTTCGTCGACGGGCTCAACTTCCGGATCGACGAGATCAACGCCGAGGGCGGCGTACTGGACCGCCAGCTGGTCTTCGAGGACCGCGACACGCAACTCGACCCCGCCGAGGCGACGAGCATCGCGACGGAACTCATCGAAGCGGAGGACGCTGTCGTGCTGACGGGGTCGATCTCGAGCGACATCGGGCTGACCGTCGCGCCGATCGCCGAAGACTATCAGGTGCCGCACATCCCGCAGTTCGTCGGGAGCCACGAGTTCCTGAGCCGGGACTCCCGCTACAACTTCCGGATGGGTCTCGCACCCGCGCCGACGAACGCGCGCGCGGTGAGCCAGTTCGTCCAGGACGAGGGCATCGAGAGCGTCGGCGCGATCATCGCCGACTACTCCTACGGCCGGGCGTGGGAACAGAGCATCGAGGCGATCTTCCCCGACGACGTCGACGTCCAGATGGAAGTGGCCCCGTTCGGAGAGGACTCTTTCACGACGTACCTCCGGGCGATGCCGGACGACGTCGAACTGATCATTTCGGCCAGCCACCCGCCGGGCGTTTTCACCATCTACAACCAACTGCAGGGGCTCAACGACGTCAACCCCGAGTACTTCATCGGGCGCAGCGACGCGAAGCTCTCGATGAACGCCCTCGGCGACCCGATCACGCAGGGGTTCCTCGCACAGGGACAGCCGGATCCGTTCTCCGATCAGTATCTCGGCGTCGCCCAGCGGTACTACGACGAGACCGGAGGGCAGTTCGGCACGCTGAACGCCGTCGGGTACGTCGTCGCCGACCTGATCAAAGAGGGGATCGAAGGGGCCGACGAGGTCACGCCCACGGAGATTGCCGCCGCGATACACGAGGTCGAGCTCGACACGCTGTTCGCCTCGCCGATCGAGTACACCGAGTGGGGCGAACTCGACAACCTCGTCCAGATGATGGTCGGCTTCGAGTCAGGCGCACCGGAGTACTACCCCGACACCGAGATCCGGATGACAGAGCAGTTCCGATCGGAGCCGCTGCCGGCGTACGATCCGTCGAGTTCGCTGCTCGATTGATTGGCACCGGGGTCGTGGGTTCCGATCCGATGTAGACGGCATCAGCGTACGTGAGTAACGGACGCCGAACACGTGAGTCGGAAAAACAGCGCTACCCGCGGAGGTAGCCTTCCCTGATCGCGTCGCTTTCGAGCAGTTCCTCGCCGGTCCCCTCGGTCTGAATGCGTCCGTTTTCGAGCAGGTATCCGCGGTTGGCGAGTTTGAGCGCCTTGTCGACGTGCTGTTCGACCAAGACGACCGTCACGTCCTCGCTGATCGTCTCGATCGTCTGGAACACCTGTTCTGCCAGCTGCGGCGCGAGCGCGTTCGAGGGCTCATCGAGCGCTAACACTTTCGGTTCGGCCATCAGGCCGCGTCCGATGGCGAGCATCTGCTGCTCGCCGCCGCTGAGCGTGGACGCGTGTTGGTCGCGACGCTCCTCGAGGACGGGGAACATCTCGAACACCTTCTCTCGGTTCTCCTCGAAGGTGTTGCGCGTGGTGTACGAGCCCATCCGGAGGTTCTTTTCGACGGAGAGATCGCCGAAGAGGTTTCGCTCTTCGGAGATCTGAACGAACCCGCGTTCGACGATGTTGCTTGCCGGCACCGCCGTGACGTCGGCGCCGAGTACCTCGACGCGTCCGCCTGACGGGGCGAGAATGCCCGAGAGCGTCTTGAGAAGCGTGGTCTTCCCGGCCCCGTTCGGGCCGACGATCGTGACGACTGAGTCCTCTTCGCGGACCTCGAACGAGACGTCCCAAAGCACCTGTAGATCGCCGTAGTGGACGTCCAGTCCGTCGACGTCGATCAGCGTCACGAGTTGACCTCCCCGAGGTACGCCTGTGTGACGCGCTCGTCGGACCGAATCTCGGCGGGGGTGCCGTCTGCGATTTTCTCGCCTTGGTTGAGCACGATGATGCGGTCGGTGACGCTCATAATCGCCTCCATAATGTGTTCGATCCAGAACACCGAGACGCCGCGCTCCTCACGGGCGCGTTCGAGCGTCCGAGTGATCTCGTCGATCTCCTTCGGGGTCAGTCCCGCGCCGATCTCGTCGACGAGGATGAGCGTAGGGTCGGCCGCGAGCGCCTTCGCGAGCTCGAGTTGCTTCCGGTCGGCGATCGTCAGTCCCCCGGCCTCCTCGTCCCGCCGGTCGTCGAGGCCGACGAACGCGAGCGCATCGCGGGCGCGGTCGGTCGCCTCGTCCATCGAGACCGATTCGTCGTTGCCGAAGATGGCTCCGATCATCGCGTTGTCGAGGACGGTCGACTCGTTGAACGTTCTAACCGCTTGGAAGGTGCGGGCGATGCCGAGCTTTGCCACGTGATTGGGCTTCTTGCCGACGAGCTCTTCGCCTTCGAACGTGATCGACCCGGTGTTGGGCGGATGGACGCCGGTGATCGTGTTGAACAGGGTCGTCTTCCCGGCCCCGTTCGGCCCGATCAACCCAACGATCTCCTCGTCGCCGATGGAGAAGTCGACCTCGTCGACGGCGACAAGACCGCCGAACTTCTTGGTGACGTTGGTGGCGGTTAACACGCTCCGAGGTAGCTGATGATTCCACATAAATAATTCGGTGGGGAGAAAACGAATCTATCCACAATGTTTATGAATTCCCTCTAACGATGCACCACTATGCTCGCACAGGGAGTAGAGTTGCTTATCGACGGCCTCGCGAGGGGCGTGATCCTGTCGCTTTTCGGTCTCGGGATCACGCTCGTCTTCGGGTTGGGGGAGATCCTCAATCTACTTCTCGGTGTGTTCGCCGTCGTCGCCGTCATCGCGTGCTCACTACTGCTCGGAACGGTCCCGGGATTGGCACTCGCTGGCCTGATCGCCGTCGCGTTCGTGGCGCTCTTCGCGTTCGTGCTCGATCGGTCGGTGATCTCGCTCGTGTACAGAGAGGAAGGCGAAGACCGGATCCTCCTAGGAATCTTCGTCACCCTCGGGTTGTCACTGTTCTTCGAGGGACTGCTCTTCATCTTCTATCCGGGGAGTCGGTTCCTCAGCAGCGGGGTCGGTTCGGTTTCGCTCGGTGCGGCCAGCATCACCGGATCGTCGATCGCGGTCATCGCGACTGCGGCGGTGCTGTTCGGACTCATCTATTACTTCTTCAGTCACACGTACCTCGGAATGGGGACGCGGACGGTGATTCAAGACGAGACGGGGGCGGTCCTCTGCGGGATCGACCCCCGAAACGTGCAGTCCATCGTGTTTGTCCTGAGCGCGGCCATCGCCGGCGCGGCCGGGGTGTTGTACGCGTTGGACGCCGAAGTGACGCCCGCGAGTTCCTTCGAGTTGACGACGTTCGCGATCATGGTCTCGATCGTCGGCGGCGTCGACAGCATCTCGGGGACGGTCGCCGCGGGGATCGTCCTCGGAGTGATTATGACGATCGCTGGCGCGCTGTTCGGATCGTATCTGGCTACCGTTACGCTTTTTGCGGCCGCAATCGCCGTGCTGATCTATAAACCGGAGCAGATATCATGAACCGAGATACCTCCCAGTCGATCCTCGGCGGTCGGCTCCCGGTGATCGCGGTGTTCGCGGCACTCTTAGTCGTCCCGCCGCTGTTCTTCGATCCGTCGACGACGTACCTCTCGCGGCGGTTCATCACCGTGATGATCTTCGCTATCTTCGCGATGGCGCTGAACATCATCTTCGGCGAGACTGATCAACTGATCCTCTTCATGGGTGGGATCGCAGCCGTCGGGACGTACGCAACGGTGTTGACGGCGGAGTACCTCGCCATCACGCCGTGGGTCACGCTCGTCGTCGGCGCGTTCGTCGCTGGCGTGTTCGGCGCTCTCGTCTGCTATGTGGCCGCCCGCAGGCAGTTCACCGTGATCGTCCTCGCGATCGTGACGTTCGCGTTCCAGATGATCATCATGGAAGTGCTCGTGGGGCTCCGCGACATCACCGGCGGGAACACGGGCTTCCCGTTCCGAGACCTCGATCCGGCGTTCCTCACGGACCTCACCGGAATGGGATCGTTCGCGGCCCTGTTTTACGTGCTCGTCGCCGTCTTCGCGGCGGTGCTCGGCGCGTACACGTGGCTGACTCGCTCGAAATACGGGCTCGCGTTCGCCGCGATCCGACAGGACGAGTTCGCCGCCCGCGCAACGGGCGTGGACGTGATCAAACTGAAGGTCTTTGCGGGCTTTATCAGCACCTTCATCATCGGGTTCGTCGGGCCGTTCTACGCACAGACGACCGGGATCGTCATCCCCTCGCTATTCAGCTTCACCGGCGTCGACGTGCTCGTGCTGATCATCCTCATCCTCGGCGGCCTCCGCTCGCGGTTCGGGCCGCTGGTCGGCGCAGCGATCGTCATCTACCTGGATAACTTCCTCTCGGGGTTCGGCCAGTGGCGGACGGTCGCCTTCGGGCTCCTGCTCACCGTCCTGTTCATCTACTTCCAAGACGGCATCGTCCCGTCGGTCACCTCGCGCTACGAGGAGAGCGGGGTTCGCCAGCGGATCGCTGCGCTACGAAGCGGCGAGTAGCGATCGCTGTCGTCAGTAACACGCTTTTCGATCTCCGGGTTCGGGCCTCACGACCTCCATCGGGTACGCTTGTTCGTTGGTAGCACACCGGTACTTTGATTATCTGTGATTCGAACTGTAGTGTGATGGACGCAGAAATCGAGAGCGTTGCGGTTCTCGGAGCCGGAAGTATGGGCCACGGGATCGCCGAAGTGGCAGCCATCGCCGGCTACGACGTCGTGATGCGCGATATCAAAGCGGAGTTCGTCGAAGAGGGCTACGATCAGATCGAGTGGAGCCTGGGCAAACTGGCGGAGAAAGGACAGATCGACGAGGGCGCCGCCGACGTCCTCGAACGTGTCTCGACGACGGTGGATCTGGAGGCCGCCGTCGCGGACGCCGACCTCGTGATCGAGGCCGCACCGGAGGACCTCGATCTCAAGCGCGACATCTTCGCGGACGTCGACGCCGCGGCGAGCGAAGAGACGATCATGGCGACGAACACCTCCAGTCTCCGCGTCAGCGACATCGCGACGGCGACCGACCGGCCGGAGTACGTCTGCGGGATGCACTTTTTCAATCCGCCGGTGAAGATGGATCTCGTCGAGGTCGTCGCGGGCGATCGGACCAGCCCGGCCGTCGTCGACGCCGCTGTCGAGTTCGTCGAATCGATGGACAAGACGCCCATTAGAGTGCGAAAGGACGTCCCGCAGTTCGTCGTCAACAACGTCCTGACGCCGTTGATGGGCGAGGCCGGATTCATGCTCGACGAGGGCGACGTCGAGGTTCGGGACGTCGACGCCGCGATGGTGTTCCAGCGCGGCTATCCGATGGGTCCCTTCGAGCTCAACGACTTCGGCGGCCTGGACATCTTCACGCACTCGCGCGACCAGTGGGACAAGCCCGTCCCCGAGTCGATCCGCTCGCGCGTCGAGCGCGAGGACCTCGGTCGAAAGACCGGGCGGGGCTTTTACGACTACGAAGACGGTGACGGCGTCGACTACGAGCCCACCGATGGCGCGGGGATCGACACGCTCCGAATCGAGGCGCGGATGATCAACGAGGCGGCGAAACTCGTCGGCGACGGCGTCGCCGATCCCGAGGACATCGACATCGGAATGCGCCTCGGCGGCGGGCTCCCGGAGGGCACCTGCCGGACCGCCGACAAACTCGGTCTGGACAACGTCCTCGAGAAACTGCGCGACCTCCACGAACGAACCGGTGCCGACCGCTACGAACCGGCCGACTACCTAGTCGAGCAGGTCGAAGCGGGCCACACCGGCGAGGGCGCCGGCCGCGGCTTCTACGACTACAGCGACGGCGGTCCGTACCACTTCGTGAGCCACGAACTCACCGACGACGGCGTCCTCACCGTCGTTTTCGACCGCGAGGAGCGGCTCAACGCCTTCTCAACGGACATGTTCGACGAGGTCAAGCGCGTGCTCGAAAGCGTCGACGACGAGGCGGTCTCCTGCGTCGTCTTCGAGGGCGCGGGCGACCGCGCGTTCTCCGCCGGCGCGGACATCACGGGCTTTACGACCGCGGCGCCGACCGATCTGGCGGACGTCGACCAGACCGTCCAGGCCATCTACGAGTACCCGCGCCCGACGATCGCGAAGATCGACGGCTTCTGTCTGGGCGCCGGGCTGGAGATCACGCTCGCCTGTGACCTCCGCTACGCGACGGAGAGGTCGACGCTCGGCAGTCCCGAGATCGACCTCGGCTTGATCCCCGGCGGCGGCGGCACCCAGCGGCTCGTCCGCCTCGTCGGCGAGCCGCGGACGAAAGAGCTGGTCTACCGCGGGATGCAACTGTCCGCCGAGCGGGCCGAAGACTGGGGAATCCTCAACCGCGCCGTCGAACCCGAGGCGTTCGAGGAGCTGATCGACGACGTCGTCGACGACCTCGCGAACGGCCCCCAGACCGCACTCGAGGTCGCGAAGAAGGTCATCACCGAGGGCCAGAACGCGAGTCTCGACACGGGCCTCGCACTGGAGAGCCAAGGCTTCGGTCTCTTGGCGACCACGGACGACATGCTCGAGGGCGTCGCGGCGTTCAATCAGGACCGCGAGCCCGACTTCGGGGGTGAGTGAATGACGCGAAACGTCGGCATCGTCGGCGGCGGCCACACCAAGTGGGGCGCCCGCGAGGCGAGCTACAAGGACCTGATTCAGGAGGCCGGCAAGGCGGCCTTCGCGGACGTCCCGGACGTGACGCCCGATGACATCGAGGGGCTGTTCGTCGGCTCGGTCCAGCCCGAGCGCTTCGCCTTCCAGACGCACGTCGCGCCGATGGTCGCGGAGTTGGTCGGCGTCGACGTCGACAGCATGATCGCCCGGACCGAACTCGCCTGCGCGAGCGGGCAGGCGGCGCTGCGCTACGCGTGGCTCGCGATCGCCGCCGGGGAGATCGACACCGCGCTCGTCCTCGGCGTCGAGAAGATGAACCTCCCGCGGGAGAACGCCGCCGAGATGCAGGCCAGTATGTCGAACGTGATGGACAGGGAGTTCGACGGGGTCAACGGTTTCAACGCGCCGCCGTACTTCGCGATGATCGCCCAGCGGCACATGCACGAGTACGACACCACCCGCGAACAGCTCGCGCTCGTCGCGGCGAAGAACAAGACCCACGCCGCGAACAACGCGTTCGCGCAGTTCCAAAAGGAGGTCTCCGTCGACGAGGTCGTCGACTCCTTCGAGCTGTCGCCGCCGCTGTGTCTATACGACTGCAGCGGCGTCACCGACGGCGCGGCGGGACTGATCCTGATGAGCGAGGAGAAGGCCCGCGAGGTGACCGACGAGGCCGCGTGGATCACCGGCAGCGGACAGGCCTGCTTCGCGAGCAACTCGATCAACAACCTCCCGTCGATGTCGGCGTGGCCGCAGGCGACGAAAGCCGCCGAGCAGGCCTACGAGAGCGCCGGCATCGACGACCCGCTCGCCGAACTCGACGTCGCGGAGATCCACGACTGCTTCACGATCAGCGAGATCATCGAGTACGAGGACCTCGGCTGGGTCGAGAAGGGTGAGGGCGGCCAGTTCGTCGAGGACGGACGCAGCGCCCTCGACGGCGACATCGCCGTCAACCCCCGCGGCGGGCTGCTCGGCTGCGGCCACCCGCTGGGCGCGACGGGCGTCTCACAGGCGCTCGAAGTGTTCAATCAGTTCCGCGGGACCGTCGAGAGCGAGCGGCAGGCGCCGGATCCCGAGACCGGACTGATCCACAACCTCAGCGGCAGCGCCTCGGTGCACAGCGTGATGACCCTTTCGCGAGGTCGACTATGAGCGAGCACAATAACGACAGCAAGACGGACCCGAAGGAAGCGCCCGTTCCGGACGGCGGAACCGACAGAGACGTCGTCGAGATCCCGAAGACGATTGATCTCCCCAGACTGCTCGACTTCTACGAGCTACAGGACGAGGAGAACACGCAAATCTCCGAGTTCTACGACAACCTCCGGGACGGACGGCTGACGACGACACAGTGTCGCGACTGCGGGGACCTCCAGTTCCCGCCGCGGATCGTCTGTCCGGAGTGCCACAGCGACGACCTCGAATTCGTCGATCTGCCGGACGAGGGCGAGCTGTTCGCCTTCTCGACGGTCCGAGCGGGCGCGCCGATGGGGATGGAGTCGGAGGTGCCGTTCGTCACCGGCATCGTCGACCTCGGCGAGGTCCGTCTGTCGGCGCGCATCGACGGCGCCGAGTACGAAGACCTCTCGATCGGCGATCCAGTCGAGCTGAAGATCGTCGAGATCGACGGCCCGGTCGACGACGAACGGGTCTTTTATCGGTTCGAACCACAGTAGCCCCTACCACGCATGAAAGACTACGAACTCACGATCACGAAGTTCCTGCAACGGGCGGTCGATCTCTTCGACCACAAGGAGATCGTCACGAAGCGGGCGGACGGATCGACGCATCGGTACACGTACGCCGACGCCTACGAGCGGATCTGTCAGCTCGCGCACGCGCTCGACGAGCACGGACTCGAGCTCGGCGACCGCGTGTCGGTGATGGCGGTGAACCACTACCGCCACTACGAACTGTACTTCGGGCCCTCCTGCAGCGGCCGGAGCATCCACACGACGAACCACCGCCTCCCCGAACACCACCTCGAGGAGATCATCAACGAGGCCGAAGACCGGATGCTGTTCGTCGACCCCGCGTTCGTCGAGACCGTCGAGGCGGTCGCAGACGACCTCGAGACCGTCGAGCAGTACGTCGTCCTCGACAGCGAGGTCCCCGAGACGAGCCTCGATCCGGTCGTCGACTACGAGAGCTTCATCGCCGGCTACGACACCGAGTACGACTGGCCCGAACTCGACGAGGAGCGCGAGTTCGCGCTGTGTTACACCTCTGGAACGACGGGGCTGCCGAAAGGCGTCCAGTACCGCCACCGCCGGATGTTCCTCCACACGCTGATTCACGGCCACACAGACGTGTTCGGCGTCAGCGAAAACGACACCGTGATGCCGGTCGTGCCGATGTTCCACGTCAACGGCTGGGGGTTCCCGTACTCGGGGACGTTCTACGGCTCGAAGCTGGTGCTCCCCGGACAGCACACCTCGCCGCAGGAGGTCGCAGACCTCATCGACGCCGAGGACGTGACGGTCGCCGCCGCGGTCCCGACCGTCTGGATCGATATGGACGGCTACCTCGAATCCGTCGACGGCGAGCCGCTCGCGAGCCTCGATCGGGTACTCACCGGCGGCAGCGCCCCGCCGGCCTCGCTGATGCAGAAGTACGAGGAGGTCTATGAGGCCCCGATCTATCAGGGGTACGGGATGACCGAAGCCTCCCCGCACCTCGCGAACACCTTCGAGACGACGGAGATGCAGGACCTTCCCGAGGAGAAGCGCTACGAGCTCAAGCGCAAAGCGGGGATCCCGGCCCCGGGAGCGCAGATCCGCCTCCGGGACATGGACGGCGAGCCCGTCCCGCACGACGGCGAAACGCCCGGCGAGATCCACGCGCGCTCGCCGTGGCTCACCGACGGCTACTTCGAGCGCCCCGAGGCGAACGCGGAGTCGTTCGAGGACGGCTGGTTCAAGACCGGAGACATCGGCACGCTCGACCAGTTCGGCTATCTCGACATCGTCGACCGGATCGACGACGCGATCAAGAGCGGCGGCGAGTGGATCTCCTCGGTCGAACTGGAGAACTCGCTGATCGACGCCGAGGGAGTCTCCGAGGCCGCCGTCATCAGCGTTCCGCACGAGAAGTGGCAGGAGCGACCCGTCGCGTTCGTCGTCGCCGACGATCCCGAACTCGACGAGGCGGCGCTTCGCGAGCACTTACTCGAGACGTTCCCGAAGTGGTGGCTCCCCGACGAGTTCCGCTTCGTCGAGAAGATCCCGAAGACGACGACGCACAAGTTCAACAAGAAGGGACTCCGCGAGCGGTTCCTCGACGACGAGGGCGAACTCCCGCTCGGGGAGTGAGCGGCCTCTAAAACCGGACTTTCATCGTTCGGAGCTCCCGACAGTCCCCCGCGAACCACAACGCAGCGAACACGCAGTAGCGAGCGACGGTCGGTCGTGGATCCGCCACCGAAACAGAGCCCCGACAGCGAGCGGTACTCGATCGCGAAATCAGCTATCGTAGCGTTTGCAACTTGATTGCTCATTCGGTCGCACGAGTCGTGCGATCAGATGCGTAAAGACTTGCAAACGCTACTATATTTCGCCCGTCGAGAACGTCGACCCGAGGCGGGGGCGATCGAAACGGCGCAGAACGGGAACGTCCGCGGTTCAGTAGTTGCCGGACGCGGCGCTCGGCGGCGCCTCGTGCGGGCCGTACGGGGCGTCGTCGAGGTACTCGCCGGCGGGCTCGAAGTAGTCCGCGAGCGACGCCGAGACCTCCTTCCGAAGGACGGTGACCGGGTCCTCGCCCTGGAGGTACTTGAGCGCCTCACCGGCGGCCCAGACGTTGTACTCGGCGGCGTCCCGCCGCTGCGACTCGTAGAGGTCGACTTCATGTCGGGCGACGCCGTCCGTGCGCGCCTGCAGCGCGACCGTGATCGCGGAGGCGGCCGCGTCGGCGTCGGCGACGCAGGAGTTCATCCCGCGCGCGCCGAACGGCGCGAGCAGGTGTGCGGCCTCGCCGGCCAGAAGCACGCGGCGGTGCTCGTCGACGAACCGGTCGGCGATGACTTGGAGGAACTTGTACGTCGAGGTCCACTTGATGTTGTCCGTGTACTCCTCGCCCATCACGCTCGCGATGATCTCTTTGAGCGTCTCTTCGCCGGAGACCTCCTCGGGGTCGTCGTCGCCGAGACACTGGATGTCGAGCCGCCAGCCGCCGGAGAACGGCACGAGCATCACGTTTCGTCCGTTGGCCGCCGGATCGTCGTAGTGGAACATCCGCTCGAACGGGAGCGGCTCGTTCCGGATGGAGTCGGTGTGGAGGTCGACGTCGACGATGACGAAGGAGTTCTCCGATTGGTCGCCCTCGAACTCGGCGCCGATCTCCTTTCGGACCCGCGATCCGCCGCCGTCGGCCCCGATGAGATACGGCGCCTCCCACTCCCGCCCGTCGGCCGTCTCGACGTGGACGCCGTCGGGTGTGGATTCGACGGATTCGACGCCGGCGTCCCAGTGGATCGGGATGCCCGCCTCCTCGAGGGCGTCGTGCATGTACGCCTCCGTGGACTCCTGTGGGATGCTCGTGAAGTGGGGGAACTCCCCGTCGCCGCCGGGGTTGTCGTAGGTCCGCTTGAAGACCTCCTTGCCGCGCCAGAGCGTACGTCGGGTCGGCCAGACGAGCCCCTCCTCGACCTGCTTTTTCCCGAGACCGGGGGAGACCCGGTCGAACGTCTTGAGCGTCGACCCGTGGACGTAGATCGCGCGACTCCCGGCGCGGTCTCGGTCCTCCGAGTCCGCCTCGAGGATGGCTGCGGGCACCCCGCGCGCGTGCAGCGCGAGCGCGGCCGTCATCCCGGTCGGTCCGGCGCCGGCTACCAACACTGGTTGGTCGATATCAGTTGAACCCATTGTATCTAGCGTATCGTTGTAACACACACCCCATAATCGTTGTGGTTGCTTCGTGGGAAGCCGGCGTGAGCGGCCCGTTTTCGCCCACGTAGCGGCCGTTCCGAGCGCGGCAGCTCAGTGGAGAGGCGCCTGTCCAGTCGCCGGAGGACTGGACAGGTCGACGACTACCGTCTCGCCGCCGCGGCGGTCCGCCCCGTCGCCGCTCAGTTCAGTCCGAGGGACTTCGCGACCCAGTGGTCCCGAGCGGCGAAAACGAACGCCTCTTCGTTCGGGAAGACCGTGGTCTCAGCGACGAACTCGTCCCACTCGTTGCTGCCGACGCGTTCGAGGTCGTCCGCGGACGTCGCCGTCGACGGGCTCGCGGCCACCATCTCGTCGAGGGTGTCGAAGTCGGTGTTCGATCCCATGAACTCCGCGTCGAACACGTCCCTGATCGGGACCTCTTCGTCCGGTGCGACGATGTCTTCGGCGTCCGGGAGGTCGTCGGCCGCTTCCGCAGCCTGTTCGAGGGTTGACTGTCGCGTCATATGCGGGGGGTTTGGTCCACCACAAATAAACGTTTGCGGTATGCGGGTGAGAGACAGTGCCCGGGGACCGCGCCGAAGGGTTTTCTACGCGGGCCGCCGTGCCACGGATATGCGGTATTTCGAGGACGTCGAAGTCGGACTGACCGCGGAATTCGGCACGTACGCCGTGACCAAAGACGAGATCCGGGAGTTCGCCGAGAAGTACGATCCCCAGCCGTTTCACCTCGACGAGGCGGCCGCGGCCGACTCCGTCTTCGGGGAGCTGGTCGCGTCCGGGTGGCACACGATGGCGATGTGCATGCGGATGATCGCCGAGAACCCGGACCGGCTCGCCGCCTTCGCCGGCGTCGCCGCAGACAACATCCGGTGGCACCGACCCGTCCGCCCAGACGATACGCTGCACATGCGCTCTGAGATTCTCGAGAAGCGGCCGTCGTCGAAGCGGGACGACAGGGGCTACGTAACCACCGGGTTCGAGTGCCTGAACCAAGACGGAGAGGTCGTTACCACGTTCGAGGCGACCGCGCTCGTCAAACGCCGATCCGTCGACGAGGCCGGATAGCGCAGCGTAGCGCGGCTCGTGCAGAGTAGCGTGGCACAGCGCGGATGCGGTGGCTCGCTCCACCCGAGTATCAAGTCTGATACTGTCGCGAATCAGTTAAATATCGAGGGGATACACCACAGGTCGATGACTCAGCAAGCCCCGATCGCCGAGGAAGCCTCCCTCGCTCCGGACCCGCCGGAGGGAGTCGATAAAGCGGAACGCTACCGCACCGAGCGAGACCACTGGCGGCACCTCTTCGAGACGGTCGTCAGCGCCTTCCCCGAGCCGATTATCGTCGTGGACGACGACGGGCGGTTGACACACTGGAACGACGAGCAGGCGTCGTTCATCGGCGTGGCGGCCGACGAAGCGCTCGGGCGACCCGCTCACGAAGCCGTCGGGACTGAGAACGCGGCAGAGACGCTCGCCGAGGAGATCGCCCGGACCGGCGAGACGGTGCGCGAATCGAGCATCAGATCGGGACACAACGACGACGGCGAGTGGCACGCTAGGGCGACGGGGTTCCCGCTGACCGCGCCCGACGGCGACATCGTGGGGGCCTTCGAGGTCGTCAACCGCGTGACCGATCTCGTCGAACAGCGGCAGTCGATGGAGCGCGTCCAGGAACAGGTCCGCGAGGACCTCGAGGGAACCGTGGGAGAACTGGAGGCCGCCTCCTCGCAGGTCACAGAGAACGTCGACGTGATCGCGGAGTTCGCAACCCAGGAGGCCGAGCACGTCCGGACCGTCGACGACGAGATACAGACGTTCAGCGCGACGACCGAGGAGGTCGCCGCCAGCGTCGAAACGATAAGCACACAGAGCGCCGATACCGCGGACCTCGCCGCCGATTCAGAGGATTCGACCGCGGAACTGCTCGAGACGGTCTCGGACGTCTCCGCCGCCAGTAGTCGGATGGCCGACGACGCCGAAGACCTCGCAGAGCGCGTCGACGAGATCGACGGCGTCGTGACGCTCATCGACGACATCGCCGATCAGATCAATATGCTGGCGCTGAACGCCTCGATCGAGGCCGCCCGCGCGGGCGAGGCGGGCGACGGCTTCGCCGTCGTCGCCGACGAGGTAAAATCACTGGCCGCGAAGTCGAAAACCGAGGCCGATCGCATCGAGGAGCTCGTCGAATCGATCGAGGCGATCGCGTCCGACACCATCGACGGCGTCGAGCGAACGACCGAGCGGGTCGAGGAAATAGAGGCCCAAATCGAGACGGTAAACGGCAATCAACGCGAAATCCAGGCGGCGATCGCCGACGTCTCCGAGCAACTCGAACAGATCGCGACCGCGACCGACGAGCAGGCAGGCAGCGCAGAGGACATCTCGACGATGCTCGATACGACCGTCGAGGGCGTCGAGCGGATCGCCTCGGAAGTCGCCGAACTCGCGACCGCGAACCAACAGCAGACCGATCAGGTCGCCGAGATCCGCCGGAGCGTGGAGGCACTCGAACGCAATCTCCACTCGGTGATGAGTGAGGAGTAGCCGACCGGAAGAACTGGAATCTGGCTCGTCGACCGCTCGGTGTCACCGATACCGGGGTAGTACTGTCGACGGAAAACGGTGTCGTGCGGTTGTTCGTCGCCGCTATTCGTCCTCGCTTCCGCAGACCAACACCGGGAGGTGCGTCCCGAGAATCACGTCCTGCGTCACGCTCCCGAAGAGCGCTTTGCCCGTTGGGGACCGCTTCCGACCGCCGACGCAGATCTGATCGACATCGTGCTCCTCGGCGTGAGCGAGAATCTCGTCGGCGGGCGAACCGCTGGCTTCGAGCAGTTCGACCGTGACGCCGGCCGTCTCGAGTCGGTCTTTCGCCTCTCTGACCGCCTCGACTTGGTGGACGGACGCCCCCTCGGGGTTGTCTCTGAACACGTGGAGGATGTACACCTCGGCGTCGGTGGCCGTATCGACCATCGCTTCGATCGCGTTCGTCTGTGCGTGCGCCTGTGGGATGTCGTCGTCGAGTGCGAGTAGTACTCGAACCATACCGGCTACTCCACCGGCCACGTACTTATAGTTCGGCGGTCGTTATCGTGTGTTGCGTCCGAATGTATCGGACAGACTGTTCGCCGTTTGACCCCCATTCGTTCGATAGTATCGAATATCTGGATGTGCACCGGGAGATTCGACGTCGGCCCGTTCAGATTTTTAAGCGGACGGGGTGTATCGATCGTATGCAGCGATCCTTCGAGGACTGGGACCCGGACGTCGCAGAGAGCGCGTTCGTCTCCGAGATGGCGTACCTCGTCGGCGACGTCACCGTCGACGAGCGAGCGAGCATCTGGCCGTTCGTCTGCCTCCGCGGTCACGGAACGACCGTCTCGGTCGGCGCCGAGACGAACGTCCAAGAGTTCACGACGCTTCACGGCGCCTCGCTCGGGGACGCGGTGAGCGTCGGACACGGGGCCGTCATCGACTACGCAGAGGTGGGCGATCACACCCTCGTCGGGATGCAGAGCACCGTGTTGAGCGGGGCGACCGTGGGCGATCACTGCATCGTCGCGGCGAACGCGGTCGTGTTGCACGACCAGCACGTCCCGTCGGGCCACATGGCCTACGGGACGCCCGCAGAGACGAGACCGCTGACCGACGAACAGCTGGCGCAGATCGACCGAACGCACGAGACGTACCTCAATCTGGGCGCGCGGTTCCGGGACGCCGGCCTCGGTCGATAGCGCGCTCGTCAGGTGTTCGATGCCAGCGAACAGATTGCAGTCTCACAGAACGGGTCAGAACCGCGACCTCACCGCCCAACGCGCCCGTGGCCTCTCACCCGTTCGTCGGCGGAACGTTCGATTCCGAACGTATGAGAGGGCATATACGGCAGCATGTGTCCGCGTGGGTGATGACGCGGAAGACGCTCCGATCGTGTGAGGCGCTCCGATCGCTTCGACAGCCGATCACGTTACCGTGATCTCGTGCAGAACTGGTAACAGCCGTACGGTTGTTATATACGCCGCGTATCGACCGCGGTTCGATACTATCGAACATACGTACTACCGGCTCTGATTCGGTGCGATAGGGGCCGCACGCGACACATATTTGACCGTCGTACGGCAAATATGTCGTATGACGCGGGATTCGGGTGGGAGCCGGGGGATCAAGTCCGACGAGACCCTGTTCGACATCGTCGAACTACTTCGCGATCGCGACGGCGCCGGGGTCACGGAGGTCGCCGACCGACTCGACATCGCGAAGAGCACCGCCCACGGACACCTGACGACGCTGTGTGACCGCGGGTTCGTCGTCAGACAGGGGCAGGAGTACCAGCTCGGCCTGCGCTTTTTCGAGTACGGACAGTACGTCCGCGGGCAGCTCGACATATTCCAGTCGGGGATGTCCGCCGTCGACCGGCTCGAACGCGAAACCGGAGAGATGACATGGCTACTCGCACACCAGAACGGCAAGGCGACCTACGTGTACGGTCGCGGCGGAGAAAACGACATCAACGTCAACACGATCCTCGGAACGAGCACCCACATGCACTACAACTCCGGCGGCAAGGCGATTCTCGCGCACCTCCCGGCGTCGGCGGTCGACCAGATCGTCGCCGAACACGGGCTTCCGGCCCGAACGGAGCACACGATCACGGATCGAGATCGACTCGAGGAAGAGCTCGAACAGATCAGAGCGCAGGGCTACGCGCTCAACCTGAGTGAGGACCTCGACGGGATCCACGCGATCGGGGTGCCACTGACGGTCGACGGAACCGTGCAGGGGGCGCTGAGCGTCGCCGGTCCCGCCCACCGGATGTCGAGAGAGCGCTGTGAAAGCGAGGTCCTCGACCACCTGCGGGCCGCGACCGACGAGATCGATCTGACGATCGCCTACCGGTGACGTCCGGCCGGACCCCACACCGCACCCGTCTGCGCTCAGAACGTCCGAGTAGCGGCGTCGACGACGATCGCGCCCGCGGACTGGTCGTTGCACGCCGCGACAAACAGGAGGGCGGCGAACCCGTACGTCAGGCCCATCTGGAGCGGTACCGCCCGTTCGGGTGACGCGAGCGCCGTCGCGAGCAGACAGCCGAGTGGAGCTGTCGCGGCGGCGACGGCGAACCGGGGTCTGAGACGCAGTACTCCCCTCTCGCCGGCGACACCGACGGCGACGACCGCGAGCGCGGTGACGGCGAAGATGCCGATCGCGACGCGAGCGGCGCCGGCCTCGCCGAGCGCGACCGGGACGGTCCGCTTTCCGATCGATCGGTCGAACGACGCGTCGAGGCGGTCGATACCGACCTTGATCCCCGAGAGCAGCCCGACGAACGCGGCCGCGACGGCGATCACTGACGCGTCGAGCGCTCCCGTCTGCGCCGCGTGGCCGCCGGTGAGTACCAGTCCGATACCGAGTGGGTAGTCGACGGTGACCGACACCGGGTTCCGATCGAGATACGGCGCGTGCAGGAGCGCGAGCGCGAGGAGCGAAAGCGTCGATATCGCGGCGATCAGGCCGGCGGCGGCGAGCAGCAGAGCCGAGAGCGCGAGGACCGTCGCGGCGCCGACGGCTATCGATCGCCGGAACGCCGCCGCGGAGAGCCGGGGCGTCTCTTCCCCGCGCCGGTGGCCGTCCACGTGGCCGTCGCGGAGGTGGGCGACGAACAGGGCGGCCCCGACAGTCCCGGCGTGCAGTGCGGCGAGTGAGGGCTCGAACGCGGCGTAGGGGGAGAGAAGCGACCCGTAAGCGGACATCCCGACGGCGGGCAGCATAAACGTCGGGCGCACGTGCGCGAGGAGTCCCGCGGCCGCGCCTCTCGTTCGCCCGGACGGGAGCGCCATTATCGCCGCTTCGTTGCGGGGCGGCATAACTGTCGCGCCTTCGACGACTTCTTCCGGTGAATTCGGCCGCCTCAGGTCCCGAGTTGGATCAAAACAATTAATGCCACAGTTGGACTGGTAACTCCTAACACGTATTATGAATCTCGGAGATGCACTCGATCGCACGGTCCGCTGTTATCCCGACAAGGCTGCGATCGTAACCGACGACGGGCGCTCGTTCACCTACGCGGAGCTGGACGAGCGGAGCACGCGGCTGGCGAACGCTCTCACGGAACGGGTCGGGACGGAACGCTGTGCCGTCCTCGCGATCAATCACGTGGCGGCTATCGAATCGATGTGGGCGGGGAACGAACGGGGGCTCGC
>NZ_JBQWLT010000017.1:0-29330 GCF_052545375.1 Halobellus sp. GM3 | reverse complement strand
CCGTAGTTGTCCGTGAACCCACTGATGACCCCGCGAATGAATTGGGTTCGCTCCTCGGTGAGCACGCCACGCCGATATTTCGTGGTGAGTATCAGGTGATAGTGCAGAGAGTACGTAGAATGCGCCCCCGAATCGAGGTCGTATTCCATTGGGTTCGAACTATTATACGTCACCCCAATGAAAAAACATTGCGACTGCGTGGGCCTGTGGGCCTGCAACCGTATCGCTGTATGAATAGATGATGACGGCGCTGTATCCCCTCCCTACTCCGCTCCCTTCGGTCGCTCCGTTGAGGGTGGGGGCTTAGCGCCTGTGAACAGCTAAAGGAATCAGGTATGGACACAGATAACATAGGCCCCGGTCAGGTTCTCGCCGAGTAGGCAGACACGGATTTAAGAGCGTTGCCGAGCAATCGTTCGGTATGGCCGCCGAAATCTCCGATCGGGTACGAGAAATCGCTGAAGCCCGCGAACTTCCGGAGTCCGAGGTGTTCGAACGGGCACTCGAACGCGGTCTCGAGGACCTGTGGGAGGATCTCGTACTCGCTCGGTACCTCGACGGCGAGCTCGCCCGCGAGCAAACAATCGAACGTGTCGGCCGAACGAAAGTCGAGCGAGCGGAGCGAGAGCGGGACCTCGTCGATGAAGATGTGAGCTGGGGTCTGAACGCGTGACGCTCGCGGCCGTCTCGGATGCGGGACCGCTCATTCACCTCGCCGAAATCGGTTCGCTCCAACTGCTCGCGGCGTTTGACACACTCCTCGTCCCAGAGAGGGTTCACAGGGAGGTTGACGCCGGTGGTGTTCCGGACGGTTTGCGCGATCTATCGTACGAACTCGTCGAAGCCGATGAAAGCCGAGTCAGAACTGAAGAACTGGACGCCGGAGAACGCGCCGCGATTGCGGTCGCTGAAGAGCGGGGAGTCGCTCTCTTAACCGACGACCTCGCCGCCCGAAAGGCAGCATCCGACACGGGCGTCGAAGTACACGGTTCTATCGGCGTCATCGCACTCGGTTACGGTCGCAGATTACTCGACAGAGACGAAGCGGCATCACGTATGCGAGCACTCCAGCGTGAGACGAGTCTGTTCGTGACCGAGGCGGTTGTGGAGCGCGGCATCCAAATGCTGGGCGATCAGTAACGGAACGAGAGAACTCTATAGACGCTGTAGATACATTCACCTCGGATAAATCTGAGTCGTGAGTGCCGAGTCCCACTTTCGAGACATCCGAAGCCCGGTGCTGGGAGGTGACCTCACGCGGGGCCGCTCTCGATCGCCGTCTCCGCTCGATCGACCGCGTCCAGAACCCGCGGTTCGAGCGCGGCCGCGGCGGCGTCGCTGTAGGCCCGCTGCTCCCCAGACAGCAGTTCGAGCGCCTCGTTCAGGAGCGAGACGACGTTCGAGAGCCGCTCGTTCGCCGTGCGGACGTCGCCGCGGTTCGCGGCGCGGACCGCCGCGTCTGCGTCCTCGAGCGCGCGTGACAGCCGGTCGATCACTTCGTCGCCGTCGGATTTCCGCGACGAGAGCGCCCGTGCCAGCTCCCGCAGGTCGCCGAGTTCGTCCCGGAGGGCGCCCGCGAGAGAGGCTTTGCCGGTTTCGACGCGCTCGCGGACCGCCTCGAAGTCGTCGCCGAAGTCGCCCGGGTCGACCCTGTAGGCTCCGCGGGTCCCGTCCCCGTCGACAACCTCGACGGTGTAGCGGCCGTCGCGGTGGACTGCCACGGAGAATCGGTCGGCCTCGACCGGCCGGCCGTCGTAGACGACGCCCGCATAGTCCTCGATCACGCGGACGCGAGCGACGCCGTTCGTCTCCCGTCCGTCGCCGCGGATCCACCCGGCGTCCTCGTTCGCGACGAGCGTCAGCTCGCCGTCCGCGCCGGCGCGGACGAGTCCGCCGTCGTGAACGAAGCGCTGTCCGAGCGGCGCGAGCCCCGGCGCGTTGACGGCGAGCAGGTGGTCGCCGGCCTCGACGTCGAGGTAGCCGAACACGCCGTTTCGCGTCGCGGTCGCCTCCGGGTTCTCGCTCGCGAGGCGGACGGCGGCCTCGACCGGGAGGGCGTACAGCGAGACGTCGATCACGTCGGTGAGGGCGTCCCGCGCCGCGTCCGAAACGCGGTCGAGGGCGCCGTCGGCGCCGGTGCCGAGGTATCGGATCCGGCCGACGACGCGGTTCGACAGCGCCGACGGAGTGGTCCCATCGATCCGACGCCTGTGAGCCGGGTCCGTGACGTCGGCGAGGGGGTCCGCGAACCGCTCCTGCTCCCACGGGATCCCGACGGAGGTGATGTGATCGGCGAACCGCTCCTCGAGGAACCCCGGAATCGCGAACTCGAAGCTCAACTGCGGGCCGACGAAGTCGTCGACGGCCTCGCGAACGCCGTCGAGCGGTTCGAGCGCGTACGTCGCGTCGCTCGCCGTCGGGCTCCCGGGCGGGGCGAGCACGAGCCCCGGCTCCCGGAGCGGGAGGTCCGTCGGCGGGCGCGGAATCCCGCGCCAGTCCTCGACGGTCACGCGCTCGTCGATGAAGTCGGCGCGATCAACCGACAGCCCGGCGTGTCGATCGAGCCGCCGGCCGTCGAGCTCCGGCATCGCGAAGGGGAGTCTCGCCCCCTCATCGCGCGGGAGCCCGTACGCGAACGGAGCCGCCAGCGTTTGCGTGACGTCGAGCAGGTCGTTGGTGACGTCCGACCCCCAGTCGTCCGTCGAGAGCCGCTCGAAGCTGGGAACAACGTCGTTGACCTCGCTGGCGCTCGAGTGGGAGCCGACCTCCGAGAGGACCCCGATCCGGCGGTCGCCGGAGAGGTCCGGATCGAGGAACTCGTTGTTCGGGCTGCTCCGCGCGTGCGCGCTGGCGGACAACAGAAGCGGCTCGCCGGTCTCTCTGTCGACGAACACCTGCAACAGCTCCCAGTCGTGCCAGTGGAAGTTGACCGTGAACTGATCGAACACCGAATAGCACCAGTACTGGATCGCGTCGACGCCCGCGGCCGCCTCGACGACGTTGTAGAACACCGTCGGCGCCGGCGGCGCTCCCCCGCCGTCGAACGCCGCCGAGTACTCCTCGAGCGCGGCGAACCCGTCGACGACTCGCCCGTCGTCGGTCTCGATCACGTACGGTCGGGGGTCCGTCGGGTACCACTTCTCCAGCGCGCCGAAGTACAGATCCGGCGCGTACCGGCTGACGATTGCGGGTACCCCGTCGGCTGGCGCGTCCGCGTCGGTGGGGCGGTCCGTCGCTGTCGAAGTCGGTGACGCCGACGGCGTTGGGGTGGGGTCCGTCGACTCGTCCGGGCGCGAGGCGGCCCACGCCCCGGCGATGCCGCTCCCGCCGAGGACCGCGAGCGCGGCGTACGCGAGAACGCGACGGCGAGTTGTGTCTGAAGGAGTCTCATCGCCGTCTTCGTTGGGAATCGGCATCGGTGCTCTGAGAGCGAGGTACGCGAGTCGCGTATAACTAGTTACCCACCGGGCGCCGACCGCGCACTACCTCGTTGGCGTTGGGTCTGGCCGCACACTTCATCGCCGCCTCTGACTGCGCACTTCTTCGCCGGCTCTGACCGCGCGCCCCAGCGGCGACGGCGACGACAGAACTTTACTCCGAGTCGACAACCCTCCGGTATGGCGTACGACTGTGGATTTCTCTCGGATCTCCCGCTCGCGAGCGAGCAGTTCTCCCGTTCGCCGGCGACGCGCGAGGAGTTCGCCGCCGACTTCGGAACCACGGCGGGGGCCGAACGCGCCCCCGACGCCGTCGTCTGGCCGGAGTGCACCGACGACGTCGCGGCGGTGCTCGCCGCCGCAAGCGAGCGAGGCGTCCCGGTCACGCCCTACGCCGCGGGGAGCGGGATGCAGCGGGCGGCGGTCCCGGTCGACGGCGGGATCTCGCTCGCGACGACGCGGATGGACGAGATCGTAGCGATCCGACCGGCGGATATGCAGGTCGACGTCGGGCCCGGCGTGATCGGCGACGAGCTGAACGAGGCACTCGCCGACGAGGGGCTACAGTTCCCGTCGTTCCCCCAGTCGGCGGCGTTCTCGACGATCGGGGGGATGATCGCGACCGACGCCAGCGGGACGAAGACGGTCAGGTACGGCGAGGTCGGCGACTGGGTGCTCGAACTGGAAGTCGTCCTCGCCGACGGGTCGGTCATCGAGGTCGGCAGCAGGGCGCGAAAGACCTCCGCCGGGTACAACCTCGTGGACCTGTTCGTCGGGAGCGAGGGGACGCTGGGCGTGATCACGCGCGCGACGCTCGATCTCACGCCGCTGCCGCCGGAGACCGTGGGGGGCCGAGCCGTCTTCTCGACGCTCGAAGACGCGACGGGCGCGGTCACCGACGTCGTCCGTTCGGGGATCGACGTCGCGACGGTGGAGCTGATCGACCCGCTGACCGCGGAGATCGCCACCGCATACACCGGGGCGGACCTCCCGGCGACGCCGATGGTCTTCTTCGAGCTCCACGGCCGCGGCGTCGACGCCGAACTGGACGCGTTGCGCGCGCAGTTCGAGGCACACGACGCCGCGCGGATCGAGAGTGCCGCCGACGAGGACGCGATGGCCGAACTGTGGCGCGCCCGCCGCGAGATCGGGCACGCGCTCAAGGCGTGGGACCCCGACCGCGACCTCGAGGTCGTCGGCGACGTCACCGTCCCGCTCGGCGCGTATCAGTCGATCATCGCGCACATCGGCGAGGTCGCCGAGGAGTCCGGCCTCCCGATCCCCGCGTTCGGCCACGCCGGCGACGGCAACGCCCACTACGCGCTCCTCTGTGACCCGACCGACACGGAGGAGCGGGAACGCGCCCACGACGCCTCCGAGCGGATCATCCAGAAGGCGATCGACCTCGGCGGGACCTGCACCGGCGAACACGGCATCGGCGCCGACAAGCGGTCGGCGCTCCGGCGGGAGTTCGGCCCCGAGACGGTCGACGCGATGTGGGCGATCAAAGACGCCCTCGACCCCGAGGGGATCCTCAACCCCGAGACGGTACTCGAGTGAGCGACCGCGGGAGCGTCGGGGGCGTGCGGAATCGCAGATCGGGGCTGTGTGACCGCGCGGTCGCGCGACACCTGCGAGCGCGCGAAGCGTGCGAACGGTACTATACTTTAGTGGGTGCATCGAGATGCACCAGTATGATCAACGTTGGGCCGAACGGCAGCCGCACGCGGGAGCGACCATGGTGAACGTCGCGCTCTCGGTCGGGCAGCTGTTTCTCGCCTTAGTCCTCGTCGCGCTGAACGGGTTCTTCGTCGCCTCGGAGTTCGCCTTCGTCCGGATCCGGGCGACGTCCGTCGAACAGCTCGTCGAGGAGGGGCGCGCCGGATCGGACACCCTCCAAGACGTCGTGACGCACCTCGACGACTACCTCGCCGTCACACAGCTCGGGATCACCATCGCCTCGCTGGGGCTGGGGTGGGTCGGCGAGCCCGCGGTGGCGTCGCTGCTGGAGCCCGTCCTCGAACCGTACCTCCCGGCGAACCTCATCCACCTGGTCTCCTTCGCGGTCGGGTTCAGCATCATCACGTTCCTCCACGTCGTCTTCGGCGAGCTCGCGCCGAAGACGGTCGCCATCGCGCGGGCCGAGCGGCTCTCGCTTTTCGTCGCCCCGCCGATGAAAGCCTTCTACTACCTGTTCTATCCGGGGCTGGTGGTCTTCAACGGGACGGCGAACGCGTTCACCCGACTGCTCGGCGTGCCGCCGGCCTCCGAGACCGACGAGACGCTCGAAGAACGCGAGATCCGGCGCGTGCTGGCCCGCTCCGGCGAAGCGGGACACGTCGACGTCGCGGAAGTCGAGATGATAGAGCGCATCTTCGACCTCGACGACACGCTCCTCCGAGAGGTGATGGTGCCGCGGCCCGACGTGGTGAGCATCCCGTCAGACGCCTCGCTGTCGGCCGTCCGATCGACCGTCCTCGAAGCCGGCCACACGCGGTATCCGGTCGTTTCGACGGACGACAGAGACCAAGTCGTCGGGTTCATCGACGTCAAGGACGTGCTGCGGGCGATCGAGACGGCGGGCGCCGACGCGACAGCGGGTGACCTCGCGCGGGAGGTTCTCATCGTCCCGGAGACGACCGCGGCCGACACCCTCCTGTTGCAGTTCCGCGACGAGCGCCAACAGATGGCGGCTGTCATCGACGAGTGGGGGTCCTTCGAGGGCATCGCCACCGTCGAGGACGTCGTCGAGGCCGTCGTCGGGGACCTCCGCGACGGGTTCGACGTCGACGCGCGCGAGCCCTCGATCCGCCGGCGAGCGAGGGGGGAGTACGACGTCGACGGCGGCGTTCCGATTTCGGCGGTCAACGAGGCCCTCGGCGTCGACTTCGAGAGCGAGGAAGTCGAAACGGTCGGCGGGCTGATCTTCAGCCGACTCGACCGCGCGCCGGAGTCCGGTGACAGCGTCGAGGTCGGCGACCGGGTGCTCGAAGTGACGGGCGTCGATGGGACCCGGATCACGACGGTACGGGTCCGCGACGGGGGAGACGAGGATCAACAGCAGACGGAGGAATAACTACAAGACATATTTTGTGGCAATATAGTACCACAAATCATATTACCGCTCGCACGAGTTAGTTCGGTATATGACTGACGACCGGATCCTGACGACGCACATCGGAAGTCTGCCCCGAACACCGGAGCTGCTCGAGCTTCTGAAGCGCCGGCAGGACGGCGGAGACGTCGACGAGTCGGAGTGGCACGAGGCCGTCGTCGACGCCACCGAGACCGTCATCGAGCGGCAGACCGACATCGGAATCGACATCATCAACAACGGCGAACAGCCCCGCGTCTCGTTCAACTGGTACGTGGCGAACCGTCTGTCGGGCATCGGCGGCACCCGCGAGGCCCCGCTGTGGGACGACCTCGCAGACTACCCGGAGTACGCCGAGGACGCCTTCCACGCCGAGGGCATCGACCTCACGAAGCAGCCGTCGGTCACCGGTCCCGTCGAGTACATCGGCGAGGACGCCGCCCGCGAGGAGATCGAGACGTTCTTCGAGCTGCTGGAGGCGACCGGCGTCGATCCCGAGGACACGTTCATCACCGCCGCCTCGCCCGGCATCGCGGCCACGACGGTCGTCAACGACTACTACGACTCCCACGAGGAGTACCTCTCGGTCGTCGGCGAGGCGCTCAAAACGGAGTACGAACTCATCGCCGAGACCGGCGCGACGCTCCAACTCGACGCGCCGGACCTTCTGACGACCGGTCACCGCGGCTTCGGTGACCGCCCGATCGAGAAGCTCAAGCCGGTCGTCCGGACGCACGTCGAGGCGCTGAACGAGGCCACCGAGGACATCCCCGACGAGCAGATCCGCGTCCACACCTGCTGGGGGAGCTACGAGGGGCCGCACCACCGCGACAAGCCGCTCGAGGCGGTGCTGCCGGAGATCTACGAGCTCAACATCGGCGGGCTCTCCATCGAGGAGGCGAATCCGCGCCACCAACACGAGTACCGCGTCTTCCGGGAACACCCCCTGCCGGAGGAGTGGACGCTCATCCCTGGCGTGGTCGACGTGAAGACGAACGTCGTCGAGCACCCCGAAGTCGTCGCCGATCGCATCGAGCGCGTCGCCGACGCCGTCGGCGATCCCTCGCGCGTCGTCGCCGCCCCCGACTGCGGGTTCGACACGCAGGCCGGTCTCGCGATGGTCCACCCCGAGATCGCGTGGGCGAAGCTCGAAACGCTCGTCGACGGCGCCGAGGTCGCGACCGAGCGGCTGTTCTGATCGCGCCGCCCGATCGCCGGCGCCGGGTGTCGTCTCTCGCGTTCACGTCGGCAACCGGCACTCTTGACATCCTCTCCGCCCTGAAGGGCGGGGTTTCAGCCTTGTAACCACCATACTGATTACTCTCAGGGCTGCTCGAACGGTTCGATCAGAAACACGTAGTCGTCGTAGGCGCGGTCGAGGTTCGTCGGGTACTCCTCTTCGGTGTGTTCCGGACAGAGGTACGCCGTCGCCTCGACGGGGCCCTGTTGGGTCTCTTCGAGATACCGCTCGAGGACGAGGAACTCCGCCGGTTCGTGACAGCCGCGGCGGTGACACTCGCGGGGGGATTCGGGCGGTTCGAGCTCCTCGCCGCGCTCGCGCGCCTCGGCGATCTCTCGCTGTACCTGCCGCTGCTCTTCGCGTGCCGCCTGCGCTTCCCGTCCGCGTTTCGTGTCGGCCATACGTGTCGGTTCGGGAGCGGCCCGGATAACGCTTGGTGGGCAACCCGGTAGTCTCGGCTGGGATAACTCCTTGGCGAAGAGTGCGAGCGGCAGCGTCGAGGGGCGCGGTCGGCCGCGTCGTCGGCAGTCGGCCGCGTTATCATCGGTCGGACGCGTTGTCGTCGCGGGACGGTACTATCGGAGGCGACCGAACAACCGGTAGTCGCGGTCGGGGCTGTACCGACGGAACAGCAGGCTGTTCGTCAGCACCGAGACCGACGAGATCGCCATGGCCCCCGCTGCCAGCACCGGCTGGAGGAGGCCGAGCGAGGCGAGCGGGATCATCGCCGTGTTGTATCCCAGCGCCCAGACGAGGTTCTGCTTGATCTTCTGGAGGGTGGCATCGGAGATGCGGATGGCCTTCACGACGTCGAGGGGATCGTCGCGCATCAGCGTCACGTCCGCCGCCTCGATCGCGACGTCGGTGCCCGAGCCGATGGCCGTGCCGACGTAGGCGACGGCCAGCGCCGGGGCGTCGTTGACGCCGTCGCCGACCATCATCGCTCGCTTGCCGTCGCGCTGGACGGCCTCGACCGCGTCGGATTTGTCCTCCGGGAGGACCTCCGCGCGGACGTTCGCTGGGTCGATTCCGACCTGCTCGGCGACCGAGCGAGCGGTCCGCTCGTTGTCGCCGGTGATCATCATCACGTCGATTCCCCGCTCGCGAAGCGCCGTCACGGCCGCTTTCGCGGTCGGTTTGATCGTGTCGGCGTCGGCGACGACGCCGAGGAGTTCACCGCCGTGCTCGTCGTTGCCGTCGGCGTCGGCAGGCACGCGAGCGACGAGCATCGCGGTCTTGCCCTCCGCTTCGAGGCGCTCCATCGTCGCCGCCGCGGGCGAGGGGTCGACGCCGCTGTCGCGGAGGAGCTTCCGGTTGCCGACGAGGATCTCGTATCCCTCGACGGTGGCGCGAACGCCGTGCCCGGGGACGTTCTCGAACGCCTCGGGGTCGGCGACGTCGATGCCGCGCGCCTCGGCCCCGTCGATGATCGCCCGAGCGAGCGGGTGTTCGCTCCCGCGCTCGGCCGTCGCCGCGAGTCGGAGGACCTCGTCCTCGGTGACTCGGTCGCGAGCGGCCAGCGCACCGCCGTCCGGCGTCGCCCCATCCCCGCCCGGCGTCGCCTCACCGCCGTCGGCGGCGGGAGCGCCGTCGAACGCGACGACGTCGGTCAGTTCCATCTCACCCTTCGTGAGCGTCCCCGTCTTGTCGAAGACGACCGTGTCGACGTCTTTCGCGCGTTCGAGGATGTCGCCGCCGCGGAACAGCACGCCGTGCTGCGCGCCGATGGTCGTCCCGACCATCGTCGCCGCGGGCGTCGCCAGCCCGAGCGCGCACGGGCAGGCGATGAGCACCGCGGAAGCGAAGACGACGAGCGCGAACTCGAAGACCGACACCGTGCCGCCGGCGACGACCGGACCGCCGGCGACCGCGCCCCACAACGGGAGCCACTCGACGAACCCGGCGAGCGCTTCGGGGAAGAGGAACCACAGCGACCCCCAAAGCAGCGCGTTCGCGATGACTGCCGGAACGAAGTACGCCGAAATGCGGTCTGCGAGGTTCTGGATGTCGGGCTGGCGCGACTGCGCCTCCTTGACCGTCCGGACGATCTGCTGGAGGGCCGTGTCGGCGCCGACCTTCGTCGCCTCGACGACGAGGACGCCGTTCTCGTTGATCGTCGAGCCGACGACCTCGTCGCCCGCGCGCTTCTCGACGGGGACGGACTCGCCGGTGACCATCGACTCGTCGACCGCGCTCTGTCCGTCGACGACGACCCCGTCGGTCGGAATCTGCTCGCCGGGGCGGACTCTCATCCGGTCGCCCACCGCGACGTCCTCGAGCGGCACCTCCGTTTCGGTACCGTCCGCGTCGACGACGGTCGCCGTCTCGGCCTCCATCTCGAGGAGCGTCCGGAGCGCGTCGCCGGCCTGCCCCTTCGAGCGGGCTTCGAGGTAGTTGCCGAGCGTGATGAACACGAGGATCAGGGCGGCGGTGTCGAAGTACAGGCTCCCCGCGATCAGCCCGGCGAGCACGGCGACAGAGTAGACGTACGCCGTAGAGGAGCCCAAGGCGATGAGCACGTCCATGTTGGCGCGCCCGTTGTTCACGAGGGCGTTGTACGAGTTCCGGTAGAACGGCCGGCCGAGCACGAGCTGTACGGGCGTCGCCAAGAGGAACTCGACCCAGCCGATCTCGACGCCGAAGACCGTCGCCGGGACGAGGCGTCCGCCGAGCAGGAACCGATCCGCGAGGAACAGCAGCATCGGCGCCGAAAGCGCCGCCCCGAACAGCGTCAGTCGGAGCTGCCTTCGGATCTCCTCTCGCCGCGCCGTGTCCCGGGCGTCCTCGCCGGCCTCGTCGCCGTCGCCGCCCTCGCGGACGGGCGAGTAGCCGGCGGCCTCGATGGCGTCATAGAGCGCGTCGGTGCGCACGTCCGCGGGGTTGTATCTGACCTGCGCCTCGTCGGTCGCGAAGTTCGCCGTCGCCTCGATGACGCCC
Organism: Halobellus sp. GM3; assembly: GCF_052545375.1. Taxonomy (NCBI): domain Archaea; kingdom Methanobacteriati; phylum Methanobacteriota; class Halobacteria; order Halobacteriales; family Haloferacaceae; genus Halobellus; species Halobellus sp. GM3. Next base: position 18,622 of record NZ_JBQWLT010000017.1, on the reverse strand, counting down.
GGCGTGTCTTCGAGCGCCGTCTCGTTCGTCTGCGCGCAGTTGGCGCAGGTCATATCGGTGATGCCGATCGAGACCGTCTCCGAGACGGCGCGGTATCCGGCGCCGTCGATCGCCGCGTAGATCTCCGCGAGCGAGACGCGCTCCGGATCGTACTCGACGGACCCCTCGTCGGTGGCGAAGTTGACGTTCGCCGATACGACGCCGTCGAGCGATTCCAGCGCGTCTCCGACCGTCGCCGAGCAGTTGGCACAACTCATCCCCGTGATGTCGAGGTGAGCGGTTCGTGTCGTCATATGTACTACTACGGGCTACACCGTTAGGTGTGTTTCCGCTTCGATAGCGGTGGTTTTCGGCCACCCGTTCTTGGGATTCCAAAGTTGACGTCGGATCGGGGTCCCGGGACGTCAGCGGGAACACAGAGCGTCGATCGAAGGTGAACCGCGCCGAAGTCCCGGCTGCGGTCGGTTCACTCCTCTGTCGTCTCCTCGCGAGCGGTGCGACGGAGCGTTCTCAGCGCGACCCCGCCGCCGAGGCCGGCGAGGGCTCCGAGCACGCCGAACCCCGGCGCCGTGAGCGAAGACGAGTCGTCAGCTCCCGAACCCGAAGCCGGGCCCTCGGTGTCACCGCCGTCGGTCGGCCCGCTCGACTGCGCTCGTACTGTCACGGTATCGCTGTACTGCTCGATGTCTTCGTCGTCGTCGCCGGCGTACCAGATCGCGGAGCCGCGTATCCGGAACTCGCCCGGCTCGACCGCCTCCAACCGAACGCGGATGCTCGATTGACTCGCCGGGGGAACGGTTTCGACAGCGGTGTACTGACCCGGTCCGGAGTCGTCATCGGCCCCACCCGAAACCGAGATCTCACTCGGCGCCTCCACGAGTAGCTGCACCGTCACGTCGTCGTTCGGGAGGAAGTTGACGATTCCGAGCGAGAGGACCGCCTCTTCGCCGGGGGCGACGTTCGTCTTCACCCCCGCGAAATCGAGACGCACCCGCTCTTCGACCACTGTGGGCGTCTCCTCGGCGACCGCCTCCAGGCCGTCGTCGTCGACGACTCGGAGTTTGACGGCCTTCTCGCCGGGCTGTTCGAACGCGTAGTCGGCGGTGGGGCCGTCGACGTGGTACCCCGAGTCCGAACGCTGATCGATGTCCCACTCGTACGTCGCGATGGTCCCATCGGGGTCGGACGACGCCGTCCCGTCGAACGTGACTGTCTCCCCGACCGTCGGTTCGGTCGGCGAATACGAGATCGCGGCCGTCGGGACCTGATTGTCCCGCACCACCTCGAGACGCTTCGACGTCGTATCGGACGCCCCCTGATCGTCGGTCACCGTTAGTTCGACCGCTCTCGCGCCGGGCGTCTCGAACACTTTCGAGATAGTCTCGCCGGTCTCTGGCACGTGGTTCGTGTCCCCGATCTGCCAACTGTACTCCTCGATGGATCGGTCGTCAGTCGATTCGCCCGCGTCGAAGGTCACCTCCGTGTCAACGCGGGGGTTTTGCGGCGAGTAACTGAACGCCGCCTGCGGCGGCTGGTTCGGCTGGCCGGTCAACGCGTAGAGCGTGCCGTCCTCCGTCCCGAAGTACACCGTATCGTGGGCGACGGCCGGTGGTCCCACGATCTCGCTCCCGGTCTCAAACCGGGAGAGCTCCTCGCCCGAATGCAGATCTAAGACGTAAAAGTTGCCGTCGCGCGCCCCGAAGTACACCGTGTCGTCTACGATCGCCGCCCCACCGACCGGCGCCCAGTCCGCGTCGACTTGGAACTCCCAATTGATGTCCATATCGTGCGATAGACAGAACATCCCCTCCCCGAGCCCGCAGACGACGTACTCGTCAGTCGCCGCGGGCGATCCGAACCCGTCGTCCGGCGTATTGAACTCCCACTTCTTCGTCCCCAACTCCGCTCCGAACGCCATCAGGTCGGCGTCGGAGTTCGGGAGGAACACGGTGTTTCCCCGGACGGTCGGCGTGCCGATATCGACAGTCGCCGTCTCCGTGTTCCAGTTAGTGGAGCCGTCTGCAATGTCGAGACAGTGCAGCGAGAGGTCGCCCGCGTAATCCGCAAAATACACGGAGCCGTCAGCAGCCGCAAACTCACTTCCGACCGAGACCCGGTCGCGAACCCACTGCTGGCTACGGGTCTCGATCGAGAGCGACCGGACGCTGCCGGTCGTTCGAGCGCCGTCCTTCGAGACCGCGACGAGGATCGACTCCCCGTCGCCGAGCAGCCGACTGATCGACTCGGTCTCCGCCATGTCGAGCGTCACCGACCACTCGATGTCACCGGTTTCGGGATCGATCTGGCTCACCGTGTCTCGGTAGTCGTCTCCGTCTGTCGCGGCGTAGATGCGCCCGTCGTGGAACGCGTCTATCGTCCCGCTCCACATCCCCTCTCCCGTGTCGGCGTCCACCGCGTATCCGTTCGCGAACACGGCCCCGTTCGCGATCCGTATCTGCCGCACTTCCTGACCCACATTCAGCGACCAAGATTCCGCTAACTGCGGCCCCGGGGCGTCCGTGAGGACCGAGCTACCCGTCCGGCGGTTGTCGTACTGGAACTTCGGCCACCCCTCGGACGTGTCCACGGTCCGAGCAGCTCGGACGGTGTCCGTCAGGTCTGCCAGTCCGACGGCCGCCGGAACGTATGTGAGCAGGGAGCGGCGAGTGGGGCTCCAAAAATCCATATAGCATCACTATAACGCGCCTAAAAAATGCTGTCGGAGGATAAGGCGGTGTTCAAACAAGGATTAAAAGGTGAGGTAGTGCGTTTCAAAGTTTCTATGTCAGAGAACGCTAGTCTCAACAGCTGTATCGACAGGGTCGGTGAGGTTTTATGAATCGAGAAGCAACATCGAAGCTGTTGATGAAGCGCAGTATTCAACATTACCCTGCCATACTATCAATTATATATACTGTGTATAAAATTTAGATATTTAGTATTTTGACGAGCACGATATACGGTTCACACCGGGATTCCTGATGACGATTTACAGCCCGAAGACGGTCGAAGCCCGGATCGCGTTACAGTCGACGAACCGGGATCCAACTCAACGACGATTGGCAGTATGCTGCGGTCGCTCTAGGGACAAATATTCACCCTACACAACGCCTGATCCGACGAGATACAACGTAATTGCTTACTCATCCTTCCGCGAATTACGCGAGAAATGTGACGTGGACAACGCCGTGCGTCCAGTCGACGGTGCGACACCACTGAACGACGCCGGCCGTCGACACGGCCTCGATTTCGGAGACGAATGTCACGGCAATCCGAACAGCGCTAAACGTGTATTTTTAGCTATGAAACACAGATATACTCGCTTTTCAAACTTTTTTAGCACGCCCACGGAGAAACGGTACATCAGTGGTTCAGATCTTGCGCCTTCGTATGGAATCCGCTACTCTGAACGTACCTTTTCTGTCTGCGACCGTTAGATATCTCTGGTCACTTGGCCTTTCACCCACCCGCGCCGGTCGTGTTTAGTTAGGAGCATTGAGCCAAGCGGCAAATGCTTGGAGCCAATTTTCGGCGGTTTGAGGCTCAACGTGGCTGAAACAGTTTGAAAAAGACGAAGTACGACGCTTGAGTTCTCGAAAGATTCGTTCGATGGCATTCCGATTTCCAGTCCGTTCGGTTTGAAATCGGAGTCCAGCTCTGTTCAGCGCGGTTTGGAGGTATTGAGCGCCATCGACCAGAAAAACGGCGGATTCGACATCGTGTTTCTGGCGAAGTTCACGCAGAAAAATCTCGGTTAACGCGGTGGTTGTCGTCGAAAACAACCGCAAGTGCAGCAGGTCGTTTGTGTCGGGGTCGGCGGCAGCGTACAGCCAGAATTGCTGATCGGTGATTCGAATCACGGTCTCGTCGAGCGCAACGTGATTCGGGCTTCGACCCTCTGCGGGCTGTAGATCTGCCTTCTGCACCCAATCGTGGATTGCTTTGCGAGATCGATCGACACCCAGTTCTTCGAGGATATAGACGGTATTCGACAGCGACAGTCCCGCTAACTGGAGTTGAATACCGAGCTTCATCGCACGCTCGGGTGTCCGCTGTCGCTCCACAAAATCCAACTCAATCCAGTCCGTGCATCCACTGAGGCGGGCGATTTCTGCCATAGACCAGCAAGAAATTCTCCCGCCTCACCCTTCATCCTTAACTAAACACGACCTACTTTTCCAAGGACAGATACATAAATATGAAATTTTCGAATCATATCAATGGGTCATAGTTATACTCCCGATGAATGACTCAAATCGTTCGGTTTCGATTAGAAGTGTATTTGAACACTCCCTTCAACTCACATTCCTTAAGTTGCTGTTCCAACTGTTTCTTTCCACGGCATCGTGTATTTAGCCACAACTTCGAGCCCGTAGGTGATTAACACGCCTGCGATCATAACGATGAGAACAGTTGCGTACATCTGTGCGGTTTGGAGGGTATTCCACGAAGACCAGATAATCGCTCCGAGCCCCTGACGTGCGGCGATGAACTCAACGCTAATCGTCACTAAGAGCGCAGTATTGAGCGTTAGACGGAGTCCCGTGAAAATCATCGGGAGGGCGCCGGGTAAGAGGATCTCTCTAAAGTACGCGTAAGCGGAATCAACGCCGTTGTCCTGAGCAACGTCGAAATAGAGTGTCCCAATGTCTTCGACACCGCGCATAGCATTGAAGATCACGAGGAACGTCGCTGCAATCGCGATCGTGATGATAAACGCCCGTTCGCCCATACCGAAGATCAACATCAAGAGCGGAAGGAGAGACACCTTTGGCAGCGGATAGACCGCACTTACAACCGGGAACGAGAGTGCTTTGACCGTATCGTTCCACCCCATCGAAAGCCCCAGTACGATACCGACAGCACTAGCACCGATCGAGGCGATGATCACGCGGCGAAACGTCAGGACCGCCTGGTCTATGAACGAACTTTCGCCGAGCAGCGTCCCGAGCGTATCTAAGATCACGAGCGGTGGTTGCAGGAGTACCGGATTGATCACCTGAAAATTCCCGATCAAGACCTGCCACAGCAGAAGGCCACTTACGAGTGATGCGATTCGAGTTACGTGGCGTCGCTGTCCAATACGTTCTAACATACTTCGAGTTCTCCTGTGGCGTTTGAATTCACTGGTCCGATCGCATCTCGTGCTCCGGCTGTAGCAAACCCGATAGCTGGTTGGCGCATCGATTCCCCGATTGCGTACTCGCGAGGGACAGTCATAGTCCCTCCCGCCACCGCGTGAGATACTTGCCGGTCCATTCCAGTCCGTAGGTGAAGAGAATGCCGAGTACGTTGATTGTTATTATCGCAACGTACATTCGGCGAATAGTGAAGAGCTCCCAAGAGTTCCAGATCATATATCCGAGTCCGCTCTCTGCGGCGACCATCTCCACTACGACGATGAGAATAAACGCAACACCCATTCCGAGACTTAGCCCAGAAAAGATGTGTGGAAGAGTGGCGGGCAGAATTACTTCACGAAGCATCGTGTAATTTGATGCGCCGTTGTCTTTTGCGGCCTCGATGTACTCGTTGTCTACTTGACGTGCGCCTGCGGCGGTATTGATGACGACGAGGAGGAAAATCGCGAGTCCGAGTGCGACGATACGAGACGTCTCGTTAAGTCCGAATATCAGAAACAAAATTGGCAGTAAGACGACTTTCGGTAGGGGATACATTGCGCTCACCACCGGATCGAAGATGTTGTCGAGTGTTTCAGACCATCCCATCAACACGCCGAGGACGATGCCGAGCCCGCCCCCGATGACGAATGCGGGGAGGATACGACCCAAGCTGACGAGCGTTTGGTGTATGAGTTCTGCGTTTGGACCGAACAGCAGGTCATAGGTCTTCACGAGGACAGTCGATGGTGGGGGGAAAAACTGGGGGTTGAGCACGCCGACTCGGGACGAAATCTCCCACGTAACGAGGATTACAACGGGTGAGAGGAAGCTCAATAGGAGCTGCCGATCAACCTCGGATCGAACGAACCTGTGAACGCGGCCAAAGAACGTTTCCGTTCTCGTGCTCATTTATTTGACACCTTCTGGGCCGACTGTACTTCATCACTAAGGATGTTCCAAACTCTATCGCGAAGTGCGCCGAACTGCTCCCTGTTACGCGTTTGCTGGGTCCGGGGGCGTTCGAGGGGGTTTTCGAGGATTTCTTTGACGCTTCCCGGCCGAGCTGTCATCACTCCGAGCCGGTCGCCAAGGAGTATCGCTTCTTCGATGTCGTGAGTGACGTAAATTGCCGTTTTCTGCGACTCGCTCCAGAGGTCTAATAGCTCCTGCTGGAGCTGCTCTTTCGTCTGTGCGTCTAAGGCGCCGAACGGCTCATCCATCAACAGAATTTCGGGATCGTTAGCGAGGGCTCGAGCGATACCGACGCGCTGTTTCATTCCGCCGGAGAGCTGGTGTGGATACGAATCCTCGAATCCACTGAGATTCACCTTCTCGATGTATTCGTTGGCGATTTCGTGCCGCTCATCTTTCGGGACACCGCGCATCTTTAATCCGAACGCCACGTTATTGAGGACGGACTTCCACGGGAAGATGCCGTGCTCTTGGAATACCATATTTGTAAGGGGACGTTCACCACCACGCTGTCTGTTAGAAGCGTTGATATCTACTTCACCCGCTTCGTGAGAGAGTAGTCCACTAACAATCCGTAGCATCGTCGACTTGCCACACCCGCTAGGACCCAATAAGCAGAAAAATTCGTTGTCGGCTACGGAGAGATCGAAATCCTCTAGCGCGACCACTTTACTCGCTCCGGACTGGTACTCTTTTTTCAACCCTGATACACGAACACGGTACTCCGGCGCCTCCTGTTGGGAGTTCCGCTGTGAACTCGACATTGGACTGAATGACATAATGAATCATATTAAATCTTTGCTCAAGGGGATTGGTAGTTCGCGAGTAAAATCGCCGACATCAACTGTCAAAAATACGACTATATTTGTTTCCAGAAATACCCTGTCTACCTTTTATTTCTCTATCAGTATCATTATGTTGGGGAGCAGTTTTCAATTGGAGCCGAGTTCGATTTGCTCTCACTCGTCCAGTCAAATCGGATTCATACGAACGACTACAAAGGGAGAAGCGATTTCAGAGGCCCTGTACGCCACCACAGGAGTTCGAGTCAGGAACCATTTGACTCTTCGGTTCGGGTAGATCAACACCCGCGTTCCCCAGCACGGAACTGATCTCACTCTCCGAGAGGAGGGGATTCTCTACTTCCCCAATCTCGGATGCGGCCTCTTTGGTCAGCGATAGATCGATCATCTCGCTCTTTTTCACCTTCGAATCGATCTTCCCGCGACAATCGAAGAAGTCCTGCTGCCGAAGCAGGCTGTCCTCGTTGACGAGTCCGTTCCGATTGAGGTACACCGGCGGGGCGCCCTTCATCACGACCGCGGGACTGTCGGTCGCTTCTGTGTATGTACTCACCACCTCGTCACTGTACGGACCTAATTCGTAGTAACGTCGGATACCTTTGATATACGCCTTGAGCCAGCGCTTTGCCACGTCAGGACGCTGATTCATAAATGCAGAACTCATAATGATGTTCCCAATCTGTACTCGGGGCGACGTACGTGAAACGTACTCCGCATGCTGTGCGAGCCCCTTACTCCGCGTCTGGGTCCCTAACGCGCCGATGTTCATCGCGGCGTCGATCGAATCTCCTTCGAATGCGGAGATCATCTGCGGGAAAGGCATTGTCTTGAGTTCGATGTCATCCATCGTGAGTCCGTGTGCCGTCAACACCCTTCCGAGCGTATAGGTAGAGACGTTCGCCGTCCCGTTCGTCGCGTACACCATCCCCTCGGTGTCTGCTAGGGTCATTCCCTCCTGATACTGCGAGCTGTTGATCTGCATCTGCAGAAGCGAGGGGGCTTTCGGGAGGAACTTGACTCGATCTGCAACGACTCGCATACCGATTCCCCGATTAATCGCGTTCAGGGTACTGGCACCGATGCTTCCGCCGGTCAGGTCGAGTTGCCCGGTTGCGAGCCGTGACGTTTCTTTGGCACCGGAAATTGACTTCGCGAGGTTGACTTCGATGTTCTCCTCTTCGAAGTATCCCTCCGACTGCGCGACGTACAGCGGAATTGACGAGAGAAGCGGAAGGATCGAAGCATTCACTGTGTCCATCTCTCCTTCGCTTTTCTGCTGCTGGGTTTCGGCGGGCGTCTGCGTCGCAGTCCCGCCACTACTACCGCCCTCGGTCGCCGTTCCGTTCCCCCCGCCACCGGAACATCCCGCTAGCGCTGTGAGGGCTGCCGTTCCACCGAACCCGTGTGCGAGCGCGATGAACTTCCGACGGCCGAGCGGGAGTGATTCCAGCCGCCCCGAATCCTCAAGTTCGTCTGCTAACGCTTCAGGCTCTTTTTCCGCGTTCCGTTCTCCAATGCTATCACTTGCCATACAAGGTCTATAATGAAAACGTATTACATAAATGTACTCCCAGATGGCGAGAAAGCTGCCACCCGGATTACCGGTGGATGTTTCCGAATTACGGAATGGACATATTCCACGGCCTACTTGCCTGTTTCTGGGGTTGTGGGTATATGTTAACACAAGTGTATGATGGATAGCGCGCTACTCTCGGTTAATCTATTACACCCCTATATTCGTAACGTCTAACAGATTTTCCATATTACGGAATAGTCAGGTGTGGATCATCTTTTGAGGGTCGGTAAACGCGTTCGCCATCCACCCCTCCGGCCCCCGAGGGGTACGGACCTCATCCATATCGATCAGCCAGTTCGATCTCCGTCGATGCGCTGCGAAGAATTTCGGCGTACTCGCCCCGCATCTTTTCCTCGGTCAATTGATTTGCCGGCCCGAAGATTCCGATAGCGCCACAGACGTTCTCTTGGTGATCTAACACCGGAGTTGCGACGGCTTGGAGTCCTTTCGCGTACTCTTGGAAGTTGTATGCGATTCGCTCTTCGCGTATCGTGTCTAGTTGCTCTCGGAGTTGTGCTTCGGTATCTATGCTGTTTTCAGTGTTTGTGTCGAAGTCAATCTGACTGATAATCTCGTCGGCCCGGTCCGGGGCGGTAAAAGCGAGGATTGCCTTCCCCGAAGCAAGGAGGTGCGGCTCCACCCTCTTTCCGATGCCGGCATACGTTTCTACCGGATACTCGCCGGAGGCAAGATAAATAAAGACGATCGATCCGCCTTCCTCTACGAGGATCCAGACGTTCTCACCCGTTTCGGCGGCGATAGAATCGACCTTGCTCTTGGCGATTTGATACACCCGCTGCTGTGATCGTGCCGCTTCCCCCCAGTCGAGGAGACCGAGTCCAAGCTTATATCGCCCGTCTTTTTTGACGACGAATTTGTATTTTTCTAGGGTCGAAAGGTGTCGAAACGCGGTGCTTTTCGCAATGTCAGCGTCCGCCGCGACCTTCTCTAAATTGGCACCGTTACTTTCGCGAATTACTTCGAGAATCGACATCAGCGTGTCGTACGATTTGACGCCACTTGATCGAGCCATCTGAATCGTCTACAATCACGGTATGTGTTTGCATAGTGATTCCGGTCGACCGACGCGGTTTATTCTATAAATATATAACTATATTGGAGAAACATTTAATATGAAACACCAAACGCTATTGACTATGGATAGGCTAGCGGTGGATATAGGTGGGACGTTCGTCGATGCGGTGAAATACGAAGACCGTACGAACGAACTCACAATTCGGAAATCGGACACGACACAGGATGATCCGACAAACGGAGTCCTCGCGGCGATACAGAAATCGGATCCCCAATTGGGTCAGACTGATACGTTCGTTCATGGGACGACCCTCGGGCTCAATGCGCTGTTAGAACGGGAGGGCGCAACAACGGGGATCCTCACGAACGAGGGTTTCATCGACGTCTTTGAGCTCGGGCGATACGACCGGCCGTACGAAGAGATGTTCAACCTGACGTACGAGAAACCCGACCCGCTGGTTCCTCGCTTTCGTCGGAAGGGAATTCCCGGTCGACTGAACAACGAAGGCGAAGTCATCGAACCGATCGATGAAGACGCGGTGGTACGCGCGACAGTTGAACTCGTTGAGGACCACGGCGTCGACTCGATTGCTGTCTGTCTGCTCCACTCGTATCAGAATCCCGATCACGAGCGAGAGGTCGCCCAAATAATCGAATCGGAGTTCCCCAATCTAAGCCTGTCTCTCTCCAGTGATATCACCCGTGAGTACCGAGAATACGAACGGACGAACACGACCGTTCTCGACGCGTACATCAAACCGATTTATGAATCGTACGTCGACCGCCTGAACACCGATCTCAAGGATGCGGGGTTCGATGGATCGTTCTTTATAACCCGTTCCGGTGGCGGAGCGTTGGCCGCCGAGAACGCGAAAGAGACCCCGGTTCACAGCATTCTCTCGGGGCCGGCTGGGGGGATTATCGGCGCGACCAACGTCGCCGAGGAAACGGAGAACGGACACCTCATCGCCGCGGATATGGGAGGTACAAGCGTGGACGCGTGCGTGATTCAAAACGGGTCGCCGATAATCGAGCACGAGGCCGAAATCGAGTCACAGTCGTTACAGATCCCCGTATACGACATCCGAACCATCGGTGCGGGCGGGGGGAGTATTGCGTGGTTGGATGGTGAGCTCCTGAAAGTGGGCCCCAAGTCCGCCGGGGCTGAACCGGGGCCGATCTGTTACGATCGGGGCGGGTCGCAGCCGACGGTGACGGACGCGGCCGTGATGCTGGGATATATCGATCCCGGGTCCTTCCTCGGGGGCGAGATGTCACTGAACGAGTCGAAAGCTCGAACAGAGATACGCAAGCGGCTAGCCCACCCGCTTGATTCGACCGTTTCAGAGGTCAGTCGAGGCGTGTTCGACGTCCTCGCGGGTAATATCGTCAATGCTATCGGCGAGATTACCGTTGAGCGCGGATTAGACCCCCGGGAGTTCAGTCTACTCGCATACGGCGGGGCCGGGCCGATGATTATGCCTCTCGTGGCACGTGAGATGGACGTCGACACAGTACTCGTGCCTCAAGCCCCGTCCGTGTTCTCCGCGTGGGGTATGTTGCTATCGGATGTCGTCTACGACTACTCACAGACGAACATCGTCGGACTCGACGAAACCAACACCGTCGAGATAGACGCGGGATTCGAGCCCCTCGAGCGGCGGTCGGCAGAGAAGCTATCGGAGGAGGGCTTCGACGAGGCCCACCAGCGAATCGAACGCGCCATCGAGATGCGGTACCGGGGACAGGAACACACAGTCGAAGTAGCTGCGAACGATATCTCGTCGATGACCGAACTTGAGGCGCGGTTCCACGAACGATACGCGGATCGCTTCGGACACCGGATGGAGAATCCAGTCGAGATTGCCCACCTCCGTGTACGGGCCATCGGCGAAACGGACAAGCCCTCGATCGCCCACGTTGCTGATAGTGGTGAGACACGCGGGGCAATCGGCTCAAAACAGACGCGAGAGGCCTACTGCTTTGCTGAGCGTGACTTCGTGGAGTTCGACGTGCGACAGCGGACCGCACTCTCGACTGACGAGAGCGTTTCTGGACCAGCTATCATTCAAGAGCCAACGACTACGATCATTGTCTACTCCGATCAGACCGCACAGCTTGACGAACACGGACACATCGAAATCGACGTTAACCAATGACAACGAACGAGAAGACAGAACAGGAACGTGAACTGGACGCCGCAACTGTCGAGGTAATTCGAAAATACCTCACATCGGCAGCAAACGAGATGGAGCGGACGCTCATTCGGACCGCGTACAACGCTATCGTCTACGAGGTCAAGGACTTCGGTATCTCGATCTACGATCGTGACCTAAACTTGTTGGCGGACTCGCCGGGTGTTACACTCTTTCTCGGCGCAAACGACTACAGCATTCAGAAGGCAGTCGAGTACATCGGTGAAGACAATCTCGAACCAGGTGACGTGATTCTCTCGAACTACCCATACTGGAGTTCGAGACATCCGCAGGACGCGTGTATCTTCTCACCGGTCTTCCACGAGGGAGAGATCATCGGCTATCCCGTCGTCCGGTCCCATTGGGTCGATATCGGACAGAAAGAACAGGACTACGTCCTCGATTCAACCGACGTACACCAAGAAGGCCTCTTAATTCCCGGATTCAAACTGTTCAAGGGAGGTGAGCGCGACGAGGAGCTCTTCGAACTCCTCCGATACAATACCCGGTCTCCCACGAAAGTGATGGGCGACTTGAATGCACAGATTTCGGCCGTCGAAACGGGTAAAGAGCGGCTCAAATCGCTACACGAAAAGTACGGGAGAGAGAAGATCGAAACCGGCATCGATCGCATCCTCTCTCACGGAAGGAACAAGTCCATCGAGGCAACCCGGGAACTCCCGGACGGCACCTGGTCCGCGGTGGATTATCTCGATAGCGACGGCATCAACGACGAACTCGTCAGGATGGAGGCCGAGGTCACGATTGACGACGACGAGTTCGTCATCGACCTCTCTGGCTCCTCTGAGGCCGTTGAAGGGCCGTTCAACGTCCCCATCGGACTCACGGAGAGTTTCTGTAAACTCTGCTTCAAAGGGGTGACGACTCCGACGGACCCCTCGAACGGCGGACAGTACGAACCGCTGTCCGTGATCGCGCCAGAGGACAATCTCTTCAATGCGACCTATCCAGCACCGACGTACGCGATCACGACGGCTGTTGCGGCGGTCGACGTCGTGTTCAAAGCGCTCGCGCCGGTGATCCCGGACCGAATCCCGGCGAGCACTGGTGGAGATATCTGTAATTTGACCCTCTATCGAACGGATCCCGAAACGGGAGAGACAGCTGTACAGGGGACGAATGAAGCCGTGGGCTGGGGCGCAATGGCGGAACGTGACGGCAATAACGGGATGATGCACTTCTCGGAGACAACGATCCGCAACGTGCCGGTCGAAGTGTACGAGAATCAACTGCCCGTCAGGATCAACCGGCTGGAACTACGGCAGGATTCGGCCGGAGCCGGAGAGCACCGCGGCGGTCTCGGTGTCAGACGGGATTACGAGGCACTCGCCCCGATCAAGGCCAAATCGTTCCAAGTAAAGACGCGGACCGAGGGCTGGGGACTCAACGGTGGCGGTCCCGGTGATCGGAATGCCATCGTCCACTTCCCAGATTATGCCGATGACAATTGGCAGGATAGGTACGAATTCCTCGTCCACAACAACGATCTGTACGAGGACACGGATCAAAGGGAATACTCGGGGATGTTCAAGGGATCGCTCATCGAAGGTGAGCGGATCTCGAACCGGTCTGGCGGCGGCGGCGGGTTCGGTGATCCGTTTGATCGCGATCCGAAGGCAGTCGCTACTGACGTGAAGAACGGTTACGTCTCACGAGAGCGGGCCCGGGAGATCTACGGCGTCGCAGTAACTCAGGAGTGCGACGTCGACTGGGACGGGACTGAAGAGCTCCGAGGCCAATAAGCTCCGTTGGAGGAAGCGGAAAACTTTTTAAATGGAGTCGAGTGGGACAGAACGATGGATAGGAAGTTAGCGACGCCGATATCTGGCGACGATGGTGAATCAATCACGATCCGGGAAAGAGATCTCTCAACCGAGATTATGGGTGAGATGACCTTCGGTGAGGCGGCGTTCCTCATCATAACGGGGACGACCCCGACCCCCGCTGAGAGCGAAGTGTTCGAGACGATGCTCGCGTCGTTACTCGCTCACGGACTCACGTCCCACACGGTCGCGACTCGCGTGACGTACGGCGCCGAGCCCAATTCGGTCCAAGGCGCCGTCGCGAGCGGTCTCTTGGGCGTTGGTTCCCGATCCGCTGGCGCAGTCCGCCAGTGTACCGAACAATTACAGCGGTTACAGGATCAGGACCACACCGACGAATCGGTCGAGAACCTCGTGAGCGACGCAGAGCCAACGGAACCGTTCGGCGTCACCGGCTTCTCAGGGGTCGGCCACGGCTCGCTCGAGCAGGTTGATCCACGCGCGCAAACGATTCTCAACGTCGCATCTGAGAGCGGAATCGCGGGAGATCACACGGCGCTATTGGAACAACTGAGGCAGGATCTAGAGCACGCGGTCGATAGGCACCTGCCAGTGAACGTGATCGGAGCGATTTCGGCCGTCGGGTCGGATATGGGGTTATCGCCGGTCGCCGTTCAGGGAATTGCAATCCTTAGCCGAACAGCGGGGTTACTCGCGGAAGTCGAAGAGGAGACAAAAAACCCGATGGCGGGCGACATTCGGCAATTGATTCGGGAAAATTCGGTCTACTCGCCTCAAGCAGATCAAGAGTGAGACCGCTCTGAGGCGGCCTCCATCGGGTCACTGATCGGCAATGTTTTTTATCGAGGGATAGTCTACTGGACCGCGTATGTTAGACAGCCTCATATCTGTGGTTGGCGAGTCGGACATCGACGGCGCCTTGCTGTACACTGACGGGATGCATAGCATTGCGCAACCAAGTTATCTGGAATACGTCGCTGGTGTGACTCCGATCGCCGATCAAAACGGCTTATTCGTCTCTTCTGATGGGGATGTTATCTTTCTTGTCGATCTCCTGAGAGACGTCGGTCGGATCAAACGGCACACCGGAATCAACGACGTTCGCGGCGTGAGCTCCATTCGTACTGAACTCCTCCCGATTCTTGAGGAGCACGGCATTGGTTCGCTCGGCATCGCCGGTAAGGACCGTATGGATCGTCGGACGTACTCGGAGTTGGCTGACGGCGTCGAAACGGTCATATCGATCGAGGACCGTCTGTTCGAACTCACTCGGGGGAAGGACACCGCTGAACGCGAGATATTTCGAAAGCTTGCCCGAATCGCGGACGCGGGATTTGAGGCCGCATATGAAGCAGTCCGCCCGGGAATTATGGAATACGAACTCGCGGCGGAGGTCGAACAGGCGATGCGGTCGGCTGGTGCGACGGATAATTTCAACCTGTTCAGTACCGGTACAGATAACCAGTTGATGCACGCGCCGCGGGATCGAATCGTTCAGCAAGGCGATGTGCTCCTGTGTGAGCTGTCTCCGATGTACCGAGGACGCATCCTCCAGATCTGCCGGACCATTGCCATCGGGACACCAGACGAACAACTCACTGCCAAGTACGCTCTCCTTCGGGAGGCAATGGCTCGAACGAAACAACGGCTCACACCGGGAGTCGAGGCCTCGACGATCGCTACTACGATGAACGAGGTTTTCCGTGACGCCGGGTACGCAGAGTACTGCAAGCCCCCCTATATGCGGACGAGAGGCCACGAGTTCGGCGTCGGACCGATTGGGATGTCGATCACCGAAGAGACCGAGACGGAGCTTCAAGACGGAATGGTACTCGTTGTGCATCCAAATCAGTACATTCCCGAGACCGGATATCTCGCGCTGGGCGATCCGTTGATAGTGACGGAAAATGGAGTAACGACACTAACACGGACGGACGCGCGGTTGTTTACAAAAGAGGTGATCTAGTATGAAATCACGAGAGCCAGTTATCACGAGAGGCCGAGACGAATGGGATCAAGTGAATATGCCACCGGAGGCGTTCCGTCAGCGGGTCACGCAAGTGCGCGACAGAATGGCGGACGTCAATATTGATGCGATGTTGGTCTATGGGCGGGGGGACCGAGACGGCCATCTCTGTTATCTCACGAATCTGATCAACAAAGTACCGAACTGGGGATCGCTTGCCATCATCACCCCGGAGAGCGAGGTTCTGCTCTACGAACGGAGCTCTCGGACGCAACCGGTGATCGAGCGTAGTACTTGGATCGAAACAGTCGAGTCCTGCGACAGTATCGCGGAGCGTTCTGCGACTAGACTCGAAGAGCTCAACGAACAGATCAAGACGATAGGGACGATTGGATTTGATGCGATGACGTATTCTCAGTCGACGGCGTTCGAGAACGCCTGTGCAGACTACGAGGTCCGCGACTCGGACGCAGTGCTCTGGGAGCTACGCAAGACCAAGACGGACCAAGAGTTGGATCAACTGCGTCGATCAGCCCGGATCAATACCGAGATTCTTGACGTACTTCAAGAAGAGATTGACTCGACAGTCTCCGAAGCGGAAATCGAGACGAAAGCCGATTACCTAGCCCGTCTTCGGGGGGCCCAAGACTTCCGGATGCTCCTTTCCAATCCAGCGCAGACCGAATCCGATCTGCGCCCTGCTGAATCACATACAGTCAGAGAGACTGACGTTGTCGTGTTGTATCTGGCGACGCGGTTCGAAGGCTACTGGTCAGAACTGATCCGGCCAGTTCGCTTCGATGGAAGGGTTCCGGACGAAAGTGCTCTTGCCGAGGCAGAGCTGGTGTATGATGACTTTGTACAGTCTCTCCGTACAGGAAGCACCCCTAACGAGGTGCGTACGAGACTTGAAACGGCAGTATCCGGTACAGATCTAAGCATTGATTCCACCTACGCGCTCGGAAACGGGATCGGACTCGGAATCGAGGAACCACCCGCAATTCAGAGCTCGAAAGCCAAGTTCAGCAATGATATGACGTTGGCTGTCCGAGTCCCACTCAGGTGGGACGACGACCGGCTATTAATCATCGGAGACACGATCGCAATGGGAGCCGAAACACCTGCAGTCCTCACGCACTGAGCGTTGATTCCCCACGAGACAGCACGGATTTCGGCTGCACTTCGTTTTTGTTGGCACCCGTTCGAGATTCCTGTTCGCTAGCCATTCCACCTCCCCACGCCGACATAGTTATAATGATTCTACGAGATGGTCCGCATATTGGAGGACCACTCCGTGTCAGAGTCAGATCAGACAGCTGCCAACCGCACCGCAGCCGAAGAGTTCCTTCGCGCGTTCCACCGCCGGGGCATAGAGCGCGTGTTCGCGAACCTCGGCACTGACCACACACCCCTGCTGGAGGCGGCCGCAAAGGCCCGAAGCGACGGCGAAGGCAGCGCCATCCCCGAGATCGTCTCCTGCCCGCACGAGTTCGCAGCGATGAGTGCGGCACACGGGTACGCCGCGAAGACGGGCGAACCGCAGGTCGTCCTCGTCCACGTCGACGTCGGCACGCAGAACCTCGGTGCCGCGATGCACAATGCTCACCGCGCCGGCGCGCCGGTGTTCGTCCTCGCCGGCCTCGCGCCCGTGACCGACGCCGGGCACTCTGGCTCGCGCGACCACCCGGTCCACTATTTCCAAGACGTCTTCGACCAGCCGGGGATCGTCCGGGAGTACACGCGGTGGACCGACCAATACCGACCGCCGGCTGACCCCGCAGAGACCGTCCGGCGTGGCTTGGAGCGGGCGGTCTCGGAACCGTCGGGACCGGTGTATGTGACGGCGACGCGCGAGGCACTCAGTCGCCCCGTCGAGTCTGCTGCGACGGATACGATGCCCCGGCAGGTCAGCCCCGGCGGCGCTGACGCGGACGCCGTCAATCGTCTCACCTCACACATTCGCGGGGCGACCCGCCCCGCCGTGATCACGAGCGACTTGGGTCGTCCTCCGGCTGAAGAGCGTGTGGGGGCACTCGTCGAGTTCGCCGAGACCGTCGGTGCCGGCGTCGTCGAGCAGACCCCGACAACGCTGTGCTTCCCGCGAGACCACGAGCAGCACGTCGGGTTCGATCCCGGCGTGGTGCTGAACCGTGCCGACCTCGTGATCGTCGCTGACGCCGACGTCCCATGGATTCCGGAGGGAGACGCTCCTGCGACCGACGCGCCGGTGATCCAGATCGATCCCGATCCGACTAAGCCGGCATACCCGCGCTGGCCGTTCGCTATCGACGAGACGGTCCAAGCCGATACCTCGGCGACCTTCAAAGCCGTTGCTGAGCGCCTCGACGCCGGCGTCGGCGAGCCCGGCCGAACGTTCTGGCGCGATGTCGCCGCCGAGCG
Source organism: Halobellus sp. GM3 (assembly GCF_052545375.1). Taxonomy (NCBI): domain Archaea; kingdom Methanobacteriati; phylum Methanobacteriota; class Halobacteria; order Halobacteriales; family Haloferacaceae; genus Halobellus; species Halobellus sp. GM3. Next base: position 747 of record NZ_JBQWLT010000017.1, on the reverse strand, counting down.
GCGCGCGGCCGCCGAGGAGCGGCTCGCCGCCGCCGAGAGCGACGGCAGGCTCACGCCGACCGTGCTCTCGGCCGCGCTGGAATCTATCGTCGACGAAGACACTGTGATCGTCGAGGACGCCGTCACTAGCCGTTCGGCGATTATGTCCCAGATCCGGCTTTCCGAGCCCGGGAGCTACTTCTGGAAAGGCGGTGCCGGCCTTGGGTGGGCCGGTGGCGCGGCCGTCGGTGCGAAGCTCGCCGCTCCGGACAGTCGAGTGATCTCGCTCGTCGGTGACGGCTCGTACCTGTTCGCGAACCCCTCCGCGTGCGCGCTGTTCGCCGCCGAATACGGTGCGCCGACGCTCACGGTCGTCTACGACAACCAAGGGTGGAACGCTGTCGAGAGTGCGACTACGGCGCACTATCCGGATGGCGTAGCCGCTGACACGTCGGTTCCGGAGAGCCGGATCGAGACCGAGATGGACCTCTCAGCGCCTGCGATGGTCGTCGACGCGCACACCGCTGTCGTCCGCGACCCGGATGAGCTTCCCCACGCGCTATCGGCGGCGGTGACGGCGATCGACGAGGGGACGCCCGCAGTGCTCGACGTGAAGATAGAACGTCCCTAACACGCGGAGAGGACCGACTCGAATGATTCGCCGTCGTCGCGATACCGACCCGACGGAGGTGGGTGGTGCGCGTATTCGGCGTCGACGGAGGTGGGTGGTTCGCTTATTCGGCGTCGGTGGAGCCGATGTCGACGTTG
>NZ_JBQWLT010000016.1:0-41098 GCF_052545375.1 Halobellus sp. GM3 | reverse complement strand
ACGCTGACCTTGCGGGTGAGAGAACACGCTGACCTTGCGGGTGAGAGAACACGCTGACCTTGCGGGTGAGAGAACACTCAAACCCGCGGGTGACCTATCACACTGATTCCGTTGAATCGGCGTCTGCTTCGAGTTTCTCGAACGTCTTTTGCGCCCATCGGACGCCGTACTCGGGCCCGTACTCGACGAACGCCTGCGTATCGAGCGCAGCGAACGGCGCGGGAAGGTCGAGGCGATGTTTGATCGCCGAACAGGCGTACTCGGTCGCCGCCGCGAAGGAGGTCTGCCCCCGTGCGACCTCGCGTGGAAGCCCCGAGAGCCGGCCTTCGAGTCGGTCGCCGGCATCGATCCACGCGTCGAACAGGCGCGGTCGTATCCCCTCCCACGCGGCGAACGCCTCGCGGGTCTGAATTCCGAGCCACGCGTCGTAGAGCGCCGCCGCGATCTGATAGACGGCTGCGGGGCCGAGCGGGACAGCTTCGTCGAGGTCGCGGTACTGTGACTCGAAAAACGGAAGGAAGTGCTCGGGCGCCCCGGTCCCGAGTTGGACGAACGCCTCCGAGAGGAGGAAATCGAGGAACTCCGTCGGGGTCCCGTCGGCACGCTTTTTGACGAGGACGACCGGCGGCGTCGTCTGTCTGGTCCAGACCACAGTGCCGTCACCGGGCATCCCGACGGTGAAGTCGGAGCCGGCGTAGGCGACCAGCGCGCTCGGAGCGTCGTGGGGGAGCCATTCGGATGGGTACGTCGCGGGGTCGAGCGAATCGACGAAGAGCCCGAGATCCTCCGCGGCGGCGGGTGGGATCGTCTCGAAGTCCGCGGCCGTATCGAGAACGAGAGCCTCGGGCGCGTGGGCGTTTCGAACGGCCTCGACATCGTCTGTGAGCTCGCTTCGATCGAACATACCCCAAATAAGAATCGGGATGTGATCAGTTGCAGGTCTCGATCAGCCGAAGGCGAGTGCGAAGATGATTGCGATCGCGAGGACGGCCGACACCCCGATAGTACCGAGAACGATCTTGGTCGCTTGACTCATAGTGGCACTCTTTCAGCGCGGGCGCTTAAAGGCTTCAATCCGTCGCCGGGGTTTCTCACTTCGTCAATGAGAGATGCTCAATCTGTTCGTCGACGAAGCGTCTCAATCTGTTCGTCAATGAGAGATGCTCACGATCGCTCCGGTTCGTCAGGCGTCGTATCCCACGTGTCCGGGACTTCGATGACGTAGCGGCCGTCCTCCTGCAGCGAGATGATGTATTCGGTCCGATCGTACAACTCCATCAGATTAAGCTCGTACTCGCCGGGAGCGACGATCCGAATGCTCTCGAACTGCTCGTTGAGTTCCTCGCGGAGTTCGTCGAGACCGGGGCGCTCCTCGCTCGACGGTTCGATGACCCGGCCCTCGCTGTCGGTCGCGGGTCGGTCGCCGGCGTTGCGTGGTGACTGCTCCGGTTCGGGGGCGTCACTGTCGGGCTGCGAAGCGCTGGCAGCGGCGAGTTCGTCCGGAGAGACGACATCGCTCCGCGCGCTCGCTTGTGCTGTGTCTTCGATCGCTTGATCGTCGACAGACGTCGACGCACCCGCTCGGTCGGAGCCGGTGTCGCGATCGCCTGAGTCGGTGCCGCCTTCGCGTGGAGCGGTGCCGCCTTCGCGCGTGTCGGCGGCACCCGTGCGTGCGGGTTCATCGGACGGTTTGCGGTCATCGGACTGTTCGCGCTCGTCGGACCGTCCACGCGACGACGCGTCCTCCCGACGTTGGCTGACCCACTGTCGAGACGAGTCAGTTCCTTCCGGTCCCTCCGGAGAGGGGGGTTCTCCCCGTCTGTCTGCCTGTGACGGATCGCTAGAAGTTGGTGTCTCAGTCGGCGTATCCGGTCGGTCGTCGAGCGCGCGGTCTGCACTCCCACTCCACGCTGTTGACGACGATGGGTCTGTCGTTTGTGGTTCGGTCGACGGCGAATCAGTCCCGGACGCGTTCGCCGGTTCGGTCGACTCCGATGGTGTTGCCGACGAGGGACGGAACTGGAACTTGTTTCCGCCGCAGTTCGGACAGCCCGACAGCATCTCTTTCGACCCGTCGGCGAACACTCGTCCGCAGTTGGTGCATTCGTGAGGCATCTGTGTACTTACTGGGCTCGCGTCCGTCGGGTCGCGTCAGGACGGTTTCCCGTCGAACGGCGGTCATTCCTCGTCGAACGGCGGTCATTCCTCGTCGAACGGCGGTCATTCCTCGTCGAACGGCGGTCATTCCTCGTCGAACGGCGGTCATTCCTCATCGAGCCGCGATCATTTTCCGTCAAACGGTGATCGTTTCCGACCGTTCGAGGGTTGGATCCGATCACGTTTCGAGGGTTGGATCCGATCACGCGGGAGTCGCTTCTGTTCACGTTGAGATCACTTCCTCGAGACGAGCGCACTGATGAGGTTTTCGTCTTTATGGAGCGTTTCGATCTGGTTCGCGGGGCCGATGACGGTGAGCTTCTTCGTCGACTCCTTACCCATCAAACGGCCGATGAACCCCTGGTTTCCGCCGCCGGTCTGCGGGTAGGTCTCGATTTCGATCCCGTTGAACTCGTCGGGGCTGATCTCCGTCATCGTGACCTCGATGAGCTTCGACTCCTCGTCGGGGGAGAGCCCCTCCTCTAAGATAACGATGTTACCCTCGCGGACGCCGTCGAGGATGAGCCTGATCTTCTCCATACTCGTCAGCCCGTCCATTCGAGCGCCGCTAATGAGATCGATCTGGACGCCGTTTCCGACGTCTCCGGGTGTGACTTCCGGCATCTCGCTCACCCGAAGTACTCCGCGATCTTTCCGTAGACCTCGTCCATATTGTTCCCCTCCAGCGCCGACAGCGGGACCGTCTCGTGCTGTGGGAACGCGTTCGCCACGCGCTGGACGTTCGAGTCTTCGAGGTCGGTCTTGTTCGCGAAGATGAGCACCGGGAGGTCCTGACTCTCGATGATGCCGATGAGCATCGTGTTCACCTGCGTGAACGGATCCTGCGTGCTGTCGAGCACGTAGATGACGCCGTCGACGTCCTCCCGAAGCCAGTGCATCGCCTCGGCGACGCCCTCGGTGGCCTCTCGCGATCGCCGAACGGCGTCGTCTTTCTCCATGTCGTGTTCGAGGAACTCCTTGTAGTCGACTTTCGTCGTGACACCCGGCGTGTCGACGATGTCGATGCTCACCGTCTTGCCGTTGCGCTCGATCTCGACGTTCTCCTTTCGGCGCGCGCGGCGCGTCTCGTGCGGGATGTGGCTCTCGGGTCCGACGGCGTCACCCGTCCAATCACGTGCGATTCGATTTGCGAGGGTCGTCTTTCCGGCGTTCGGTGGCCCGTAGATTCCGATCCGCTTCGGTTCGGCGTCCGAAAACATCCGGTCGACGGCCCGTGAGATGCTGTCTCTAAGATCTGTGAACAGTCCCATCCTGGCCTCCCGCGCCTCCCGATTCCGGTCGTGGAGGGCGTATGGAGGTACCACATTCCCGTGTTCACTTAAACACTGCGTCAGACGGCCTACTGGTGTGTTTCCACTTCGGAGTCTCGTTCGCTCGCTTCACTATCGGTTGGCCCAATTCTCGGCGAGGTCTGTACACGGGAACCCCCCCACCCCTTCGTTTCGGGTGGAACAATCCGACGGTGATGGGGGTAGCGAGATCTTCGCGCCTGATGAGCTGTAGAAAAGTAATATTACCTACACATTTCCATCTAGTAAGAAGACAATAATGCAGTACGGATTTGGTTTTTCGTACTTAGTAATAAGTGTGCCGCTATCTAAGTTGTCGTTCTCACCGGGGTACCCCCTTTGTACGTGTTCCACCCGAAACGAAGGGGTGGGGGGCTAGTGCAGGATTGGTTGTTCACCCGACAGTAGTTATTAAATATAATCTGGATATTAGTAGAATGAGGCTAAGAATGAGATTAATTATATTTCGCAACTACTAGAATCGAAATAATAATTTACGATCGTTATATTTTCTGTTCCGGCCGATGGAATCAGCGTCTATTGTCGGTGGAATAATAATAGACAAGTTTTTTGTACCACGTGTTCCTCTGGTTCGGCTGCATCAACTGGACACGTCTTCATTCGGAGATAGCCTAAAATCGGTTTATCTCGCAACAGACTACCCGATCTCTCGGTTTCGGGGCGTGATCTCCAGTCGAAATTGGGGGGTACATCGATGGACGAAGACACGGAATCAAACGAGGAGGATGACTCGAGCGGTCCAATCGGGGGGACGAAAGTGACCCAGAGTGGATCCGAAGGTGAGCGTGATGGATCCGAGGGCGTTCCCGCCGCAAACAGAGAGACGACTGCAGAAAATGAACCGACGACTGCGGAGGATGTCGACATCAAAGAGAGCATAGGATCGAGCAATATCGAGACACCGCTGGCTAATGCGGACGCGATCGAGACGAAGGTCGAGACCAATTCCGACTCGGGCGTAGCTAGCGACGCCGATGACACCAGCTCAACCCCCTCTAATGACGCTTCGGGGTCCCCCGATTTGGGCCTCGACGAAGTTGTCCTCGACGACGACGGCGACAGTCAGGGGCTCTTTGACGACCTCCTCTCCGGGGAGCCCATATTCGAAAACAAGGAGGTTCTCCGTCCCTCGTACACGCCCCACGAACTCCCACACCGGACCGAACAGATCAACCAGATGGCGACGATTCTCGTCTCGGCGCTCAGAGGCGAGACGCCCTCGAACATCCTGATCTACGGGAAGACGGGGACCGGGAAAACCGCTAGCGCGAAGTTCGTCAGCCAAGAGCTCGAGTCGACCTCGAAGAAGTACGATGTCCCCTGTGAGGTGGAGTATATCAACTGCGAGGTGACTGACACGCAGTATCGCGTTCTCGCTCAGCTCGCGAACAAGTTCATCGAGAAAAATCAGGACGTAATCGACGCCGAACTCGACGAACTACGGGGTCTCCGCTCGCGCGCGGAAGAAAACCCGACCCTGCTCGCCGAGACGAAATTCGACACCGTCGCCGACGTCGAGGGTCAGATCGAGCGGTTCGACGCCGACCGCGAGGAGATGGAGCCGGTTCCGATGACCGGGTGGCCGACCGACCGCGTCTACTCCACGTTCTTCGACGCTGTCGACTATCGGGAGCGAGTCGTCGTAATAATGCTCGACGAGATCGACAAGCTCGTCGAGAAATCCGGCGACGACACGCTGTATAACCTCTCTCGGATGAACTCCGAACTCGACAACTCCCGGATCTCGATTATGGGGATCTCGAACGACCTGAAGTTCACGGACTTTCTCGATCCGCGGGTCAAATCCAGCCTCGGCGAGGAGGAGATCGTCTTCCCGCCGTACGACGCGAATCAACTCCGGGACATCCTCCAGCACCGCGCGAACGTCGCGTTCAAAGACGACGCGCTCACCGACGACGTCATCCCGCTGTGTGCCGCCTTCGCCGCACAGGAACACGGTGACGCCCGGCGCGCGCTCGACCTCCTGCGGACGGCGGGTGAGCTCGCAGAGCGCGGACAGGCCGACACCGTCGAGGAGGCGCACGTGCGACAGGCACAGGATAAGATCGAACTCGACCGCGTCGTCGAAGTCGTCCGGACGCTCCCGACGCAGTCGAAGATCGTCCTCTTCTCGACGATCCTGCTCGAGAAAAACGGCGTTCACAACATCAACACCGGTGAGGTGTTCAACATCTACAAGCGCCTCTGTGAGGAGATCGATGCCGACATCCTCACGCAGCGCCGCGTGACCGATCTCATCTCCGAACTCGATATGCTCGGCATCGTCAACGCCGTCGTCGTCTCGAAGGGGCGCTACGGGCGCACAAAGGAGATCTCGCTGTCCGTCCCGATCGAGGAGACCGAGGCTGTGCTCCTCTCGGACTCCCGACTCGGCGACATCGAAAACGCACAGCCGTTCGTGCAGGCCCGATTCGACAACTGATACGACCACTCGACAACTGTCACGCTATCCCACCCCGATATGTTCGACGAAATAATGGAGAAATTCGAGGGAAGCCCGAGTCAGCAGGCGGTCATCCGTCTGCTTCTCGAACGCGGCTTCTCCGTCAACAACGACGGACGAGTCGTCTCCGGCGGCATCGAGATCCCGAACACGGGAATCGCCCGCGAGATCGACGTCGACCGCCGCGTCGTGGATTCGACGACCACCGCCATCCTCGAAGACGAGGAGCTCAGACGCATCTTTCAGAACATCTCGTCGATTCCGAGCCTGATGGATCTCGCGCCCGTCCTCGACCTCTCGGTGCTGACGATCGAGCCGAACGACGCCGATCAGCCGGGAATCGTCGCGGCCGTGACCACCCTCCTCGCGGACAACGGAATCTCGATCCGGCAGACGATCAGCGAGGACCCGGAGTTCACCGACGAGCCGAAACTCTACGTCGTCACCGACGACCCGATTCCGGGGGCGCTCCTGAACGAACTCTCGGCGTTCGAGTTCGTCCGTCGCATCTCGATCGCGTGAGCCGACCGCTCGCGTGCTATAGTAGGGTCTCGGTCGCTCACGTGCTGACGGGAATTCGGCCACTCGCGTGCTGGTGGGACCTCGGCCGGTCGCGGTACAACCAGACGTCGACCGCTCGTGCCACGACGAGAATCCTTTTGAACGGTGCCGAGCGTACCTCTTTCCGTGCCCGAGACTCCCGGTAACGAGGACGCGCCCGATAATGCGCCCGAGTCGTTCCGGACCGTAGCCGGCCCCGGAGAATCCCGATTCGAGGTTCGGGGATCCGAGTTCATCGGCTACGTTGCGCCCGCACACGACGTCGACGCGGCCGAGTCGTTCGTCGAACGGATTCGTGCTCACCACCCGGACGCGACCCACAACGTGCCCGCGTACCGCGTTCCCGCCGGTGGAGCGGGGAATTCCACTGAAACCCGAGGTGGGTCAGCGGCGGGCGCGAACCCGGGGACTATGCTCCGGGAGTATCACTCCGACGACGGCGAACCGACCGGCTCCGCCGGAAAGCCCGCACTGAACGTTCTCGCCCAGCGCGACGTCAGAAACGTCGTCGCGGTCGTCACCCGGTACTACGGCGGGACGAACCTCGGCGTCGGCGGCCTCGCCCGCGCGTACTCCCGGGCCGTCGCGGACGCTGTCGACGATGCGGGGGTCGTCACGACTGTCCCCCACGAGCGCTTTTCGATCACTGTGGAGTACGACGACTCCGGGACGGTCCGCGGCCTCTTGGAGAGCGCGGACGTCGAGTTCGACGCGACGTACGAGGCCGACGTCTCCTTCGCGGTCCGCGCGCCCGTCGCGACGGCTCCGGACCTCCGTGATCGGATCCGGAGCGCGACGAGCGGCAGAGCCGACATCGAACGCCGGGCGGATCCCGGACAGTAACGCTGAAACGCGTCTTTGTGTCTCCCTCGGGATACTTATTGCGCGCGGTCGAATCCGGGGTATGGTCGATATCGACTCGGAGACGCTGTTCAACGGCGCGGCGGCGGTCATCGCGACGATCGCCGTCTTCGTGTTCGTCCTCAACGTCGACCTCGGCGGGTCTCCGGTATCGAAGGCGGCGATCACCGTGCTCTTCCTCGCCGGGATCTTCGCGATCACGCAGCGGACCGACGACCGGCAGTTGGCGCTACTCGGCTACGGCGTAATCGTCGTCTCTGTCGTGGTCCTCTTTTTCGACGTCGTGAACACCTTCGATCTGGGCAACGAAGCGACCGTTCTCGGCCTCTTAGTGATCGCAGCTGTCCTCTTCGCCCTGCGGACGCGCTTCGACGAGCACAACAGACTGCTCACGGGTCGACAGACGGCGTATCTCCTCGGCGCGCTCGCGGTTCTCACTGCCGTGATTCTCGTCACCGACGTCGTGACTGGGGGACTCACGTACGAGCTGCAACCGAAGAGCCAAGTCGAGTTCGTCGAATCGCCCCGCGGGGACGTCCGCGCCGCGTCGGTCGTCGTGACGAATCCGACGCCGCTGCCCGAGCCCGTCGAGACGCCGACCTACGCGGTCTGTCTCGCGGGCGATTGGAGCGAGCACCGTCCCGCCGCCGATCCCGGACACGAGCGCCCCCCGATACGCGCTCACCTGAACGTCCAAGACGGATACAACGAGCACGTGATGGGGCTCTCCTCGAAGACGTATCCGGCGACGCTGTACCTCGACGCGGCCAACACGACCGGCGAGACGTTCCCGATCGAGCGGACCGACGGGTGCCCCGACGACGACTCCGGATCGCCCTTCATCGCGATATACGAGGGCGACGAGAACGACCCGCGCGTATACGCGGTCTGAGCGAGGGAGACCCGTTCTGCGGTCTCTTCGATGTAGTCTCCGGCAGTCGCGACGGTATCCGATCAGTCGACGATGATGTCCGCGTCCGCGTCGTGAGTCTCCTCGCGCCGCCGCGGCTGCATCTCGGTCCGATAGCGTTCGATCCAGTCCGCGAAACAGCTCGGACAGAGACGCTGGCTGTCGACCTCGGACCGGTCGACGTTCAGCTGGACCGTCCGCGCGAGAGGCTCTTCGATCGGATCACCGCAGGCGTCACAGGGCTCGCTCCCGGCCATACGTGCCCCTGCGCGGCGCGGCGGTAAAGGTGTTCACGTCGAATCGGGTCCGCTTGCGACCCATCGGTCCAACCGCACCGACGATGGCAACCGCACCCGCTCACTTCGTCCGGAACGCGCGGTCGCCGGCGTCTCCCAGTCCCGGGACGATGTACCCGTCGTCGTCGAGGTAGTCGTCGATGGAAACAGTCAGGAGGTCGGCTTCCGGGAACTCCTCGCCGACGCGGAGGAGGCCGTCGGGCGCGGAGACCGCCGAGAGAACGAACAGATCGGCGGGATCGGCACCGCCGGCGTTGAGCACGTGATCGAGAACGGCGCACATCGTTGAACCGGTCGCGAGCATCGGATCGGCCACGATGACGGTGTCGTCGGGGGAGATCTCGGGCAGTTTGACGTAGTCGATGCTGATCGGGAACTCACCCGCCTCGTCCATTCCGGCTTCCTCGTCGCGTCCGGCGCTGATGACGCCCTGTTTCGCTCGCGGGAACGCCTTCAACAGCCCCTCGACGAACGGCGTCGCCGCCCGGAGGACGTTCACGATGACGACGTCGTCGAGGCCCTTGACGCGCTCGCCGGTCGTCTCGGTCAGCGGCGTCTGGACGGTGACGTACTCGGTCTCCATCGCGCCGTCGATGATCTCGTAGCCGCAGATCCGGCCGAGTTTGACGAGCCCCTTGCGGAACGCCACCTGCTCGGTCTCGACGTCGCGGAGTCGCGAGAGCGTGTCTCTCGCGAGCGCGTGCGTGATGAGGTTCGTCCCGTCCCGCTGTTCGATGGCCATAGTCACGCTCCTCCGTCTGCGGCCTCGCCGGACTCCGACGACGACTCAGATTCCGGGTCGTACTCGTTCGCGTCGCCCTCGACCGCCGGTGCGCCGATCGCCAGCACTTCGACGGCCTCGTCGGCGTCAGAGGGGTTGTGTGCACGGTGCGGCGATCCCGGAGTCGCGGCGAACAGCGATCCAGACTCGACCCGGTACGTCTCCTCGGGGGTCTCGATGACGGCTGTGCCCGAGAGGACGTAGAACGCTTCCTCCTGTTCGTCGTGGTAGTGGTACGCGAGCGGAATCTGCTCGCCGGGCTCCGCGCGGAATCGGTTGATCGCGACGTTTTCCATCCCCGCGGCCTCCGAGAGTCGACGGAGTTCGCACGGCCGCCCCTCGACCGGTTCCACCGCGTCATCGCTCACTACGGCGTATCCCATAGTCGGTACATTTCGGTTCGGCACAAAAGCCTCTCGGGTCGACGGTGGGCGTTCGGCCGAGTTGCTGTGGTCGGACGCGCTGTAACGCACACCGTTGGTAACAACTCGGTGGCAACCTTCGACGGGTCACGCGAAAGCGTACTTGAATCCCGAGGAAACGCGCAACCTGAATATCCACTTCGTGGAATCCTCGCGCGTTAGCGCGGGGAGGATGTCAAAGCGCACCGATCACTGACTGACACGACACACGGTACCGCACATCGAGTCTCTCAGTCCCGCGCTACGGAGACCCGGAGTAGAGTTTTATACTTCCCCGGCCCAACCTCCTCCGAGACGATGGAAGAGAGTGTCTCCGGCTTCAAAGTTCGGGGGACCTGGGGAGACGTCGTCGAACACGGCGAGCGGATCACGCGCGCGCTGCGCGACGCCGGAGTCGACGGCGCGCCCTTCGAGGAGTGGGACGAGTGGCGGCCGAAGTCCCACGAGCGACTCGGCGAGGACGTGAACAAGAAGACCGCCGAACAGGCGAGCGTCGCCGAGGGGGAGGGCGAGAAGGCCGGAAAAGGCCCCGACGAGGACCTCCAGACCGCCGGCGAGCGGCTTTCCGAGTCATACGAGCACGTTGAGGAGGGTAAAGGCGACGAGGCGGTCGAGCGCTGGTCGGAGTCGCTCGGATACGTCGCCCGCGCGGCCGATTCGGCCGGTCGTCGGGCTCTCCGACGCGTCGAGGACACCGTCTACCGACGCGTGATGACCCAGCTCGCGCCGTACTACTTCGACAACGAACTCGTCAGCGCCAACATCCAGAAGTCGACCCGCGGCGAGGGCGACGTGTCGTTCATCTTCGAGGTGAACGTCAACGACGACGACCTGAAAACCGAGGTCAGCGAGCGACTCGGCGAGTTCGACGAGACGGTGACGCGCTGGCACGTCGACACCGAGAAAGAAACCGAAACCGCGGAGGCCGTCGAGGGCGTGGAGCCGCCGGCGTCTGAGGGCCGATCCGAGGCGAACACGAACGGTTCTCCCCGCTCGAAGACGAACTGATCGCGGGGCGATCGTTCGGACAGTCGATCGTCTGGACGATCGTTCCGACGGTCGATCGTCTAGGCATTCTATTCCCTTGGAACGGACAACAGTGATATCCCCGGCGACGCATCGGTCAGTATGGCAGAACCGCTCCGTGTCGAGTCCGGGGAACTGACCGGCAAAGAGATCCTCGACGCCCTCAGAGAGGGACGTCGCGTCGTCGTCGAAGCCGAACTCCTCGGCGGGATACACGAGCTTTCGCTCCGCCACGACGGGGAGACGTACTACTGCGATACGCCCACGACGCTGCACAAACACGCGGACGAGTCGGAGATGCTCGCCTGCATCGAGAAGATGGGATACGGGCGGGTCGAGTGACCTCCGATTCGCGTTCGCGTTTCCCCGTTTCTCCGCGAACTGCCGGCGACGCGAGACTTTAGTCGCGGCGGCGGCGAAGTGGTGTGTATGAGCGACGTGCCTGAGATGAGCGACCTCCTGGAGACTGAAGAACCCGGATTCCAGCAGGTCCTCGCCTGCGTCTTCGGGATCCAGCGACACGAGAGCCGGACGTACCTCACGCTGCTCGAGAACCCGGGTAGCACTGTTGCGGAACTCGCAGACAGTCTGGATCGCGATCGGAGCAACGTCAACCGCTCGCTGACGACGCTGATGGAGAAGGGGCTCGCAGAGCGCAGGCGGCGGCTCCTCGACTCGGGGGGATATATCTATCAGTACACGGCGACCGAACTCCCGGAGGCGAAGGAGATGCTTCACGCCGCCCTCGAGGAGTGGGTCGAACGCGTCCACCGCAGTATCGACGAGTACGGTACCGACTCCGACGACGCGGTGTGATTTGGTCGCGCTCGACGTGTGATCGACCGCGCTCGAACCGCCCACCTTTTCACGGCCGAACGCGACGCATCGGACAATGAGCCTCGAACTCACCGCACCCGCGCCCGACGCTCCGGAGGTCGCCGACGACGGCGTCTGGCTCGCGGACATCGAGACGGGCGAGACGTACGCGCCGTTCGACGAGATCCGATACACCGGCGAGGGCGGCAACCTGCTCGAAGTCCGGTACGCCGAGCCGCCGACCTTCGAGGACTTCCGGGGCCAGGGCCGCGGCGTCTGGCGCTACCGCGCCGCGCTCCCGTTCGATGCGGGCGTGAGCCTCCCGGAAGGGGACACGCCCCTGCACGAGGCGCCGCGCCTCCGCGAGGACATCGGCGTCGACACGCTCCGGATCAAACACGAGGGAATGAACCCGACGGGGTCGTTCAAGGACCGCGGGATGACCGTCGGCGTCCGCGTGGCGAGGGAACTCGGCGTCGGCCGCCTCGCGTGCGCGTCGACCGGAAACACGTCGGCCGCGCTCGCCGCCTACGGCGCACGCGGCGGGATGGAGACGCTCGTGCTGCTCCCGTCCGGGAAGGTCGCGGCCGGCAAGATCGCCCAGGCCGCGCTGCACGACGCTCGGATCCTCGAGGTCGACGGCAACTTCGACGCCTGCCTCGACATCGTCAAGGACCTCGCCGACCGCGGCGAGGTGTACCTCCTCAACTCGCTGAACCCCTTCCGGCTGGAGGGACAGAAGACGATCGGACTGGAGATCCTCGAGGAGTTCCGCGACGACTACGGCCGCTTCCCCGACCGTATCGTCCTGCCCGTCGGCAACGCGGGCAACACCGCCGCGCTGTACAAGGCGTTCCGCGAGCTCGTTCAGTCCGGCGCGCTGGACCCGACCGACGTACCGAAACTCACCGGCGTGCAGGCGGAGGGAGCCGCGCCGATGGTCGAGGCCGTCGAGAAGGGCTGGGCAGACACCGAGCGCTGGGACGAGGTCGAAACGCGCGCGACCGCGATCCGCATCGGCAACCCGGTCAACGCGCCGAAGGCGCTGCCCGGAATCCGCGAGACCGGCGGCACCGCCGTCGCCGTCTCCGACGAGTCGATCACCGCCGCGCAGCGGGAGCTCGCACGCGAGGGTATCGGCGTCGAACCCGCCTCCGCCGCGTCCGTGGCCGGACTGAGGAAACTCCGGGACCGCGGCGTCGTCGACGCCGACGAAGACGTCGTCTGTCTCACCACCGGTCACCTCCTGAAAGATCCCGACGCCGCGTTCGAGGCGGGCAACAAACCCGAACCGGTGCCGAACGACACCGCGGCGGTCCTCGAGCACATCGGCGCGAACTGAGCGAAATCACCGCCGAGGACGTCGAAGTTCGCTATGGGGTGCCGGTCTCGCAGCCGACCCGCTACTCCGTCTCGGTTTCGAATATCGTCGTGGTCTCGTTCGCGTCTGTCGCGGTTTCGTTTTCGTCACCGAACGGCGTCGGTTCGTCGGTCTCTGTCGTTGTTTCGGTTTCCGTCTCCTCTCCGTCTTCTGCCGTCTCCTCTCCGTCTTCTGCCGTCTCCTCTTCCTCTTCGTCCTCTTCACCATCTTCTGTCTCCTCCGACACGACAAACGGAGTAATCGCGTCGAGGACGTCCTGCTGTGACTGCGCTGCGTCGAAGGCGTCCGGGAACGGCGGCTCTCCCGTGACCTCGTTCAGCAGCGCGGCGTGGCGCGCTTCGACGCTGTGAATCGAAAGCGCGGCCGACAGGAGGTCGGGGCTCTCCACGAACGGTGCCGCGCCCGCATAGGCCGCGACCCCGGTGTTCTCGAGCACTTGGGCGATTCCGAGGAAATCTTCCACGGTCTCGACGCCGAAGTCGTAGGAGGCTTCTTCGGCGGGTGTGCCACCGAGAAGCTCTACTGCCTGCGTGAGGACGTCCACGTGAATCGACTCGTGTTCGCCGATGATCTCGACGTTGCTGTACACGTCCATCCGAATCTCCTCGCTGTAGGAATCCAGCGAGTCGGCGTCCACGAAGTCGTCCTCGTCGAAGGTCTCGAGGCCCTCGCGGTAGAACGCGTTTTCGAGGTGCTCCAGCGATAGCGCGTAGTTCAGGACGTCGATGTCAGTCCCGTCAACGTCGTCGAACGCCGGAGCCATCTCCGCTTCGGGCTCAGTGTCCTCCTCGTCGTCTTGCGCTAAGACGGATCCGCTTGCGCTACCGAGCGCGAGCAGCGTGCCCCCGACCAGCGCCGAACGGCCCAAAAAGCTCCGTCGAGAACTGTCTTGCTCGCCGAGTTGTTTCTTGACCGACGCTGCGATCCGCTCTGCGCGTGTCTCCGGGTCTGTAGGTCCTGTCATAGGTGTCGTTGGTCTCGCCAACATGCCCTCAAGGGTCCACCTATCAATTGTTATACGCTCACCCGTGAGGGGTACGGCTGGCCAATACTTGCGGTAAGATCGCCGTATTCCGCCGAAACAGTGCCGCGGTACGTACAGGCAGAACTAGGTATTCGACAGCCGGATCTCACGGGAATACGAACCCGGAGACTGCTGTGACGGCCGATTCGTCACCGTCCAGCCTACTCGTCTCCGTGCAGGCTACTCGTCCTCTCCGTTGAGCGTGAGGTATCGCACGTCGATCATCCGCTCATCGGCGAGGAGCGTCTCGATGACCTCCGCGGGAACGGGGTCGTCGAGGTTGTAGACCGTGAGCGCCTCGCTCCCGGCCTTGTCGCGTCGGGCGTTGAACATTCCCGCGATGTTGATGTCGTGCTCACCGAGGACGGAGCCGATGAAGCCGATGACGCCCGGCTTGTCGGCGTTCCGCGCGACGAGCATCTTTCCGTGCGGGATCGCGTCGACGCGGTAGCCGTCGATGCGGACGATCCGCGGGTCGTCGCCGGCGAAGAGCGTCCCACAGACGCCCAGCGACTCGTCCTCGTTTCCGACAGTGACGGTCACGAGACTCTGGAAGTCCTCCGATTGGAGCCGCTTGGTCTCGGTGACGTCGATCCCGCGCTCTTCGGCGATCTGCGGGGCGTTGACCGCGTTGACCTGCCACTCCAGCGGCTCGAAGACCCCTTTCAGTGCCGAGGCCGTCACGAGCTCGACGTTCTCGTCGGCGATGTCGCCCTCGTATGTGACTTCGATCTCGGAGATCCGGCCGTCGAGCAACTGTGCGGCGACTTTCCCGGCGGTCTCGGCGAGGCCGATATACGGGCGGATGCGCGGGAAGACGCTCTCGTCGACCGACGGCGCGTTCAGCGCGTTCATCACCGGCTCGCCGGCGAAGGCGGCGTCGATCTGGTCGGCGATCGAAGTCGCGACGTTCTCTTGGGCGGCCTCGGTCGACGCCCCGAGGTGGGGCGTGACGACGATCTCGTCGACGTCCAGCAGCGGGCTGTCCGGCGAGACGGGCTCGTCGGCGAAGACGTCGATCGCCGCTCCGTGGAGCGTGCCATCGTCTACGGCGGCCGCGAGCGCGTCCTCGTCGACGACGCCCCCGCGGGCGCAGTTGATGAGGAAGCCGCCTCCCATCCGTTCGAGTTCCGCGGTCGAGATCATTCCCTCCGTCTCCGGCGTCAGCGGCGTGTGTACGGTCAGGAAATCGGCGCGGTCTAGACAGGCATCCAGTTCGACGAGTTCGGCGCCGAGGCGGTCGGCGCGCTCCTCGCTGATGTAGGGGTCGAAGGCGACGAGGTCCATCCCGAGGCCGTCGAGGCGCTTTGCGACCTCCTGTCCGACGCGGCCGAGCCCGACGATGCCCAGCGTCTTTCCGTTGAGTTCGGTCCCGAGGTAGTCGCTTTTCGCCCACTCGCCGGCCTTCAGTCGGGCGTGTGCCTGCGGGATCGAGCGCGCGACGGCGAACGACATGGCGACGGTGTGCTCTGCGGCCGCGCGGACGTTCCCCTCGGGCGCGTTCGCGACGATGACGCCGTGTTCGGTCGCGGCGTCGATATCGATGTTGTCGACGCCGATGCCGGCCCGACCGACGATGACGAGGTCGGCCGCGGCCTCGAACACCGCCTCGTCCACTTCGGTTCCGGAGCGAACGACGAGCGCGTTGGCGTCTGCGACTGCCTCCAGAAGCGCTTCACCCGCAACGTCGTAGGCTGTCTCGACGTCGTGGCCCAGAGCCCGAAGGCGTTCGAGCCCGGCGTCGTCGATCGGATCCGTAATAAGGACCTTCATATTCTAACCCACCTCCGGTTCGCGGTTAAACGTTTCTTCATCGTCGTATACGGCCTCCTGTGTCCTGTTACCACCCGACGAGGAAGTCGTCGGATAGGTGAGTTAAAACCCTCCGCACCCGACCCTCGCGTATGCGACTCGTTGCCTTCGACTTCGACGGAACGCTCTCGGACTCGGAGATGACCGTGCTGCTCGGCGAGCGGATGGACGTCGCCGATCGGATGGCGGACATCACAGAGCGCGCGATGAACGACGAACTCTCCTACGCCGAGAGCCTCAGAGAGCGCGCGTCCCTCCTCGACGGGCTCGAAGAGGAAGACGCCGAGGAGGCCTTCGGCGAGGTTCGGCTCCGCCCCGGCGCCGCGGACCTCATCGCGCGCCTCCGCGACGCCGGCCACCACGTCGCGATCCTGACCGGCGGTTTCGAGCGCGGCGTCGAGCGCGCCCTCGAACGCGAGGGCGTCGAGGTCGACACCATCGTCGCCAACCGACTCCCGATCGAGGGCGGCCGTCTCACCGGCGAGGTGGAGGGGCCGCTCATCACCGGGACGAAGGATGACGCCCTCGAATCGCTCGCGGACGACCTCGACGTGCCGCTCTCGCGGACGGTCGCCGTCGGCGACGGTGCGAACGACCTGCCGATGCTCGAAGTCGCCGGCCTGTCGGTCGGCTACATCCCAAAGGACGCCGTCCGGCCCGCCTGCGACGCCGTCGTCGCCTCGATGTACCGGCTCGGGAAGGTGCTGGAAGGGCACAACGTGCTCCGCCGAGACGGGGAGTAGCGGATCGCGGAACCCCCCTCGCGCGGGTCACTCCGCGTCGGCGACACTGGCCCGCCGCATCGCCGCCAGATCGCCCGCCAGCGCCTCCGCGATGGCTCGCGACAGTCCCGGCGGGACGGCGTTTCCGACGACCTTCAACTGCGTGCTCTTGGGTCCCTGAAACACGTAGTCGTCGGGGAACGACTGAAGGACGGCGCACTCCCGAACGGTCCCGACGCGGTCCTCGACGGGGTGGATGAACGGCGCGTTGTGGTTCTCCTTGACGGTGATCGAGGGCTCCTCGCGCGGCAGTCGCCGCCAGCTGTCGCCGTAGCTCTCATAGAGGCTCTCGCCGGGTTCGACCTCCGCGATCCGCTCGACCATCTCCTCGGAGTGGTCCGTCTCGTCGTGGTTCGGCAGGTCTTCGATGGCCCGCTGGTCCCCCTCGCGCTCTAAGAGCGCCTCCTCGACGGTCACGTGGGGCCGAAACTGCTTCCCCGTCAGCGCCGCCTGCTTGGAAGGGCCGTGGGTCCGCTCGGGATACGTCGCCCGCGAGCCGTCGCGTCGGCCTTGGAAGATCACTCGTCGGCGGTTCTGCGGAACGCCGTAGTCGGCGGCGTTCAGCGTCTCGTAGGCGGGCTTCTCGTAGCCCGCGCGCTGGAAGCCCTCGAGGATCGCCCGCAGCGTGTCGCCGCCCTCCATCGACTTGATTCCGGGAACGTTCTCCATCACGAACGCCGCCGGCTGGACGAACTCGACGAAGTCGATGAAGTTGCCGACGAGGTAGTTGCGCTCGTCGTCGGGGTCGCGGTGGCCCGCGATGCTGAATCCCTTGCACGGCGGTCCCCCGATGACGACGTCGATCTCGCCGCGCTCGACGGGATGCGTCGCGAAGAACTCCTCGGGACCGACCGAAGAGAGGTCCGCCTGGATCGCAAGCGCGTCCTCGTGGTTGTGTTCGTACGTCGCGAGGAAGTCCGGGTTGGCGTCGACGCCCGCGACGACGTCGTAGCCGGCCTGCAGGAAGCCCTCCGAGAGACCGCCGCCGCCACAGAACAGATCGAGTACGTTGATCGATGAGCGATCGGAGTCGCGGCCCGACATTCGGCGTCTGCCGGGGATTCGTTCGCGATCGTATTTAAACGCCGCGGCACATATCGCGAACGACGATTGTGAGATCTGTCGCGAGCGGCGGGGCCGGGAGATGTCGAGGACGGATGGGCCGGGAGATGCCGGGAACGACGGGGCGATCTACCGCTTGTAGTCGACGTCGACCGCGCCGTCCGCCCGGTGGACGGTCGTCGCGCTCGGCTCGGTCTCGGCGATCGGATCGCCGTTTCGAAGCACGAGCGTTCGCGGCGCCCGCCGCCGCAGCGCGTTGAATCCGTTGGGGCTGTCGTAGACGACCAGCGAGCCCTCGTTGCCCTCGCTGAGTCCGTACTTCCCCACGTCGCCTCCGCCCGCGCCGAAGACCTCGGCGTTCGCTCCGGTGAGCATCTCCCAGAGCACGTCGACGTCGCCGCGACCCGCCATGTGGGCGTAGTGTGCGAGGATGAACGCCGCGTCCAGCGGGTCGGCGACGCCGTAGTGGTACCACGGGTCGAGCACGGAGTCGTGACCGATGCCGACCGTGACGCCGGCGGCGCGGAGCTCGTCGATTCGGGTGTGACCGCGCCGCCGCGGGTAGTCGTCGTACGCGCCCTGCAGGACGGAGTTGTCCGGGGGGTTCGTCACCACCGAGACGCCGCTCTCGGCGAGCATCGAGATCACTTTGTCCGCGTACGCGTTGTTGTACGAGTGCGTCGCCGTCGTGTGACTCGCGGTCACGCGGTCGCCGATCCCGCGCTTGATCGCCTCGCTGGCGAGGACTTCGGTGAAGCGCGATCCCGGATCGTCCGTCTCGTCGATGTGGAGATCGAGCGGGAGGCCGTGTTTCTCAGCGAGATCGCAGACGATCTCGACGCTCTTGACGCCGTCCTCGCGGGTGTACTCGTTGTGCGGGATCGCGCCGACGAGATCGACGCCCGCCTCGACGGCCTCCGCGAGGAGGTCCTCGTGGCTCTCGTCGGTGAGGATCCCGTCCTGCGGGAACGCGACCACTTGGAGGTCGACGAGGTCGGAGACGCGCGATTTCAGCTCCACGAGCGCCTCCACGGTCGTCAGTGACGGGTCCGTCGTGTCCGCGTGCGTCCGGATGCGCGTCACGCCGTGGGAGGCGTACCACTCTACGGTTTTCGTCGCCCGTTCGAGGACGTCCTCGACGGTGATGTCCCGTTTGTATTCGGCCCACACCTCGATCCCCTCCGCGAGCGTGCCGCTGTCGTTCCACGAGGGGTCGCCCGCGGTCCCCGTCGCGTCGAGGTGGACGTGCGGTTCGATGAGGGGCGGCGTCACCAGTCGACCGTCGGCGTCGTGCCGGTGATCTGCGGGGAACGCGTCTCGGTCGCCCTCGCCCGCGGGCGCGATCCTCTCGATGGCCCCGCCGCGGATCTCGACGTCGACTGCCTCGCTGTCGATCGTCCGTCCGTTCGTGACGATATAGTCGGACATTTCACTCGCAGACGCGGCCGTCTCACGGTTAACGATTTCTGCTCTCTCCGGGAATCAGTACGCGTCTGTGACAACAAATGTAGTCACCATCCCTCAATTTTATAAAAACACGGCGAAAGCGGAGACTAATGGCAACAGAAGACGACACGTCCGCGTGGCGACGGTTCGTGTTCGGGAACGAGGACCTCCCCGACCCGGACTACCCGCTCGATCACGTCCCGGGGGACGAACGCAAGGGTCTCGCGAGCATCTCCGCCGTCCTGCTCGGCTTCGTGTTTTTCGCCGGCACGCTCTGGGCCGGCGCGGAGGTCGGCGCGGCGATGGGGTTCGGCCCGATGCTCACGGCGATGGCCGTCGGCTACGCCATTCTCGGCGTCTACGTCGCGACGCTGTGCGGTATCGCCGCCAAGGCCGGGCTCACGACCGTGCTTCTGGCGCGGTACAGTTTCGGGAGGTGGGGAGCCAAGTTCGCCGACCTGATGCTCGGCGGCACGCAGGTCGGCTGGTTCGGCGTCACAATCCCGATGGTCGCCATCCCGACGGCGACGTTCTTCGGCCTCGATACGCCCACGTTCACGGCGGCGCTCATCCTCGTCTGGGGCGTCCTCCACCTCGCAACGGCGTACTTCGGCTACGAAGGAATGGAGACGCTCTCGTTCGTCGCGGTCCCGGTTCTCGTCGTCGTCGGCGTGCTGTCGATCGCTATCGCCGTACAGGACGTCGGCGGCCTCGACGGCCTGTTCTCGGCGTCCGGTGCGGGCCAGATGGGCTTTGCTGCCGCCGTGACGATCGTCGTCGGGACGTTCATCAGCGGCGGGACGCAGGCTCCGAACTGGGCGCGCTTCGCCGGTAGCACCCGGATCGGATTCTGGGCGGGGCTCATCGCGTTCCTCGTCGGCAACGGCTTTCTCTTTCTCTCCGGGGCCGTCGGCGGATCCGTCTACAACGTCACGCCCGCGGGCGACCTCTACGAAGTGCTCGCGGCCCAGGGGCTCGCCGCGGTCGGCCTCCTCGCGCTGATCTTGAACATCTGGACGACCAACGACAACGCGGCCTACGCCTTCGGTGTCGCCGGCAGCGAGGCCTTCGAGTTCGACCGCAAGCGGCCCTTCATCCTCGTCGGTGGCTCGATCGGGATCGTCCTCGCGCTCGTCGGTGCCGACAGCCTGTTGATCCCGTGGCTGTCGACGCTCGGACAGTACGTCCCGCCGCTCGGCGGCGTGCTCATCGCGGACTTCCTCCTGTGCTGGCGGATGCGCGTCCCGAAGATGGACGACGTCCGCTTCGTGAACGTCCGCTGGACGGGCGTCATAGCCTACGTCGTCGGCGCGGTCGTCGCGGTATTCACGGCCGGCCAGATCGTTCCCGGCCTCGCTGCCCCGCAGATCGTTCCGGGTCCCGTCGGCGCGGCGCTGAACGGGCTCATCGCGGCGTTCGTCGCTCATATCGCGGTCTACCATCTGCTCGAAGCGACCGGCGTCGTCGACGGCCACGACGTCGCCGACGACGCGGCGCATCTCTGAGCGTTCGCCGTCGAATTCGTTCTCCAGCGACGCCCGCCGCTCGTGTGTCACGAGCGTGCGGCCCCGTCTGTCCCACCCGAAAGCGGCGTTCCGGCCGGCAACCGCGCGCCTGACCACAACCCTGTCCGCGCGCCCAGAATTTTTATTCTACCGACACGTATCTACAGACTATGGGTATCCGGCGCGGAACGGTGCTCGGGCTGACGGGCGTCGCGGGGGCACTGATAGAGCGACAGTTCGGTATCCTAGGAACGGCCCTTCTGAATCTCACCGGCCTCGGCCCGCTTCCCGCGGTCCTCAGCTGGATCCTCGGCTGTTTCGCCGGTGTTGTCGCTGGGGATCTCGCAACCGGAATCACGGGACAGGACGTCAGCCTCGGCCGGTTGGCTGGAATCAAGAAGGGGCTCATCGCGAGCACCGTGGCCGCACTCGGGTTTTACCTCAGTTCGAACGGGCTCGTGGTCGGTCTCCTCGGGGGGCCGCTGCACTCGGTACCCGTGTTCACGCCGAGCAGTCTCCTGCTGATCGGATCGATCTGGGTCGGGGCCGTCCTCGGCGATTTCTTCGACGCCTAGCGGGTCCCGCAACGGCCGCCTCGTCGTGCTGAGCCGACAGAGTCCGTCTCAGCCGCCCGCGGCGCGCGCTTCCCGCCGCGCGGATTCGACGCTCTTCCCCTCGCGGAGCACGGCGTCGACGAACAACTCTCCGGCCTTGTACGACGAGCGGACCATCGGCCCGGACGCGCAGTAGAGGAAGCCGAGCTCCTCCTCGGCGACGCGACGCCACGTCTCGTAGGCGTCCGGATGGACGTACTCGAAGACGTCCAGATGCGACCGCGAGGGCTGGAGGTACTGCCCCAGCGTGACGACGTCGACGTCGGCCTCCCGGAGATCCGACAGCGTCTGGTAGATCTCGTGGTCGTACTCGCCGAGCCCGAGCATAATCGACGTCTTGGTGTAGATGCCGGACTCCGCCGAGACCTGTTCGAGCACCGACAGCGACTGCTCGTAGCCGGCACGGCGGTCCCGAACCGGCCACTGGAGGCGCTCGACGGTCTCGATGTTGTGCGCGATGACGTCCGGGCCCGCCTCGATGATCTCTCCCACGAGCGCCGGATCGCCTCGGAAGTCGGGGATGAGCACCTCGACGAGGATCCCGGGATCGCGGTCTTTGATCTCTCGGATCGTCCGCGCGAAGTGGCCCGCGCCCTGGTCGGGTAGGTCGTCGCGGTCGACCGAGGTGAGCACGACGTAGTCCAAGCCGATCTCGGCGACCGCATCGGCGACGCTCGCCGGCTCCTCGGGATCGAGCGCGTCCATCCCGCCGGTCTCGACGTCGCAGAAGTTACACCCGCGCGAGCAGCGATCGCCCATCAGCATAAACGTCGCCGTGCCCGGGCCGTTGCGGCCGCTCCAGCACTCACCCATATTCGGGCAGTTGGCCTCCTCACAGACCGTATGCAGGTCCCGGTCGCGGAGCGTCTGCTTGATGTCGGTGAACTGCCGTCCCGACGGCGGACGCATCTTCAGCCAGTCCGGCTTCCGCCTCCCGCTCATACTTCTCCCTTCGTCCGGCCGCGCAAAAGCCTGCGGGTTGTTGGCGGCTCTGCCCAGAACGGCTAAGTAGTGCTGCCGTGGCGACAGTACTATGAGCGTGAACACGACTCAGGCTATCGGCGATTTCGAGGACCTCCTCGACGAACAGTCGGTTTCGGACTCCGAGCGCGACTCGCTGGTCGACGATCTCCGGGGCGTGATCCGGCGGTACGAGGAGATCGAACAGGAAGCCGGCGAACTCGTTCGCGATGTCGCCGGCGGCGGCGAGCCAGTGACTGTCGGGAGCCTCGGCGCGAACAGCGACGCGGTCCGCGAATGGGCGAGCGAGAACCCCGAAACCACCGCGGAGATCGAGGAGCTCAAGGCCGATCTGAACCGGCTCCTCCGACCGGCCGGGCTGAGTTTGGACGAGGACTTCAACCTCCTCGGCGGCCCGGGCCCCGACGAGACGTTCGGCGAGACACTCGGCGAACTCTGTAGCGGTATCGCCCTCCCGTACGTCGTCGTCGACTACGCTTCCTGAGCGGGACGTCTCCCGATCGGGGGCCCCTGAGCGGACGAGAGCCCCGGAACGATCGCGACACTGCGGATAACTCACCGCACTTCGGAACGATCGCGACACTGCGGATCGAGGTGTGGGCAAACAGTCGACACCCTCGTAGCCGACGCCTCGCCGCCGGCTCGTCGATCTCCGATCCCGCGTCGACGTGCCGAGCAACCGCGACCCGACGCGGGGCTGCTGTCAGATCACGAGCGTGTTGGCCGCGCCTTCGCGTATAAACGCTCGCCGGCGCCGGCGACTCGGTGCCGCCGCCGACCCGCCGGCGACCCGACGGTGGCGTCCGCGCGGATGGAGAAACGACTTTGCCGCCGGAGGTCCCCTATCGCGTATGACTCGCTCCGCTTCGGTCTCCCCCCTGACTCACTTCGTTCCGACGGGTGTCGCTTCTGTCCCGCCCGCTCGGAGGTGCGACGCGTGAAAGTCGCTGACGTCGTCCCCGAGTTCGCCGACGCGTTCGGCTTCGAGGAGTTCAATCGGATGCAGCGCGAGGCCGCGCCGGCGATCCTCGAACGCGACGACAACGTCGTCGCGGCCGCGCCGACCGCGTCGGGGAAGACCGCGCTCGCGGAACTCGCGATCTGTCGGACGCTCGCCGACGGCGGGACCGCCCTGTTCATCGCGCCGCTGCGCGCGCTCACCAACGAGAAGGAGTCCGAGTGGGAACGCTTCGAGGAGATGGGGTACTCCGTCTACGTCGTCACCGGCGAGCGCGATCTGAACCCCCGGCGCGCCGAGCGCGCGGACATCCTCGTGATGACGCCGGAGAAGACCGACTCCGCGACGAGAAAGCACGACTCCGCGCGCTACTCGTTCATCGCGGACGTCGACTGCTGCGTCATCGACGAGGTCCACCTGCTGGATTCGGACACGCGGGGCGGGGTCCTCGAGGTGACCGTCTCGCGGCTCCGGCGCATCTGCGACCCGCGCGTCGTCGCGCTCTCGGCGACGATGCCGAACATCGAGGACGTCGCGGCGTGGCTGGACGCCCCGCCGGCGACGACGTTCGAGTTCGACGAGAGCTACCGCCCGGTCGACCTGCACGCGGGCGTGAAGACCTACTCCCACGGGGACAACTCCTTCGCGGACAAGTACATCCGACTCTACCGCGCGCTCGACCTCGCCGAGGAGCACATCCGCGACGACGGACAGGCGCTCGTGTTCGTCTCCTCGCGACAGGACACGGTCCGCGCGGCCGGCAAGTCCCGGGACGTGATCGCAGAGCGCGACATCCCGATGGGCGCGCGCGGCGACTACGACTTCCACACCGACGCGAAGGAACTCGACGACGACGCGCTCGCGAAGTCCGCCCCCGACGGGGTGGCCTTCCACCACGCTGGGCTCTCGAAGCGCGACCGCGACCGCGTCGAGCAGTGGTTCAAGGAGGGGAAGATCCAACTGCTCTTCTCGACGTCGACGCTCGCGTGGGGCGTGAACCTCCCGGCGCGGTGTGTGGTCATCCGAGACACCAAATACCACGACCCGCTGGAGGGCGAGGTCGACATCTCGCCGCTCGACATCCTCCAGATGCTCGGGCGGGCGGGCCGCCCCGGCTACGACGACGTCGGCTACGGGTGGGTCGTCTGCGACGGCTCGGACGCCGACAAATACCGGCGGTTGCTCCGCGAGGGCAAAGAGATCGAATCGCGGCTCTCCGAGGATCTGGACTCCCATCTCAACGCCGAGATCGCGATGGGGACGATCCGCGACCTCGACGACGTGCTCTCGTGGCTGGAGACGACGTTCTACTACCGGCGAGCGAAGTCGAAGCCGGCCGAGTACGACTTCGAGAACCTCCGCGAGCGCGTCCGCGAGACGCTCGAATCGCTCGTCGCGCGCGGCTTCGTCGAGATGGGCGAGGACCTCTCGGTCGGCGGGACCGCACTCGGCAGGCTCGCCTCGAAGTACTACCTCAGACTGGAGACCGCAGAGCGATTTCACGACCTCTGTGAGCGCGAAACGATCGACGCCGACGGGATCCTCGAAACGGTCGCTGGCGCCGAGGAGTTCCACTCCGTCTCGCCGCGGCAGTCCGAGTCCGACGC
This sequence comes from Halobellus sp. GM3, assembly GCF_052545375.1. NCBI lineage: Archaea > Methanobacteriati > Methanobacteriota > Halobacteria > Halobacteriales > Haloferacaceae > Halobellus > Halobellus sp. GM3. Next base: position 16,301 of record NZ_JBQWLT010000016.1, on the reverse strand, counting down.
CGTCGACGCGGTCCTCTCGGAGGTCGCGACCGACCTCGAGGACGGCCCGCGGAAGGTGCTCGCGATCCTCCACGCGGGGATGCAGGACCGCACGCCGGCGGACCTCCGCTCGGACGCGTGGATCATCCGACAGAACGCGCTTAGGCTGCTCTCGGCGCTCCGCGAGTTCCTCGCGGAGTTCGCCGGGCCGCGCGCGGCCAACCTCGCCCGCCGGGTCGAGGCGCGGGTCGAACACGGCGTCCCGCGCGACGCGGTCGGGCTCACCGCGGTCGACGGCATCGGGCCGAACCGGGCGCGGACGCTCGCGACGGGCGGGCTTCACAGCCCCGCAGACGTCGTCGACGCCGGCTCCGAGGAGCTCCAGCGCGCCGGCCTCGCTGCGGGGGTCGCCGACCGGATCGTCGAGAACGCCCGGTCGTTCCCCGCGATCGACGTCTCGTGGGGCGACTTCCCGAGCAGCATCGCCGTCGGAACGAACGAGATGTGCGAGGTCACCGTCCGCAACGCCGGCGGCGGCGGAGCGGTCGGGATCCGCGTGACGGTGAACGGCGTCGAGATGACCACCAAGGAGGCCTACCTCTCGGACTCGGTGAGCGTCCCGGTGGGCGTCTTCGGAGCGAACGCCGAGGAACTGGCGTTCGTCGTCGAAGTGACGTTCCCCGACGAGCCGCTGCACCCAGTCAGGGCGACGCGGACGGTCGGCGTCGAAAAGTAGGGAGACCGGGACTACCCGACCAGGGCCGCGCGCAGTTCCTCGACGCCGTCGACGACGACGTCGGCGCGGGAGAGGTCGAGATCCGCGTTGTGCGTCGATCGGAACGCCACGGTGAACGCGCCCGCGCGAACGGCGGATTCGATGCCGTTGATCGAGTCCTCGACGACGACGCACGCTTCGGGGTCAACCCCGAGCTTCGCCGCGGCGCGCTCGTAGATGTACGGCTCCGGCTTTCCGGGTTCGTCGATCTCCTCGCCGCTCAGGACGAGGTCCAGCGACCCGAGATCGAACCGCTCGCGGACGGTCTCGATCCACGACCGCCGGGCCGAGGAGACGATTGCGAGCGCCCGCCCGTCGGTCCGGAGGTCGGCGAACAACTCGGGCATACCCGCCGTGAGCGCGACGTCCTCACCGTACAGCGACTGCGCGCGCTCGTCGTACGCCGCGGCGAACTCGTCTCTCGACACCGCGGCCCCGTACGTCGAATCGAGGTAGTCGTAGATCTCGTAGAACAGCATCCCCGTCACTTCCTCGTGTGCGGGGGTACCGCCGACGATCGCCTCCGAGAACACCCACTCGTCCTCGAAGCGGTGCCAGTACGTCTCGGAGTCGACCAGCACGCCGTCCATATCGAACAGCACTGCGTCGTCGGGAACGTCCATACTGTCCGGTCCGGGACGCTCGCCCAAATGCCTTCGTGCGATGCGGTTTCACGGCTCACAGGCCGGGGGTCACCCGTCCCGTCCGGCCGAACGTATATCATCAATGACGGGACCACGCCCCCTGTATGTCCGAGACCATTCGCGTCTTTGCCGGCGACTGCACGACGACCTTCGAGGGGGCCCGCGCCCGCACTCAGCGCGGTCGCGTCGCGATCGTCGTCAAACCCGACCGCACCGTCTTAGTCCACGACGCCGACGGCTACCAGCCGGTCGCGTGGCTGACCCGCCCCGACTCGCTGACCGTCGAGACCGACGAGGGCGGCTTCGGGCTCCTCGCTCGCGCCGGCGAGCAGGTCCTTCGGGTCGTCTCCCACGAGAGCTCCGGGTGGGTCGAGTACCCCGTGACGGAGGCCGGCGTGCCGGTCGGCTCCCACCCCGAAACGGGCGACCCGCTGGTCCGCGCGGGCGGGGCGGTCCGCGGCCTCGACACGGGCGTTCGGTACCCCCTCCCGGCGGGCGCGACCGTCCTCGATGACACCTGCGACGACTGCGGCCTCCCGAAGATCCGAGCGGAGGCGGGCGACGCCTTCGAGCTCTGTCTCGACCGCGCCTGCGAGTCGCTGGACGAAGCCGTCCGCGAGCGGTTCGACCGCGAGTGGACGTGTCCCGAGTGCGGCTCGGACCTCCGGATCATCCGCCGCGGCGGCCGCCTCCTCGCGGGCTGCGACGCGTATCCCGACTGTGAGACGGCCTTTGCGATCCCCGCGGGAGTCGTCGTCGACGAGTGCGACTGCGGCCTCCCCGTTTTCGAGACCGCGCGCGGTCGGCGGTGTCTCGACGGGACCTGCGAGCGGTTCGAGCGGTAGCGACCCCTCGCGCGTCCAACCGACCTGATCGCAGGCCCTATGTTCTCGCCGGCCCCGGAAACGGGTATGGACGGGACACTGGTCGACGGCGCGGTCCGCGTCGGCGGCGACGCCAGACAGCGGTTCTACGATTCCCGCGGCTACGGCCGCCCGCTCGACCGCAACCGCCTCGAGCTGGCTCCCGTGGAGGCGGCGCACCTCCTCTCGCGGGGCGACCTCGACGCCGTCGTCGCCGGCGACGCGGCGGACGACGACCGGCTCGGATTCCGCGAGTTCCTCGCTCGGACCGGCGCGGCGCTGCGGTTCATCGTCTATCGCGACCTCCGCGACCGGGGATTCTATCTCTCGCCCGCGCGGGCGGAGTGGCCGGGCGTCGGCGGGGACGCCGCCGCCGAGGACGGCCTCGACTTCGTCGTCTATCCGAGGGGAAACGGCCCGTGGGACGACGAGGTCGCCTATCGGATCCGCGTCGTCGGCGAGCGCGAGTCCGTCCCGGCGGCGTCGCTCGGCGACGTCGTCCTCGCGGTCGTCGACGAGGACGGCGAACTCACGTACTTCGAGACCGACGCCGCCCCGACGATCGGTGAGTCAGGCGACACCGCGGGCGGCGTCGACGAACCAAGCGACGACGCGACCGATCACGACGCCGCGCTCCCCACCGGCGTCGCGACCGATCTGCTCGAGGACCGCGTGGTCTGCTACGACGCGGACGACCTCTACGAGCGCCGCTTCTACGGCCAGCGACTGCTCGGGCGCAACGCCGATTCGGGACCGATTCAGCTCTCGCTCGTCGAGGGGGCGTACCTCGCACAGCGGGGCGTCGCCGACGTTGACGCGGACGCCGTCGTCCGCCGCGGCCGCGACGTCGAGGGCGAGCGGTTCGACCGCCGGCTCCGGACGTACGCGGCGCTCAGAGACCGCGGCGTCGTCCCCAAGAGCGGCTTCAAATTCGGCGCGGACTTCCGGGTCTACGAGGCGTTCACGGGCGTCGACTCGCTGAGTCACTCGGCGGACCTCGTGCGCGTTCTCGAACCCGGCCACGCCTTCTACCCGCGAGACCTCTCACTCGACGTCCGCCTCGCCGGCGGGGTCCGGAAGCGAATGGTTTTTGCGCTCACCGCGGCGAACGGCGAGATAGACTGGCTCTCGGTAGCCCGACTCACCCCATGACACGAGACCACGACGCCCGCGAGACCGACTCGGCAGACGAGCAGCCAGCGCCTGCTGCGGACGGCGAACCACCGGTCGCGACCGACGGCGGCGCCGAGGACGTCGACCGGAGCGACGATGCGGCCGCCGCCGGCGCTGACGACGTCGCGCTCGACCCGTGGGGGTCCTCGACCGTCTCCGATTACCGGAAGCTCTTCGAGGAGTTCGGCATCGAGGAGTTCGACGACGTCCTGCCCGCGGTCCCGAACCCGCACTACCTGATGCGCCGCGGCGTCATCTTCGGGCACCGCGATTACGACCCCGTCGCCGAGGCGCTCCGGGAGGGCGAGGACGCGGCGGTCCTCTCGGGATTCATGCCCACCGGCGATCCCCACATCGGCCACAAACTCGTCTTCGATGAGATCATCTGGCATCAAGAGCAGGGCGCAGACGCCTACGGCCTGATCGCCGACTTGGAGGCCCACGCGGCCCGCGGGATGACGTGGAGCGAGATCGACGAGCACGCCCGCGACTACCTCCTGAGCCTGCTCGCGCTCGGCTTCGACCCCGCGGAGGGGGAGCTCTACCGTCAGTCCGACAACCGCGAGCTTCAGGACCTCGCCTTCGAACTCGGCTCGAAGGCGAACTTCTCGGAGTTCCAAGGCATCTACGGCTTCGACGGCGAGACGAACGTCTCGCACATGCAGTCGGTCGTCACGCAGATGGCCGACATCCTCTACCCGCAGCTCGAGGAGCCGAAGCCGACGGTTATCCCGGTCGGCCCCGATCAGGACCCGCACGTCCGGTTCGCCCGCGACCTCGCCGCGCGGATGCGCTTTTTCAAGGTGACCGAGGCGTTCGCCAGCTTCGAGCTGACGGACGCCGAACGGGCGCTCGTCGCGGCCGTCCACGACGAGCGCGAGGCGTACGCCGAGGACCCGGCGCGTCCGCGCTGCGAGGAGGCGGGCGCGTGGCTCGCCGACGCGGACCGCGCGACCCTCGACGGGCTCGGCGTGGTCGTCGCCGACGACGTTCGCGACTCCGCGGTCGAGAAGCTCGGGAACGCCGGGATGGAGCCGCTTCGCCCCCGCGTTCGGTTCCTCGACCTCAACGCGACCGACGACGCCTTCGAGGCGCTCGTCGAGGCGGTCGACGGCGAGAAGCGCCGCTACGACGAGCACGTCGACGCCTTCGACCTCGACGCCGAGGCGGCGGAGGCGCTCGCGCGCGAGGTCGAACTCGACCACGGCGGCTACGGCTTCGTCCCGCCATCGTCGATCTATCACCGCTTCATGACCGGCCTCACCGGGGGAAAGATGTCCTCGTCGATCCCCGCCTCGCACATCTCGCTGCTCGACGACCCCGAGGAGGGCTACGACAAGGTGAAAGCCGCGACGACCGGCGGCCGCGACACCGCCGAAGAGCAGCGCGAGTTAGGGGGACGAGCCGACGAGTGCCCCGTCTACGAGCTGTACGCCTACTTGCTCGCGGGCGACGACGACGAGTTCGCAAAGGAGGTCTACGACGAGTGCGTCGGCGGCGAGCGCCTCTGCGGCGGCTGCAAGGAACAGGCGGCCGAACTGATGCGCGAGTTCTTAGCAGACCACCAAGAGAAACGCGCGGAGGCCGAGGCGGTTCTCGAAGACCTCGACATCTCGCTGGAATCACCGCGGCGGGGCGTCGCGCCGGGCGACGACTGAGTCGAGGTCGGACGCGCCCCCTCGGCGGGCCGTTCCGCTATTCGATCGTCAGATCGCCGTCGCCGCCCGCGCCGTCGTCGCCGCCTTCGTCCCACTCGATCTCGAGTTCGATGCTCAGCTCTCCGGGACCGTCGGCCGGGCCCTCCCGCTCGGCCTTCACCTCGAAGGTCGGCTGCGCGGGCGGCTCCATCGTCACGGACTGTTCGCCGGCCGCGAGCGTGATCGGGCCGCCGCCGTCCAGTTTGTCCGCGACGCTCCGCAGGTACGACGCGATGGCTTCTCGGCTCTGTCGACTCTCCGATTTGAACAGCACTTCTTCGGGCATATCTGACAGTTCGCTGTGTGGACTGATAAACGCGCGCCTCCGAGGGAGCGTCCGTCCCGTGGCAACTGTTCGCACGAATCCGGAACCGTTTTGCCCGACGGCGGTGACGCTCGGGATATGCGCCACGGACCCGAGTACTCAGCCTGCGGCGTCGCTCTCGAACCGACCGACTGCGACGGGTCCACGTTCGATTTCCGGAGCGCCTGAGGGCGGCGGAACCGCCGGGCCAGCGCGCCGTGTCCCCACCCGGCGTCGCGGCGGGCGTCGAAACCGTTCGATTCGGTCCCCCGGCCGCGCTCGCGCTGCGGTCTTCGGAACTGCTAACTGGCGGCCGGTCGGTAGACGCGACAACGACCGATTCGCAGAGACGACACCCGATACAGAATGAAACTCTCCCAACCACAGGTCGCGGTGCTGAACGCCGCGAGTGCGACAGACGCAACGCCGATAGACAGACTCGCCGAGGAAGCGGGGTTGAAGCCGGAGACGGCGACGCGGGCCGCCTTCGAGCTCCGCGACGACGGCCTCCTCGACGTCGAGGAGTCGGAGTCGACCGAGTACGAACTGACCGACGAGGGTCGCGACTACGTCGACGCCGGTCTCCCCGAGGTGCGACTGTACCGCGCGGCGGTCGAGGCCGGCGCGGCCGACGAGCCGGTGCAGATGGGCCGCGTCATCGGCGCGGCCGACCTCGACGGCCCCGAGGTCGACATCGCGCTCGCGAACTTCGGCCGGAAGGGATACGGCGGAATCGACAGCGGCGAACTCTCCGCCGAGGGCGACGCGGACGCCGAGTCCGATCCCGAGGCGGTCGCGCTCGCCGGATTCGCGGCCGACGATGCGGACGATGCGCCCGGAGCGGGTCCGGCGGACGTCGGCGACGACGTCCTCGATCAGCTCGTCTCCCGCAACCTCCTCGACCGTCACGAGCGGACGGTTCGGACGGTCACGCTCACCGACGCGGGCGTCACGGCGCTGATGGAGGGCGTCGAGACCGCCGAGACGGTGGATCGGCTCACCCCCGAGCTGCTCACCTCCGGCGAGTGGCGGGAAGTAGAATTCACCGAGTACAACGTCGAGGCCGACGCGCCCGACGTTCGGAGCGGCAAGACACACGTGCTCAGACAGACCGCAGAGCGCGTGAAGGACGTCCTCGTCGGGATGGGCTTTCAGGAGATGGAGGGCCCCCACGCCGACGCGGACTTCTGGATCAACGACTGCCTCTTCATGCCGCAGGACCACCCGGCGCGGACCCACTGGGACCGCTTCGCCCTCGACGTCCCGCCGATCGAAGACCTCCCCGCGGACCTCGTCGACCGCGTCGAGCGCGCCCACCGCGAGGGCGTCGGTCCCGACGGCGACGGCTACCACTCGCCGTGGTCCGAGGACTTCGCGCGGGCGATCGCCCTGCGCGGTCACACCACATCGCTGTCGATGCGGTACCTCTCCGGGACCGAGGTCGGCGAGCTCGAACCCCCCCAGCGGTACTTCTCCCTCGAGAAGGTGTACCGCAACGACACGCTGGATTCGACGCACCTGCTGGAGTTCTTCCAGATCGAGGGCTGGGTGATGGCCGAGAACCTCTCCGTTCGGGACCTGATGGGGACGTTCGTGGAGTTCTACGAGCAGTTCGGCATCACGGACGTCCAGTTCAAACCGCACTACAACCCCTACACCGAGCCGTCCTTCGAGCTGTTCGGCCGCCATCCCACGACGGGTGAACTCATCGAGATCGGCAATTCGGGGATGTTCCGCGACGAGGTGCTCGAACCGCTCGGCGTCGAACACGACGTGATGGCGTGGGGTCTCGCCTTGGAGCGGCTCGCGATGCTCACAACGGGCGCGGAGGACATCCGCGACCTGCACGGCACGCTCGCGGACCTCGAGTTCCTCCGCGGCGCGGAGGTGACGTACTGATGCCCGTCGTCGACATCGACCCCGACGAGCTCCGGGAACTGACCGGCCACGACGAGAAGGACGACGCGACGCTCAAATCCGACCTGTTCGGCCTCGGCCTGGAGTTCGAGGGCGAGACCGAAGAGGGCCTGCTGCAGTTCGAGTTCGGCCCCGACCGCTTGGACCGGCTCTCCGTGGAGGGCGTCGCGCGATCGCTGCGCTATCACTACGGCGACGATCGGGGGGTCGACGTCCCGAAGACGAACGACCCGGACTTCACGCTCGTCGTCGACGAGGACGTCCCGGACGAGCGCCCCTACGTCACAGGGGCGATCGTCCGCGGCGTCGACCTCGACGAGGCCGGACTGGACTCGCTGATCCAGTTGCAGGAGAAGCTTCACGCCACGATGGGGAGAAAGCGCGCGAAGGGCGCGATCGGGATCCACGACCTCGTGGCGATAAAGGGCGAGGTACTCTCCGAAGACAGCGGGGGCAACTCGGTCACCTACACCGGGATCGACCCCGAGGGAGACACCTTCGTCCCGCTCGACAGCGATCGAGAGATGACGCCCGCCGAGGTGCTCGAAGCGCACCCGACCGGGCGCACGTACGCGGACCTCATCGCGGAGTACGACCGCTACCCGGCGATCTACGACGAACTCGGCCTGTTCTCGTTCCCGCCGGTGATCAACGGCCGCCGGACCGAGGTCTCGACGGACTCGACGGACCTCTTGGTCGAACTCACCGGGACCGACCAGTGGACGATCGACCGGATGTGCAACATCATCTGCTACGCGCTGTCGGCCCGCGGCGCGACCATCGAGGCGGTCGAAGTCGAGTACGGCGGCTCCGGAGGCGGCGCGGCCGAGGGTGCGGCCGACGGCGCGTCCGGCGCCGGCCGAACGCTCGCCCGCCCCGACTTCGAGGTGGAGACGAAGTCCGTCTCCCACGACCGCATCGAGACGATGCTCGGCGTCGAGTTCGAACCGAGCGAGGTGGTCGACCTCTTCGAGCGCTCCGGACTCGACGCCGTCGTTTCGGGTGGAGACGGCACGGAGACGGCCGCGAACGGAGACAACACGGAGACGGCCGCGAACGGAGACGGCGACGCGGCAGACGGCGACGCGAGCGGCACCACCTACGAGGTGTCGATCCCGCCGTACCGCGTCGACGTGCTCCACCCGCTGGACCTCGTCGACGACGTCGGCCGCGCGTACGGCTTCGACGAGCTCGAACCGAGGTACCCGGACGTCGGGACCGTCGGTGGTCGCCACGAGCGCTCGCGGCTGGAGGCCGCGGCGCGGAGCGTCCTGACCGGTCTCGGCTTCGAGGACCTCCTGAACTTCCATATGACGAGCGCCGAGGAAGTGTACGACCGGATGAACGTCGAACCCGGAAGCGACTACCTCGGCGGCGGCGAGCCGGTTCGGATCACGGAACCGTACAGCGAGGACTACGGGATCCTCCGAACGTGGGCGCTCCCCTCGCTCGTGATGGTCTTGGAGAACAACACTCACCGCGCGTACCCGCAGAACCTCGCTGAGGTCGGGCTCGTTGCCGAGCGCGACGATGACGTCAACACGCGCGTCCGCGAGCGACAGCACGTCGCGGGCGTGCTTGCGAGCCACGACGCGACGTACGAGGACGCGAAGGCCCGCCTGCAGGCGATCTGTCGGGACTTCGACGTCGAGCTGTCGACGCCGGCGACGGAGCACCCCTCGTTCATCGACGGCCGCGCGGCGTCGGTCGTGATCGACGGCGAGGCGGTCGGTGTCGTCGGTGAACTCCACCCGCGCGTCTTGGTCGAACACGACCTCGAACTCCCGGTCGCGGCGTTCGAGTTCGACCTCGCGGCGCTGGCGGAGTAGTCCCACGGTCGCGTGCGACCTCGGATGTGGAGCGACACTCGCGCGAGCGATCGAGTAATCGAGTGACTTAACAGCCCTCCCGCCGGTATTTTCGCCCGAGAATGCCGAGCGGAGAATACGACCCGGAGACCGTCGAGGCGAAGTGGCAGGACCGGTGGGTCGAGGAGAACCTCTACGCCTACGAGGGCGACGTAGCGGACCCCGACACCGCCTTCTCGATCGACTCGCCGCCGCCGACGGTATCCGGGAGCCTGCACTGGGGCCACGTCTACGGCTTCACGCTGCAGGACTTCGTCGCTCGGTTCAACCGGATGCGCGGGAAGGACGTCTTCTTCCCGTTCGGCTACGACGACAACGGCATCGCCTCCGAGCGCCTCGCCGAGGACGAACTCGGCGTCCGCCACCAGGACTACGAGCGCCGGGAGTTCCAAGCGATGACCCGCGAGGTCTGTGAGCAGTACGAGGCCGAGTTCACCGAGAAGATGCAGGACCTCGGCATCTCGATCGACTGGGACCAGACGTACCGGACCATCTCGCCGGCGGTCCAGCGGACGTCCCAGCTCTCCTTCATCGACCTCTACGAACAGGGCAGAGAGTACCGCCAGCGCGCGCCGGCGATCTGGTGTCCCGACTGTGAGACGGCCATCTCGCAGGTCGAGACCGAAGACGACGAGCAGCCGAGCCACTTCCACGACATCGCCTTCGAGGTCGTCGGGACCGGCGCTGCCGGAACCGACGTCGGCGGGGGCGAGCGCGACGCCGACGCCGCAGGGGCCGGGGCGGAGACCTTCACCATCTCGACGACCCGCCCGGAACTCTTGCCGGCGTGCGTCGCGGTGTTCGTCCATCCCGACGACGAAGAGAACCAGTACCTCGTCGGCGAGGAGGCGCGAATCCCCCTCTTCGATCAGGAGGTCCCGATCATCGCGGACGAGCGGGTCGACATGGAGACCGGCTCGGGCATCGTGATGTGCTGTACGTTCGGCGATCAGACCGACATCGAGTGGTACCAAGCGCACGATCTGGACCTCCGGATCGCCATCGACGAGTCGGGGACGCTGACCGACGTCGCGGGCGAGTACGAGGGGCTCTCCTCGTCGGCGGCCCGCGAGGCCATCGTCGAGGACCTCGACGCCGCCGGCGCGCTGCTCGACCGACGCGCGATCACTCACACGGTGAACGTCCACGAGCGCTGCGGGACGAGCGTCGAGTTCCTCGTCAAAGACCAGTGGTACATCGAACTGCTCGATCGAACCGACGAGTACCTCGAAGCCGGCCGCGAGATGGACTGGTATCCCGAGAAGATGTTCACCCGGTATAAGAACTGGATCGAGGGGCTCCAGTGGGACTGGGCGATTTCCCGGCAGCGCTCCTCGGGCATCCCGTTCCCGGTGTGGTACTGCGAGGCGTGCGAGCACGTCGTCGTCGCCGAGAAGGGGGACCTGCCGGTCGATCCCCTGAGCGACGACCCGCCGGTCGACGCCTGCCCCGAGTGCGGCCACGACGAGTTCGTCCCCGAGGACGACGTCTTCGACACGTGGGCGACGTCGTCGCTCACGCCGCTGATCAACGCCGGCTGGGACTGGGACGAAGAGAGCGAGGAGTTCGCCTTCGAGAACCCCGAGCTCTACCAGTTCGACCTCCGCCCGCAGGGCCACGACATCATCTCCTTCTGGCTGTTCCACACGGTCGTCAAGTGCTATGAGCACACCGGCGAGGTGCCGTTCGACAGCGTGATGATCAACGGGATGGTGCTCGACGAGAACCGAGAGAAGATGTCGAAATCGAAGGGGAACGTCGTCGCCCCCGACGAGGTCGTCTCGAAGTTCCCCGTCGACGCCGCGCGCTACTGGGCCGCCGGCTCGGCCGTCGGCGACGACCTCCCCTACTCCGAGAAGGGGCTCCGCGCGGGCGAAAAGCTGCTGCGGAAGCTCTGGAACGCCTCGAAACTCGTCGAGAGCCTCACCGAGGACGCGCCCGACCGCGACGCGTTCGATCACGCCGATCTCACGCAGTTGGACCGCTGGCTGCTCGCGGAGTTGGACCGGGAGATCGAACGGGTCACGGAGCGATTCGAGAGCCGCGAGTTCTCGAAGGCCCGCGACGGCCTCCGCGGGTTCTTCTGGCACACGTTCTGCGACGATTACCTCGAGATCGCCAAACAGCGCGTTCGCGACGCGGCGGACGGAGACGGCGTCGCCGCCGACGCCTCGGCGGCCTCCGCGGCGTACACCCTCTCTGTCGCTCACCGTCGGTTCCTCAAGCTCTTCTCGCCGATCCTCGCGCACGCGGCCGAGGAGCTCTGGCGCGATATGTACGACGCCGAGGCGAGCGTCCACCGGAGCGGCTGGCCCGACCCGCTCGGCGTCGACGCCGACTTCGCGGCGGGCGAGACGGCGATGGCCGTCGTCGGCGCCCTCCGGAAGTACAAGAGCGACCGCCAGCTCCCGATGAACGCCGAACTCGATCGCGTCGAGGTCTGGGGCGACATCGCAGGCTTCGAAGAGGACATCTCCGGCGTGATGCACGTCGACGAGCTGGCGACGCTCGAGGAGCGGCCGTCGATCGAGTCGGTCGTGACCGGCGTCGACCTCGAGTACTCGCTCGTCGGCCCGGAGTTCGGCAGTCAGGTCTCCGAGATCGACGCCGCGCTCGACGCGGGCGAGTACGAGACTGTCGGCGACGAACTGCACGTCGCCGGCGTCGAGTTAGCCGCCGAGATGTTTGCGATCGAGGAAGAGCGGCGCTACACCGGCGACGGCGAGATGATCGAGGCCGGCGACGCGGTCGTGATCGTCCACCGCGGAGAGTAGACGCCGCCGGGCCCCCACCGCTATTTGCCGTTTACGGGCGGCTCAGAGAACGGGTTCCACACTTCCTTCGGAATCTCTGATTGGTCGGTGTAGATGAGCAACGTCACAGCTCAGTCAACTACCTGCGTCTATACCGGTGTATGTTGTATGTTATCAGTACATACAGTTACCGTCTCACTCGTCGTATGGGAGTTGACTATGATGTTCCACGTACAGTTGACCCATAGCCCCGAGAACTGCTGGGCGCGTGACGAACACGAAGGGAAGGCGAGCGAGTTGATCACGCGGTTAACGGACGCCCCGGAATCACTCGGTGTGACCGTACAGAGTTCGTTCGTGGCACCAAACGAGCATACGTTCTACCTGCTGATCGAGTCAGATACGTTCGAAGGGCTGACCTCGTTGCTCGGCCCGCCGCTCCTGCACGACCATACGGCTGACGTGGTTCCCGTGACAACCTTCAGTGAAGCATTGGACACGCTCGAAGTCGAGTAAGTGAACCGGACTCAGGACGACCTTCGCAATAACCGAGGTACTCGCACGGCTTGTTCTATCGGCTGGTTCGCCGTGACTGGACGTGAAAACAACGTTTGGAGATCAATCAAGGCAGGATATTCACACACCAATATAGATGGAGGTTTATCTGAACTTTGCCAGAAACCCCGTGCGAGATACAGAGAGTAGACCAGAAACCCCGTACGAGATACAGAGAGTAGATTCAGCAAATCCGTTCAATAATACGTGTACTTCCACAGATATTCACCAGTGACTCGATTAGTCCGCAACGTGAAGCGCCGTTCTGCCCTCCAACTCGGTGGATCATTGCTTCTCGCAACTACGGCCGGCTGTTCTCTCCCGAAAGCGAGTTCATCATCTGGAATCGAAATTTCGGAGATAACCCTTCGAAATCGACTTGCCCGTGATGTGCGAGCAAGCGTCCTCTTAATTGACGGTGACGAGATCGTTCTCTGGCGCACGGTCACAGCTTCGCCTGCTCCAAATCAGTTTGTGACCTTCGATGAACTACCCGCCGAGACTGGTGAATACATCTTATATGCACATATTCCAAAAACTGACACCGGTGACGCTGTTCGAGCCGATCTCGTCGAAGACGCGGATGGGCAATCCTGTATCGAGATCACACTTGAAATTACGACGAATCAACCAAACGGCTCCGGGGATCCGAGGATAATCTATGGCTCAATAGGTGAGTGTGATAGTCAGAACTGAGTTCTCTTGTGGAGGTGGGTTTTGAACGTATCCGTTACGATCAATACGCAGGATCTGCCTCACAGCGAATTCAGCGAATCGAGGGTAACAATTCCCCTGTGAAGCGTTCGACGACGTCTCCGGTTACAGATCGGCACCGACGGCGTCTTCGACGCTGTCGAAGCCGTCGCGGTCCAGCAGTCCGAGCAGTCCCTCGTTGATGTCGCGCGCGAGCGTCGGTCCCTCGTAGACCAAGCCGGTGTAGAGTTGGACGAGGCTCGCTCCCGCGCGGATCTTCGCGTACGCGCCCGCGGCGTCGGCGACGCCGCCGACCCCGACGACGGGGACGTCGGTCCGCTCGGCGACGAAGCGGACCATCTCGGTCGCGCGGCCTTCGATCGGCGCGCCCGAGAGTCCGCCTTTCTCCGCGCGGTTCGGGCTCTCGAGCCCCGACGGCCGTTCGGTCGTCGTGTTGGTCGCGATAACGCCGTCGAGGTCGAACTCCTCGACGACCGCCAGCGCGTCTTCGACGGCGGGGTCGGGGAGGTCCGGCGAGAGCTTCACAAGGAGCGGCGACGCGCCGGCGTCGACGAGTTCGCCGAGGATCGCCTCCAGCGACTCGCGGTTCTGGAGGTCGCGCATTCCCTCGCTGTTCGGACAGGAGACGTTGACCGCGAGGTAGTCCGCAACGTCAGCGACGCGCTCGTAGGTGTATCGGTAGTCTTCGGGGGCCGCAGCGGGGTCTACGGCCTCCGAGAGCGCGACGTTGACACCGACGGGAATCCCGGGGTCCCGACTCGCCCGGAGGCGCTCGCCGACGGCGTCGGCGCCCTCGTTGTTGAGACCCATCCGGTTGATGATGGCGCGGTCCGCCGCGAGGCGGAACATCCGCGGCCGCGGGTTCCCCGGCTGCGCGCGCGCGGTGACGCCGCCGATTTCGACGTGCCCGAACCCGAGCGCGCCGAGGACCGAGGGTAACTCGGCGTTCTTGTCGAACCCGGCGGCGACGCCGACCGGGTTGTCGAACGACTGCCCGAACGCGTCGACCGCGAGCCGGCCGTCGCCGACTCGCAGTCGGTCTCGGAGGGCGTCCTCGATCGGCGTGTGCTGGACCGTCCGGAGCCCGCGGTGTACTACTCGGTGTGCGGTCTCTGCGGGGAGCGAGAAGAGCGCGGGCCTGAGTGCGCGGTATGTCTGCTGGATCACGGCGAGTGCGTGCTGCATCTGTCGTCAGATCGGCGATCGGACGCCGACCGGCCGGTGCGTCGGATCATCGGCCCCTCAGAAGTCGTGTTCGACCGCGTCGGGGTCGGCTTTCTGGATGATGATCTTGCCGTCTCGAACCCGAACGAACACCTCGTCGCCGATCTCCATCCCGGCCACGGCGAGTTCGTCCTCGTGGAGATTGACGTGGACGTTGTGGTACTCGCCGTCTTCGTCTTTCGCGCCACTCGGGCTGAGCTTCTTTTTCCGAACCATCGGAGCTGTCTAGGCGAAGATTCGCCACAGGATATACATAAGTGTTGTTTACGTCTTGCCTCGGTCCCTCACGAACTGACACGGCGTCGGCCGCGATATCGGGTACCGACCCCGACGCAGCAGTCTATTTTGCCGATATATTTATACCAGACCCTGCGCTTCCTTGTCATAGAGGACCACACCAATGGTGCGCGAGGACGGTAAACGGAATTTCGTGATGCTGGAGAACGGGGAGAAGACCAAACAGTTCACCGGACGGATGCCGCGACAGGCGGCGCTCAAGGCCGCCCGTCGACTCGAAGGCTACGACTCCTATGAGTCGGAGGACGGGGCGAAAGCCGATCCCACCGAGATCAGGCTGCTCGAGCGCGGGACCGATCGGGTACACGTCTATCACGCGTGGGCGTGGCACGACTCGGCGCCGAGCGACAAGCCGGGGTGGATGCAGGATAACGAGGTCTCGACGGTGACCCGCGGGAACGTCGCCAAACAGGGGATCGAACACCTCGAGGAGTAACGCGCGCGAGTGCCCCCGCGGCTATGCGATACGCGCATCGGCGTTAGCAGACACACTTGGCGGCTTCGCTCCGTCCTCGACACTTCTTTCGTCCCGTCTCCGACATCGCTTTGTTCGTCCCCCCGTGAGTGTCGGACGCGCGGTTACTACCCGACCCGACCGCACGCGCTCAGCGTGGGATGACGCGTCGGCCTCCGACCGCGCCGTATCCTCGCACCCCTCGAGTTGCGACGCCGCCTCGAGGGCTGATCGGAGTCATCCCACGGCATCACAGCTTCCCGCCGTCTCGTTTGGCGAGAATCTACGGACCGTTACGATACACCGCTGAGCGAATCACGCACTCACGGTGTGAAATCGCATAACGAGGCGGGGACGGTTCGACGGCCTTTTATATTTACCCGGCATCCGTAGAAATACGCGGAACGCACCCGGGGTCGCCCGGGAGCTTCGTTCGGTCGGACCGGACTCGATCCGCTCTGTCGCCGTCGCCTCCGGCTCGAACGAGCCGGGGACGACACGACGGGCTTAAGTGTTCGAGTCATCTCCGATCGAATGCGAACGACACACCGCGACTGGGTGCGGTTCGACCCCGCGCCCGCTCGGACAGCCGGCTTCGGCCGGCAGGCGAACGAGGACCGGTGCCTTTATGGCGCAGTCCGACGTATCCCTATGTCCGCAAGAGATGAGGATTCCACCCCTGCGGTCCGCCGTACAGATGGAATCTGATGTTAGCCTTGGTGGTTCGGTGTCACCTGTCCGGTGACCCGAACCACCCAATCGAACGGACCACGCAATGTGATATATTGGTGATCCTCACTCTCCTTGTGAGAGTGAGAATCCCGCCACCCTCCCCGCGGTCGTCACAGACCGCTGGGAACCCATTCCGGTTGATCCTGCCGGAGGCCATTGCTATCGGAGTCCGATTTAGCCATGCTAGTCGTGCGAGTTCAGACTCGCGGCGAAAAGCTCAGTAACACGTGGCCAAACTACCCTGCAGAGACGAATATCCTCGGGAAACTGAGGCCAATGCGTCATAGCGCTTTCACGCTGGAATTGCCGAAAGCCAGAAACGCTCCGGCGCTGCAGGATGTGGCTGCGGCCG
>NZ_JBQWLT010000015.1:0-44992 GCF_052545375.1 Halobellus sp. GM3 | reverse complement strand
GATGTGCTGAAACAGTACGTCGAAGACCAGCGGGAGAGCTGATGTACTACGCCTACAAGTACCGACTCAAGCCGTCCAACGCCCACCGCGAGGAGTTGGACCGCCACCGCGATATTTGTCGGCAACTGTACAATCACACGCTCTACCGTCTCAACGAGTACCAAGACGAACATGGCGAACTGCCGTCGATGACTACGCTCCGGTCGGAGCTGCCCGACCTCAAGGAGTGGTGGGACGACCTCAAGGACGTGTACTCGAAGGTTCTCCAAACCGTCGTCGAACGGCTGTTCGACAACCTTAACGGCCTCTCAAAACTCAAGCAGAATGGCTACGGCGTCGGTCAACTCAATTGGAAGTCGCCACGGGAGTTCCGCAGTTTCACGTACAGTCAGTCTGGCTTCAAGCTCGACAAGAAGGGCGGTCAGACTGTGCTGTCACTCTCGAAACTCGCGGACATCCCGATACGGCTCCACCGCGCCATCCCCGACGACGCCACGCTCAAGCAGGTCACAGTCAAGAAGGAACCGACGGGCGAGTGGTTCGCCACGTTCGGCGTCCAAATGGACCACGAGCCACCCGAACCGCCTGAGAATCCCGAGAAGTGTGTTGGTATCGACGTTGGGATACTCACGTACGCCCACGACACCGACGGCACGACAGTCGGGTCGCTCGAGCTCTCCGACGAGCGCGAACGCGTAGAGCGCGAGCAACGGAAACTCTCGCGCAAACAGCACGGATCGAACAACTACGAGAAGCAACGGCGTTGAGTCGCAGAGTGTCACGCCGACCTTCGACGGAAGCGCGGCGACTTCCTACACAAACTCTCGACGTACTACGCTCGGGAGTACGACCTCGTGGCGGTCGAAGACCTGAATGTGAAGGGGATGATGGAGTCGCCATCGAACAGCCGCAACACGGCGTCGGCGGCGTGGCGAACGTTCCTCTCGTTACTCGAATACAAGTGCGAGCGCGAAGGAACGCATTTTGTCGCGGTGAACCCGAGAGGGACGACGAAGGAGTGCGCGTCGTGCGGCGTTTCGACGGAGAAGCCGTTGTGGGTCCGTGAACACTCCTGTCCCGCCTGCGGGTTCGAGGCAGACAGGGACGCGAACGCGGCGTGGAACATCCTTTCTCGCGGTATACAAGATGTAGGAGTGGGACACTCCGAACGAACGCCTGTGGAGAGTGCGCTCCCTGTGGACACCTCCGTGTCTGCAAAGCGCGTCGTGGAAGCAGGAAGCCCTACCCTCAAGGAGCGAACGGCGTCAGCCGGGAGCGAGTAGGGTAGGGTAGGGTAGTTCACAGTCGAAGTGTTGTAATTGTTAGGGGCATTGTTCCGAAGAGTTGATTGAAGCAGACACCGGGCGCTGGTAAGGACAGAGAACACACAGGGTTTCCGGAGGGTACTCGACTAATTCCGGAAAACCACGTTTTCCACAAAACGAATCGCGTTACAACGCGGGAATCACCACAGACAGAACGGGGGGAATTGAATCGTTTCCGGAAATACCCCGGTCACGTTTTTACTACTAGCCAGAAAACCAGTCTATCAAGCAAAGATGATCCGCGATGCTCGCGTCCTCCGGGCCGGGTTCGTCCCTCGAGAAGTCGAGCATCGCGACGCCGAGGTCAATCACCTCTCCAGCGTTCTCGAGCCTATTACAAACGGTGAACCCGCTGACACCGCTATCGTCACCGGGCCCAGCGGCGCCGGCAAGACGTGCATCTCGCAATTCGTCACCGAACGGCTCCGCGAAGAGGTCCTCGACGTCGAAACCACCTACGTCAACTGCTGGCGGAACTACACCCGATTTCGGACGCTCTACCAGATCCTCGACGACCTCGGCGCCACCATCGACATCCACCGGCAGTCGACGCCCCACGACGAACTCGTCGATCGCCTCCAACAGCACGACGGCCCTCGGACGGTCGTCATCCTCGATGAGGTAGACCAGCTCGAAGACCCGAGCATCATTTACGACCTTCACAGCCTCCCGCAGTTCGCGATCATCTGTATCGCGAACAAGGAAGAGGAGCTGTTCAGCCGCGTCGACGAGCGCCTCGTGAGCCGCCTGCGCTCCAGCGAACACGTCCGGATGGACAAGTACCACGACGAGCAGCTGTACGATATCCTGAGTGCGCGGGCGAAGTGGGGGCTCGACGAGGACGTCATCACCGACGACCAGCTCTACCGGATTGCCGACGCGGCCGCTGGCGACGCCCGCCTCGCAATTGGCATCCTCCGAACGGCGGCCGGCAAGGCCGATCACGAGAACTGCGAGCGGATCACCGACAACCTCGTCTTGGACGCCGCCGAGGATGCCCGAGCCCAGATTAAGCAGAAAAGCCTCGACTCACTCACCCCGCATCAGCGGATTGTCTATGAGATTGTTCGCGAGCACGGCCCACTCGGACCGAGCGAGATCTACGACCACTACTCCGAGGAGGTCGATGACTCCCGGACGAAACGGACAGTGCGGACGTACCTCTCGAAGATGGCGCAGTACAATCTCCTCGAAGCGGAGGGCACGAGCCGGGACCGGGAATACTCGCTCGTCGATTCGGCAGCTGCGTCGCCGACATAGAAGAGACTAGCAGGTAGGCGGGAACCGACAGGATAGCCTTTGCTTTGGATGCCATTTAGGAATCCGCCGATGCGGGCTTCAAAAGCAATATGTACTACAGACCGAGTGTATAGTGTACCTTGTCAAACGCTCTTGTCGTAGAGAGAATTGTGTATTCGAATGCCAAAAGACAAACATCGCTTCTCCCATACCATCAGGTAATGAGCGAGTCAAACGACACGAGGCCACAAATATCAGTTGCAGTTGTAGATAAGACACACGCGAACGAAATCCCAGACAATATCGACTCTGAACTGTATACGACAACGAGGCCTGAGTCATCGTTGGTTAAGTTTACGGCTGACCCTGACGGCGAGCTGTCAGAGGCACTCAGACGAAACGGATACGACGTATAAACTAATCTACTCGTAGACCGATCTACTAGCTGTCTCTCTTCAGATTGTATGACAAACTACTAGGACGACAACAGAGCGTAGTGAACTACCCCACCCTACTCGCTCCCGGCTGACGCGGTTCGCTCCTTGAGGGTGGGGCTTCCTGTTTCCACGACACGCTTTGCAGACACAACGGTATCCACAGGGAGCGCAGTCTCCACAGGCGTTGATTCGGATGAAACAGCTTGAGATTTCCCGATATTTGAGCGTTCAAATCGAGACTGACAACCGCCCGTTCGAATCGAACTTGATCACGACATCGAATAGCGGATCAAGAGTATCGATCGTCCGTTCAGCAACGACCGACGCATCACACTGCACCTGCAAGACTGTGTCAGTGGCAGCGACCCGTCCGATAAGCAGGTGGAAAAACCGAAACAGCTGTGAGAGCGCTGTTGCGTCAAGAAATGGTGCAAGCGCGTGGATCCGAACGACCGAATTCGCGCCAATTGTTTCCCAGACGGCCAGCTGGTCGCTCAGCCGCTGGCCGAGCGTCGAGAGATCTCCACAGTCGGCGATTCTCACGAGCTGTTCTTCGGTCAGCGGATGATCGTGACCGCTTCCGAGTCTGTGCCGCGGCGCGAGCTGTGCGGACACTTCGTCAGACCCACAGACGAAAATCGTTCGTCGTGTGTCGGCCGCTGCGAATTCCAGTTCTGGTTCCAGTTTCGGTTCTGGCCCCGATTTGTCATCGTCGACAGACCCGGTACTCGAATCCTTGGCGAGCACCTCGAGCCACGCGCGGTGATCGGTCGGACCAGCGATCGTATACGTCGGCCATTCGATGTGCTCAGCGCTGTCGACTGTAGTTCCGACACAGAGGACGCTCGTCCCGGGTGCAATCGTTCCATCAGTCGATGCCGGCGTCCCGTCGACGGTAATCGTCCCGTCACTGTTGAAATCGATACGATATCCCTCGTAATCGAAACCCGCTGTAACCGAGGGGCGTTCTGTATCGGTGAGCAGTTCTTTCAGCGCATCCACATCGATAACGTCCTGCAGCGGGGAGAGCGTGGTTTGTTCGACTCCCTCGAGCCACGCAACCGTCGTCGCGACTCGGGTACTCAACGGGGCGTCTCGTCCGGAGGGCCTGAGAACAGGCTCAGTTTGTGAATCCATCGTCTGTGTCTGGGTGGTTGTGAATGGTCGATTGCCGGCAGCGACGGTCCGACAGCAGCACACTGCACATCAAACGGTGCTGGTATACGTCTTTATACTTGAATCATTGACTTGTTTGTTTCTACTGAGCGGTCAGTATATCCTATTATATACGTTTCCCCTGATGGGTCCGAATCCGCTACGTGATGGGCGGACTGATCAGCAACACCAAGTTACGAATCTTACGACAACTGCGGACGGAACCGCTGCACGGCTACGCACTCGCAGCCAAGTTGGACCTCAGCCACGGGTATATCTATACGCACTTGCGCGAACTCCGGGATGCGGGGATGATCGAAATTGCCGCCGAACGCGACGGGAAGAAAATCTACCAGCTTTCGGAGAACGGCCAGTATCTCGTGAAAGCCTTCGACGACGAGGAGGTATCAGATTCGTAGGTCCTCCCTCCCTGAAATATGGACTGGATATCGTCGATCGCATACGAGTTGCTAGAAGCGATACCGTATTATTTGCACTTCCTGCAAGCTATATGCTGAAGGAAATCGACCGAATCCGATGCTAGTCGTTCGTAGCTTGCTCGCTCAGCATGTCCACAACTTCTTGGACACGTTCCTCATCAGCTTCGATCCCACGCTCCCGGAGGATCCGGAGGGCGACCTCATCACCGTAGTCCGCAATTACCCGGAGACACGCATCTTGAAACTCTCTTCCTTCAAATTCGGGAACATCAAACATAGAGCACGCGGCAGTTACCGATGATCGCATCCGAGTGACGCCATTCCACGTCTCCTCCCGGACATAAAAGCCGTGCATATCGGTCTCGTCAAAAGGGAAGGCAGGTCCGTCCACAGTCTCTTCATCCTGTTCAGGAGCGGACTCAGTCTCCGACTCTGTGTCCTCAGTAACGATCTCTTCATCCGGTTGCGGTTCATCTTGGGTGTCAGTACGTTCGTCGTCGTCCGATTCGACTCCTTCCTCCGTTTGTTTGAGCTGTTCAGCGACGTCCCCGAAACGGTCGTCCTCATTAGGCATAGCTGTGTTCCTCCACGAGGTCCGCCAAGTGGTCGAAATTCGTGATCTGGTCACAATCTTCGTCGAACTCCGAGACCGGCATTCCTTGCTTGAACGCACGAGAAATCACGGTCCGTTCGCGAATCCCTGGCTTCGGGATACTCTCGACGGTCTGTTCAGAATCGTCGAGGGCGCTGAAGATCTCCGGGTCAACACGGGCATACTCAGGGACGAACGAACCGAACTCTCGGTTGAGGTTTTCAACGAGAGTCCGATGCTCGTTGTGTTGTCCCATTGTTTCGCGAATCATATTCGGAGTGACTGCGAGGATATCTAACCCGATATTCTGCCGGATTGGGGAGATCTGGCGTTCAATCATCTTATTGAGGCCGTTGATCGAGCCAGCACGCGGGATCAGCGGGATTATGACGCGCTGGACGGCAATGAGGGCGTTGTCGGAGAGTTTTCCACGGCCGCCTGCGGCATCAATTATCACGTAGTCGTATCCGTTTTGGATGAGCGGACCGACGACGTTCCGCCGAAGCTTCACATCTGCGAATCGTTCGTCCTTCAGCCTCGTCTCGACATTCTCGAGTTCGTTACTCGACGGGAGGAGGTGAACGCCGAAGTCCGTCTCGATAAGCAGGTCTTCGGGGTCTTCACCATCGATGAGGGCGTCACCTAGGTTCGCATCTCGGTCGTACGCATCGTCGTACCCAAGTTGGGTCGTCATATGTCCGTCTTTATCCAGATCCAGTAGTACCGTCTTATGACCGCGAGCAGCGAGTCGGTCAGCGATGTTGAGCGCGATTGTGGATTTTCCTACACCCCCCTTGAGCAATGAGACAGCTGCTCCGGGGAGTCCCTCAAACTCGTCAGCACTCATAGGTCAGTACCCCAGCCATAGGCGGATTTTGCACAATTTGTGGATGATTTGCATTGTGTAGATATTGTAAGTTGCCCACATATCGTTAATAATGTGAGTTTTGCCTTGCTCATACGCGGCTAATGAAGTTCGCCCACCTTAATTCTGTGTCAGACAGATTGGGTGCGTTATTCACACAATTTACATTTTGTACATTATCTAAATGGTGTCAACAATCCTCATTTGCTCTGATCCCAGCAACCATACGTGACCTACACAATTTGCATTATCTGCATTTCACACGCAATCACCACAATTACCGCTACCACCATCAGGCGCCAATGAGCGCAATACATGCAATCCGCATTGTTTACATTATCCAAATTATGCAGATAGTGTGCGATATCGACATAGTCCAGCCATTCAATATGAGAAACCAGAGTGGTCCAGCTCAGTCGGAGCCACTCTAACCGGGCCTCTAGTAAGGCTTTTAACTGTTACCGGATTATTGGTAACCATCAGGTGTACGAAGTGCTCGACGACACGGCGGCGCAGGTCATCCTGTCCATCGAGAGGGGTGACTCCATCCGTCGTGTCGCCCAACACCTCCACACGCCGTACGAGACGGTGAGACAGGCCGTCAACCGTCTCGAAGACGCAGGCTACGTCCGCTATGATGACGGCCTCTCAATCGTCGATGACCGCGTGAGAAACGCAGCACGAGAGCTCGTTGCTGCCAGCGCCGGCGTCAGTCCACCATCCATCGAGGAGGCCTACGTCATCCCGCAGTTCGGTGACTGGCCGTTCGCATTCACGCGGATCGACGCCGTCTACGTGTGGACCCAGGGCGGCTACCAGGTTCGGTCGCGAGCCCGACGACTATCCACTGTTCCTCGCTGTTCGTGAGCAGGACGTCGACGCCTGGGAGACATTTTTCGAGTGGTTCGACCTCCCGACCGTATTCGAACGACAGCCCCGAGACGAGTTGGACGGACCGCTGCAGATCATCCTCGAGCCACGCGCGTCACTCGATATCGAGCACGTCGAAGGGTACCCGGTGATCCCGAGAGCAGAGACAATCGAGTATATGCGCGAGAACTACGCCCAGTTCCAGTCGGGGCTGGCGATGCTCGACCGGATGTACGAGGATCTGAATCTCGGCGTTATGTGACCTCAGTGCCGTCTTTGAGATCGGCGCCGCCGTCGCTCAGGGTGATATAGAGCGCAGTACTGCGCTGGTGGAGGTCAGTAACTTTGCCGATACAACGGACACCGTGGAGGGGCACCGTCACCTCGTTGGGAGATTCGATATGTCGTTCAGATGTGACACGCTGAGAACCTCTCCCGCATCGGACTCGCCTGCCTGCCGTTCAGCATCCGGTACCTCCGCCATACACGTCTACTAACTTTTGAACAAGATCCTCAAAAAGCTATCTTCGTGCTGAGTATACCACCTCAGCAAGGGAATCGTAGTAGGAAACGACCCAACTCTCAACAGATCATATCGCTTGTGCAGCGTAGAACTACTCCGATAGCTCTCCGTCGTCGAGTTCCTCATTCGCGACTTCGATCAGTTTCTGCAGTCTATCGTCGAACTCGTCCTCGAACTCCGTATGTAGTGTGTCATCGTACATTCGAAGAGTTCGCCCTAACCCAATCGCAGCAAGCCATTCTTGGAACTGGTTATTATTCATATCATCAACCGACTTACTCAATGCATTCGTGTTTGACCCCGTCGCCCAGAGCTGAAGAAGATCGAGGTCGTTGACCATCGCAAGACGAGCGAAATCCGCAAACGCGGCGCTCACCTCTCGAGAGAGTTGGGTATAGGAGACAGAATCTCGGTCAAGTTCCTGTTCACCGCCTAGTAGTTCATTGACGTACGAGAGCGAACGCAGTGACAGAAATCCATCTCTATCGACCGCCATTGGTGGATCGCTCTCCGACTCTGCAATCTCAGACAGTACTTGGCCACAGGATCCGCAGTAGTGGTGAACCGCCTTGACTTGGCTCCCACAATTCGGGCAGTAGGGCATACTGTGAGCTACGAGTCAGAGGTACTGAGGCCTTGCCGGTTTGGGAGACTGCCGTACGAATCTGAGAGGCTTCCTCCTAGTTAGAGCTGTAGCGGAGTGGACTTGGTGAGCTTCTGACTCGAGTACCTCGATCCATCTCACGCACCGGGACAAGGTTATTTTGTCCGTTCTGTCAATACCGGAGGTATGGTTAATCTGGTTTCAGTAGGGGAATTCAATCTCGACGAAGGGGCCCTCCACGCGGCTGTCGATACGTACCACGATTTCAAATCGGCTGATGAGAACCAGAGAAATCGGAATCGAGAGGTTCTGAATAGCGACCATTCGTGGCTCAATCAACGGGACCTGACTGCGGACACGGTATCGGAATATACGTCGGAACTGAGAGAAGCAACGGGAAATGATCACCCAATTCTGTCCGAGGAAGACTTCGACGACCTGGAGGCGAAGGTAGCTGACGACGCTGGAAATTTCGTCAAGGACCTGGTAGCGCTATTCGAAGATGAGAGTTCACTCGAAGATCGCATTGAGCGATTCAGAACGAATCAGGATATAGATCTCACGGTCATTAGTGCTCTCTTGACGACTTCCGACCCCGACCGATATGTACTGTACGACGAGGAAGGCTTTGAGACGCTCATTCGTTACTTCACTGGGTTGCACAGTCCCGATCTCGGCAATCTCCCTGTCGGGAAAAGATACGAGCTCTATCGGGACTACTGTTCAACAATCCAGACGGACGTTTTGAGCGAGAAACTCGCTGACGCCACGCTCCAAGACGCTCAAGAGTTCGTAGGTACTGTAACGCACTCGGCGGAATGTAGATACAATTTCATTCTCAGATACCTCTTCAGACACACTAGCCGGTTAGAGGAATTCGAGGACCAAACCTCTGTGTTCCTCGACGAAATTCGCACGCTACCACAGACATTTCTCAGAGAACAGCTTGAGGCGTACGAAGGACGCCAGAAAATAGCCAAAATCCGGTACGATGTGCTCGATGCCATCCTTGACGGTACATCCGTAGATATCGACGAAATCGCCGCACGAGAGAACGCAAACCACGAGAAGAACATCATGAACTCGTGGGACGACTACAAGATCCTCGCTCAGATTTACTACAACTATGTCAAAGACCGTGTAGAGGCGTACATCGAGGATTTACTCGATTATCTGCGAAACGAGCTGGACGCTGACCAACTGTCTACGCACTACGTCACCTACCAGGGGGCAACCAACATCCCAAGTACTCGCTCGTGGGCTGTTCTGTATCCGAGCGTTCTCGGAGATCACAAATCGGCATATCAACTGTACATCTATTTCTATCCCAACGAGATTGAATACGGGACCGATAACGGGAGCGACGTCCCTCGAAGGGAATACGATGACGAGTCGTTCGAGTCTGAAGACGAAATATCGATCCAGAACGTGGTCGAAGCGTACAGAGAACGGTTGGACACGTTCTGGAGATGGAACGAAGAACTGATCGAAGAACCGGACTCCGCAGAGTACGACGAGTTACCGTGGTTCGAGACCGTCGAAAAACATCTCCAGCGCAAGAAACAGATCGTTTTCCACGGCCCGCCAGGAATCGGGAAGACCTATGGAGCGCTCAACTTCGCCAAGTGGTGGATAGACAGGGGGCTGGACGAGCAAGACCACTTCGACGACGCTGTCGAGGACCGCCTTCGGATGGTAACGTTCCATCCGACGTTTTCGTATGAGGATTTCATCGAGGGGATAACGGCGAAGACCCGTGACGGCGACCTCGTATACGAACCCGAGGCTGGCGTGTTCAAGGAGATGGCTGAGGACGCCGGCGTCGACGACTTCTCGCTGAGTCGGTGGCCCGATATCGACTACCAGCAGCTCGCGAGTCGGTCGACGTACTCGAGCTACGGCCGCGTCGGCCACTCGCCGGCGCGGTACAACGTGCCTAGCCGGGCGATCATCGACGAGTCGAACACGTTCTTCTACGGAGAGACGAACCTCGACGGCGTCCTCAACCTCGTGTCGCGCTCGAACAAGCCCGTCCAAGAGCTCGCGTGGGCGTCGATCGGGAACGTGCTCACGGCGATCCAGATCTGCGAGGCCCACGACCGCGGCGTCCTCGTCCCGTGGAACTCCTGGCGGCACGAGTTCTACAAGCCGATGGGGACGCTCCACGACGCCGACCGTGGCGGCTTCATCTTCGCCCCCGAGGTCGGCCTCCACGAGAACGTCCACGAACTCGACTTTTCCTCGTTGTACCCGAACATCATCTGTACCAGAAACGTCTCACCGGACGTCATCCGGTGTGACTGCCACAGCGACCGCGACGACGTCCCCGGCCTCGGGTACTCGATCTGCGACAACCGGGGCTACCTCGTCGACGTGTTACAGCCGATCATCGACGCTCGCGACGAGATCAAGGCGGTCATCCGTCGCGAGAAGGAACGGGACGACCCCGACGAGGACCGACTGGCAGAACTCGAGGGGCGGTCGGGAGCGCTGAAGTGGATTCTCGTCGCCTGCTTCGGCTATCAGGGGTTCGGCAACGCGAAGTTCGGCCGTATCGAGTGCCACGAGGCAATCAACGCATTCGCTCGCGAGATTATGCTGACGGCGAAACAGCGATTGGAAGCTGGCGGCTGGCGCGTCGTCCACGGCATCGTCGACTCCATCTGGGTGACGCCGGACCCCGACGTCGACGACGAGGACCGCGAGGACCTCGAGACGCTCGCGGCGGAAATTACGGACCGCGTCGAGATTCGGCTCGAACACGAAGCCCACTACGACTGGGTGGCGTTCGTGCCGCAGCGCGAGAGCGACGCCGGCGCGTTGACGAAGTACTTCGGGAAGGTCGCCGGCGACGACGACTTCAAGGTCAGAGGCATCGAAGCCCGGCAGCGCTCAACCCCGCCGTTCATCGAGAACGTCCAGCGGGACTGTCTCGAACAGCTCGATGCCACGCGGTCCCCGGACGCGGTGCTCGGACGGCTCGAACGAGCAATCGGCGAACTACAGGCAGGCAACGTAGAAGTAGAGCGGCTCGTCGAGCGGAACCGTGTCTCCAAGCCCCTGGAAGGCTACTCACAGAATACACAGAACGTGGCCGCCTTGAAACGGGCTCGCGAGCAGGAACTGGCAGTCCACCCGGGCCAAGATATCGAGTACATAGTCGTCGACGACGAGAAAAGCTCGCGAGAACGGGTCGCGTTGGCTCACGAAGGCATTGAATCGTACGATGCGTCGTACTATGAGACGGAACTTATCCGAGCTGTCGAAAGTTTGCTGTCGCCGTTGGGCTGGAATCGATCGAAGATTCGTCGAGAACTTGCGGAAACACGGGTGTCAGAGTGGACAGCGTTCGCAGACACGAAAAATGACTAACCAACACGAAAAGAGCGGTTGGAGTGGACTTATTGATTAGTTGGGACTGTCTCTTTCCTAATAGGCATACGGTTCCTATTAGGAAACAGTGTGGAGACGCTGGCGGCTCACTATCGGGTTTCGACTTCCGAAACGTCATATTTTGTCTGCCGAGTGAATTCATCGCTTCCTCTCGTGATATTGTATTCCCCTATACACTCCCTCCGCTCAACGAGGGGGGCAGCTTATGGGACGTTGCAAGGCTAAAACCCGC
This sequence comes from Halobellus sp. GM3, assembly GCF_052545375.1. Classification (NCBI taxonomy): domain Archaea; kingdom Methanobacteriati; phylum Methanobacteriota; class Halobacteria; order Halobacteriales; family Haloferacaceae; genus Halobellus; species Halobellus sp. GM3. The sequence goes on along the minus strand of NZ_JBQWLT010000015.1, from coordinate 33,317 downwards.
CCTTCACAGTAGTTGCCGAATCAGATTCTGCTCCGCGCTGAGCAAGCCGTTGAGATCGGAGATTTCGCCGTCGTGTCGAATTGCTCTATGACAGATTCTCTGAGAGAGCGAGGGAGCGCCGCTGGCGCGGCGCTCCCGAGCGATGCCTCTCCACAACAGGGCGCACTCACCGGTCATCCCGGTCGGACTCGAATGCGTATTCAGCCGTAGTCTGTCGAGGGAACGAATCTACGGAAGATTCGTGTTGAGATCAGCGGTGTTTTTGGAACTGTGTCAGCTGAAGCCAACACGTTGGCTAGCACCCAGAGATTGTACAGCGAAACCGCGAACAGAAAGTAGAACAATCGCACCGAGAACGTCGGCGACGACGTTCTCGGGAGAAAGTCACCGATCTGCCGATACGAGGTTTCGATGCCCCAGCGGCGGCGGAACACCGCCGCGTACGCCTTCGCTGTCGCCGGATCTACATCTAAGCTTGTTACGAACCAGACGTGTTCGTCTTCGATTGTGCGGTGCGGAACTGCGAAGACTGTGACGTCTACCGACGCAGTTGGTTTTCGCTTTCGTCGCATCGTGTACTCGTCGGTGACCGTCTCAGCGCCGGCGCTGAGACGGCCTTTCATTCCGCTACCCGGTCGCGCACGCACGATGTAGTCAACACCCACCTGCTCTAACTCCGCAACGACGTGGACTTGGTAGAATCCACGATCGAGGTAGACGTGTCGAATTGAGACGTACTCACGCGCAGTTTCGAGTAAGGAGCGAACGGCTTCGTGGAGCAGTGCAATATGCCGACGGAGTTGACCGATATACGGCCGTGTGGGAGGGAACATTCCCGGATTTGAGAGTGTGGGTGCCTCTGACCTCCCACTTCCGAAAGGCAGGAATGGTAAGTGGTAGTTCTTTTGAATTAAGAAAGAGTGGTGAAGAAATCCGATTTCGTACCGGCGAGACCACTGCCACAGCTTCAGAACGGTTGGTTCGTACGTTCTCGGTCTGAGTCTAAATCAGTGGGGGTCGATGGAGCAATATCAGCGAAAAATTGCATTGTTGCGAAATTCAAACCGAGACCGATGAAACCGCCAGCGAGAATACCAACCAAGAGACCAAGGGCGGGCACGTTCACGACGATTCCAGTCGCCACTGGAGACACAACGAACACGAACAGCGAAAAGCCGATTGCATACGTGAGATACGGCCCCCCTTCGATTGCAAGCGCATACGACGCCCGAGCTGCGTCAACGAGTCTACCATCTCGAAGGACGATCAGATACGGCGTTCCATAGAAAAGGTATGCCACGATCAGGAAGATCCCCAATGCTGGGAGGATAAGCAAAAGCGCTGCACCGCTGAGACTGCCAGTAAGTGACCCAACCCCGAACACTCCCACTGCCAGCGGCACTAACACGAGATATGGAATCGCCGTCAACACTAGAAACGAGAGGAAGTACGTACGACTATTCAGGAGAAACGCGTATGGCTCATCGTCGAGGGCATTACTGAGACTGCCGAAATACCCAGCTTGGATTGCCGCCTGAGCGATCACCAAGAGAGGGACCGTGAGGAACACAAACGGCAACAGCTCGATCGGCAGCCCAGTATTCACGGACACACCAGAATTAGGGACACTGACGAACTGCCACACAGTGATGACCGAAAGCGGCAATCCGAGTTTGAATCCGATGTGACCGCCATCGAATGTGGTGATCGCTGTGATCTTGTTCGTATCTAACAGCGCGAACAGGATCGGAACGAGTACCAACAACAGATGCTCACTCGCACGATGCAGTCCCTCCGAGAGGCGCGCGAAAAAACTCGGCATTAGTGTCCCTCCCCAGATGCTATCGGGGCGTAGACGTGAGTGGACGAAGTTCGTTGAAAGATCGGGGTTTCACGTCGATGTCGTGATTTCGACGAGATCGGAGCGGTCACAGTATTGCGGGGAATCATATGGCCGTTCAGTCAGATAGGATTGTAGTTAATCCCTTCTATGACTCAAAAATCTGCAGAATAACGGATCTGATCCGCCCAACCGATAACCGATCAAACACAGGACGTCGCTGCGTTGCAACGTGTGGACCATCAAGATCTCTCCGTCCATCGCAGAGAGAAATTAGAGTACATTGTCGTCGACGAGGATACCTAGGTCGGTCGCATACACAGCAGGTAGGGAGTTCTGAACTGATTGATTAATGTGTGACACCACCTTGACCGGAGTAATGAGTCGTACAGCGGGCAGACACTCCTAGCAGCACGGGATGAATGCTCCCGTGTGATGAATTAACCAACAAGAGTAGTGGAAGGAGAATATGTTGGTTAAACCCGAGGGGTGAGACTCCAAAACCAAAGTACAAGAGACCCCAACTGAGGATAGACACACACCTCTATCGATGTGTTCAGGTTGGGAACCTCTGTTTGACGAAAGGCATTGTGTACAAAAGGATATCAGCTACCTCGAACAAACAGACACCCCTCTATCGATGTGTTCAGAAGAAGCAAGGCCTCCCTGCAAAGAAAACACACTAGAGAGGCAAACGGAGGATAAGGAAAGATCCGCGAAAATACAGTGAGAAACAGTGATTTTAGTATGGACGAGGCTGAGACCACGTAGATGAGTTTCTCTCGTTGGTGAGGCATAGCAGAAACTCAAAAGAACACATCGATAGAGGTGTGTGTGTGTGTTTGTGTGTAGAAAGAAAAAGAAGAAAAGAGAAAAGTCAAAATACCCTAAACCGAGTGTACCGACGCGCACGCTCAACAACCGTGTTATCGGTTATAATCCGTCTTTCTCACCTCGACCACATACTCGTTGCAGTCCGAGAGTAACCCCCCTCGATATTTATCGAACACATCGATAGAGGGGTGTGTCTCTTGCTGCACTCGGCTCGTGGACAACACTTCGTTGTCCGTCCCAGAATATCGGCCCCAAAAACGTCAGATCCTGATGAAGTACCCGTATTGGCCACCTGTATCAACAAAATACACTTCGATAGGGGTGGGGAACCTTTTTGTTCTCCGGTTGTATGGTCGTCACTATGAGGACTCACGATTCTGATGGCTCCACGCCAGACTCGGATCCATCGGAAAATGAGACCACGACGGACGCGGATCTCGTATCTACTTCCTCAGACACTGACCTGCCCTCCCAGTCGTCAACTCGTCCCTCCGCCGATCCTGACCAGGCGACGGAGTCACAATCCATCGAGGAGATGCTCCTCGAATTCGACGAACAGGATGGACTCATCCGGGATCGGTCACTCCTCGATCCAAACTACATCGTCGCGGAGGACCGAATCGTCGGTCGTGACGAACAACTCCAAGAAGTCACGAAGATGCTCCGGGTCGCACTTGGCGACAACCGCCCCCCGAACCTCTTCCTGTACGGTCCCTCCGGAACGGGGAAGTCGCTTATCACGAAAGCCGTCTGCAAAAACATCAGTCGCATCTGCGACTCACGGGATATTCAGTTCGGCACGATCGAAGTCAACTGCCAAGATCTCGATACACTCGGCGTCGCGGTCTATGAACTCGCACAGCAAGCCGCAAACGAGGCCGGCGTCGAGGTCGAAGTTCCGAAACACGGCGTGGCGACGAAAGAGAAGTGGGATGAACTCTACCGCATCGTCAACGAGAACTTCGATTCTGTCGTCTTCGTCCTCGATGAACTGGATATGCTCGTTGGTCGCCGGGACAAACAGGAACCTGCGTTCTCCCGATTGCTCTACCAGCTTTCGCGGGCCGGTGCCGCCGACGAGCTGACTGCGTATCTCTCGGTGGTGGCGATTTCGAACGACACAAAGATGATGGAGGCTGTCGGCAGTCGTGCCTTAAGCTCGTTTACGCCTGAAGACGTTCATTTCGACGACTACGATGCGAACCAACTTCAGTCGATCCTGCGCCGGCGCCAGGATGCCTTCCACGACGGTGTCGTTGAGGACGATGTCATCCCGCTTGCAGCAGCGTTCGCTGCACAAACGCACGGTGACGCACGAAAGGCGATCGACTTGATGCGTGTCGCTGGGGAACTCGCTGAACGGGAGGGTGACGACCGTGTTCGCGAAGAACACGTCCGACAGGCCCAAGATAAAGTCGAAAAGAATCGGGTCCTCGAAGTTGTCCGTGGGATTAGTACACAGAAGAAACTCTGCTTGTACGCGACGGCAGCTGTTGCGTCCGAAACGAAAGATGGCACTGCACGAAGCACGACTGGGTATCGGGTGTATCAGTACCTGACCGAATCGATCGATGCAGACCAGTACCAACAGGAGTCGTACGTGAACAAGATGAAGGAGCTCACGACGTACTCCTTGGTCGATTTCGAGCGCCGGAGTCACGGGCCCAGCTCGGGAATGTTCCTCGAGTTCCAGTTTGGTGAACGACCAGAGACCATTTTGGATACGCTCCGTGAGGATTCACGTCTCAAGATGGTCTCCGACGACGGAGTGACGTCGGTGGTGAGAGCACAACTGCGAAACGAAACCTGATAACCCACATCCTTTGGCATTGAGTTTGCTCCACCCACCCCTCTATCGATGTGTATTCGGGAGAGATACACATACACTCCGATAGGGGCTCTCTTCTTCCTGAATTGTGATTCAGTCGATAGGTACAAACCGGCTACCACCATACACCTCTATCGAAGTGTATTCACTAATTAGAGGGGCTAAACAATTGGAAAAGCAGAATAATCTAATCTTACTTTCTGCGTGTAATATCGTAGTTCCGCACACAATTCGACGCTACAGATTCGCTGTGGGTCTCTGCTGATCTCACACCTCTATCGATGTGTTTGACCTGTTACTCCGACGGAACACACCGTTATCGATGTGTTCTCCCCGAATAGAAATACACCCTTCCATCGAAGTGAAAAACAACAGGTTGGGTGCTTTGATTTCCATTATTTGTTTTATTTCGGAGACAGGTACCTTCGAACGGCTGGCTATCCGGCTAAGATGCCATTTTGTCTATTCATCTGGATTCACGGGGGATCCGTATTTTGATTTGACACGATTGCCGTCCCGCCACTGCCAGTAGTAGTAGCGATTGTCGTTGATTTCCTTGATCGTGATCGTCGCTTTGGAAGGGACGTCGTCCGGGAGCTCGTCTGGTCGCTCTTCGACCTCTTCTTGATCTGTCGACTCTTCGAGACGGGCCTCTCGTTCCTTGTGCTCGGCGAGCGCTTGAGCGTATGTCGCAACGTCTCGGAGCTGCTCCGGCTCCGACTCGTTGAGCGTGTTGACGATCTCCGTCGGGAGGTTCGCCGGTGGGGCCGGGGGTTCGTAGGACATCGGCTTCTTTCTGTTAACCAACACAATCCGCGAATCCATAGGTTTGTTGGTTAAGACGATGGAGACGGTTATCGCGATTGCTGACTGTAACACTACTCGAATCTTATTCATATCCAAGTTTCGTACTATGTTACACCGTGCTCCGGCGCATCGAACTCAAGGTCCTCGCCACGGTCGACCGCGGCGACACGATCTCCGAGCTCGCGGCGAAACTCGACCACAGCGAGAGCTACCTCTCTCGTGCCGTCGCCGGCCTTGTCGAGAAGGGGCTCGTCTACACGGAACGCGACGGGCGGCGAAAACGAGTCGTCCCGTCGGATGCCCGCTCCGTCGAACGCTACCAGGACCTCGTTCGACAGTACTCCCACATCGACTTCCCCGAGCTACTGACCGGCAAGGCACTCGAGGTGTTGTACTACCTCGATCAGCCGCGAACCGTCTCCGAGATTGCCAACCGGAGCGATAACTACCGCAACACGGTCAACCGTGTCCTCAAACGGTTTCGCGACCGTGGGCTCGTCGGAACCGTCGACGGCCACTACGAGTTCAACGCCGACTTCGACCGCCTCCACGAGTTCGCCCGTGAACTCACACATCATCTCCATCGCCAGCGCCTCAAAGCCGTCGTCCCGAAAGGTACGACTCTCTGGGAGGACTACGATGAATTCCTCGCCCAGACCGAGACGGAGATCGACGCAGAGGCGTTCCACGAAACCGGCCTCGCTCGATTCGCGGCCTATGACATCCAGTTCCTGCTCACCGACCACCGCTACTACGTCTACTCCGAGGACCTCGAGGCAGTCTCGCCGGCGGAGCTCTGCTGTCACACGCTGCTGATCGACGACGGCAGCCGCTACCGTTCGTACTGTCTCCTCTTGCTCAGTCACGTCGACGTTGACGAGGACGACCTCCGAACGCAAGCTGCGAAGTACGACCTCGGAGACGAAATCGATGCCTCGCTCCGCTACCTCGAGACGCACAGCGAGGTTGACGATGCACAGCTCCCGGAGTGGTCCGATTTCCAGCAGCTGGCGGCTGACTACGAGGTGCGACTAGCCTGAGAGCGAACTCCGTCGCTAGCCGTGGCGTCTGCCAGCGTCAATTCGGATCGTAGGGATTCGTTGCTGTCTCGAGTCGATAGACATCTTCGATAGCGTCAAAATAGTCGTCAAATGCATACAGGTAGCCGAGCCCCTCGGTTTGCATATACGCGACAATGCAGGCGTCGACGAAGGAGAGGGGTTCGTGTTGGCGAAAGAGGGCCTTCCCTGTCGCGATGGCGTCGGTGGTGAGTGAGTCGATGTGGAAGCGGGCGTTTTCTTCGATGCGATCGAGTAGATCGACGGCTGCGTCGTGGCCGGCGTGGGTCGTGAGACCGTTGAGCGTTTCCGCGAGCACGTAGTCGAGGACGACTGCCTCTGGAAGCGTTCCCTCGTCGATGCCGTGGAGCACGGGAAGTGCGGCATTGTGGGATCCATCTCGCCGGTATGCGGCGGCAAAGAGGACTGTCGTATCGATGAGTGCACGAGGCATTTACTCGACGTCGACGCCCCAGGCGTCGTGATCGATCGTGGCATCAGTCGGCTCCTCACCAGCGTAGCCGTCGAAGTCGGCGAACGTACCCATTTGCTGTTGGATGACGTGGACCCGGATGCTCCCGTCGTCTTCGAGATGCCAACGGAGCTGATCCCCGTCGTCGATATCGAGTTCACGTCGAATCCGGGCGGGGATGTTTGCCTGGTTTCCAGACACCTTGCTTTCGGCGTCAATTCTGTTGCTGCTCATATTTCCCGGTAGGTGACGGACTGTGAAAACCTAGTGTGCCGCCACACTATCTCCAGTATACACGCTTATTCTTCGTTCGGCCGGGGCGCGTTCTCGTACTTGACCATCTTCTCGGGCTTGTCGGAGATAGTGTCGTAGATTTGCTGGAGAGTTTCCTCCGCGGCGAGCAGGTTGTGCTCCTCTAGGAACTCCCGTCCCTCTTGGGTGAGGCCGTAGAACTTCCACGGATAGCCCTGCCGACGCTGGTCATCGTCCAAAGCGACCTCCGTGACGATGCCGGCGTCGATCAGCTTCTGGATGTGCTTGTAGACGGTCGCATCGCTCACACTGGGATTGAGCTCCTCGAGTTCGTACATCGCTGGGAGCTGTTGGGGGTGAGCGAGAATATCGCTGATAAGCGAAAACCGTGTTTGCTGTGTAATGAAGTGGATGACTTCCCGTGGTGTCGTGTCGTCGCCGACACCCGAACCAGCCTCCATGACGATATATTCGACCGGGCGTGGTAAAGTAGTTTACCCGAGAGTAAACCACCGAGCCGACTCACTATGATGAGTGTATCGCTAAGCGAGTAGGGTAGGATAATTCAATGTTCCCCACCCTCTTCCCACTCCGGACGTGGTGTCGGGGACGGGAGTTCGTCAACCGCAGTTCGAAGTTCGTCCCCTGTCGTCCACGGGAAGCACCGTTCGTGGAGTTCGAATTTACGGAATTTGTTGAGATGGACCCAACTGTACGTTGCCGGCTCTTCGTCCTCATCTACCCGGTCGTCGATCACATCCCACACCTCTTGTTCGTCGATGTCGAGACCGCTCTCTTGGGCGCGATCAACGAGCGACTCGACGTTTGCTTGGACTTCATCCGCCGACAAATCGTCTGTGAACGCTATCTCAAGGGCGGCCTGAATGACGTGCTGTGGCGAGTCAAGGTTCTCGTCAGTCACCCACGCGTAATCACGTGGGAACACGTACGACTTGTCGAAATACGGCGGGTCATCGATCTCGCCCAATTCAGGTGCCTCCCCACCACTCTCCTTCTCGAAGACCCCAACGATGTAGTCGCTGTACGTCGCGAGCAACGAAAACATAATATCGAACGTATTGAGGCGGTCAGTCGGAAGTTCGAGGAGATCACCCATAATGAACGGATAGGCACCGAGCTGCTTCGTGAGTTCGTTCTGGACGGCGCGAAGCCGGCGGATATAGGGGTCGCGATAGCTCCCCAAGATGAAATACGATGTCCGCTGACTCCAGAGATACGGCAGTTCACGCTGGGTGAACCGCCAGATTTCCCGTTTCTCTGCAGGCTCAAGTTCGATGCCCCCGACGGCCTCGTGAACAACGGTCATAATCTCCCCAGCGTCCGGCGGCGGGCTTGGGTCGGTCATAGTGGGTCAAGGTGGAAACCCACCCCTTCAGGGGTGGGAGGAAGCCGACACTTGTGAACGATACACCCTGCGATAGCAGACCGACTCCCGCATCGTTGATTAATGTTTAAACACATGATACGTGTTGTGATGTTGTATGGAGGTCCGTCGCACCGTTCCCGTCAAACTCGCCGTCGACGAGAGCGAAGCGGACCTTCTTCACGAGACGATCCAACAGTTCCTCGACGCTGCGAATTACGTCGTCGACGCAGCCTACGACGGTGAATGGGTTGAGACTCGCAAGAGCGTCCTTCACGACGAGACGTACAGCGACGTCCGCGAGCGAACGGATCTGCACAGCAACCACGTGCAGTCCGCACGCGACCGTGTTGTCGACGCCCTCAAGAGCGTCGTCGCAAAGTGGTCGAAGGGTGAAACTGCGTCTCTGCCGACATTCACGGCGCTGTTCTGTGAGTACAACCACCGAAATGCCACGTTCGACGACGACCACGCGACGCTCTCGACTGTCGATGGGCGTATCACCGTCGGTTATCAGTTCCCCGACGAAAACCATGACACGCCCCACTCGGAGTACCTTCTGAATGACGCGTACGAGACGACCGGTGCTACGCTCCATTATCGCAACGGCTCGTTCTTCCTCTATGTCCGAACAAAGGCGGACGTGGACGTCCCCGACCGACCCGAGAACGGAACGGTTCTCGGCGTCGACCTCGGGGTCGAGAACATCGCCGTCACCTCGACGGGGACGTTCTGGAGTGCAGACGAGCTCAACCATTGGCACCGCGAGTACGAGAAGCGCCGTGGCTCGCTCGGACAGTGTGGAACGCGCTGGGCGCACGAGAACATCCAGTCCGTTGGTCGAACGGAAACAGGGCGATTCGAGCAGCTCCTGCATCGTATCGCGAACGAGATCGTCGAGGAAGCCATCGAGTACGAGTGCTCGTACATCGCGTTCGAGAACCTGACGAACATTCGCGACCGGATGGGTGGATGCAAGAAGCTTCACTCGTGGGCGTTCGGACGACTCTTCGACTGCGTCACGTACAAGGGCGAACCCCACGGTCTGATCGTCGAGCAGGTGAGTCCGGCATACACGGGCCAGCGGTGTTCGACGTGCGGGTTCACGCACGAGCTGAACCGCGCGTCCCAGGAGTCGTTCTGTTGTCAGGACTGTGGGTACGAGAACCACGCGGACTACAACGCAGCGAAGAACATCGGACTGAAACTCCTTCGCAACCAGACTGGGGGCAAGGGAGGCGCACCCGTAGGTGTGCGCTTGAACAGCGGGATGGTGAACACGAACGGGGTCGTTCCCGTACCGGATTCGGTTCGAGTGGGAGTCCATGCTGAAAGCCCACGGCTTTAGCCGTGGGTTCGCTTACTAGCTGCCGATTCAAACCTCACCACCTTATCACTTCTGAATCACTTTGGCTTTTCTCTTTTTAATCAACTTGGACAACCCTAACTGTTATAGCGCCCTACCCCGTACCAGCACGTATGAGCGAAACCGACACTGGTGCGGCCGATGCAGGGCCGTTCGCGGAACAGCAGCGGCTGTTCAAGCTGCTGTCCCAAGATACGCGCCATCTCATCATCCAGGAGCTGCTGGGCCACCCCGCCCATCTGATGTCGCTCGCTGAACTCGAGTATATGGCTGGGAAGAGTCAGGCGGCCATCAAAGACCAGCTGGAGACGTTGATTGACGCCGGGCTCCTCGCACGCTACACGTACGAACCAAGCGAGGGGAAACGTGATCTCCCCGCCCAGTTCTACGGATTCACGGAGCGGGGCGTCGAGGTCCTCCACGACTACAAGTATCTCCGTGGGCTTCCGGTCGCACGTGCCCTCTACGAGAATACGCGCAAGACCGAGAAAATCGAACGCCACGAATCGGCCCCTCGCCCGGAGCTTCCGGATGCCGTCGCGGAAGCCCTCGAGTTCGACGAGCCCGATCTCGACGCCGTCGATGGTGGCACAAACCCATAGTTCGTCGGTCAACTACCCACCCTACTTCGCTCAGTCTGACGACTTTGCTCGTTGAGGGTGGGGCTTGTCCGTGTCCTCGACCTCGAACCCGTCTGGGTGGGCGGTAAATCCGCCACTTGGCGTCACCGTTCCAGACTTTAGGGCAAGTTGACTGTTGCCCGTCCGCCGGGACGACTGTTGGCCTCGGCGGACGTACCGCATACCGATGTTCTTCGCCGCGTTGTAGTCTGCGTTCGCTTCCGACTCGCACTTCTGACAGCAGAAATCGGTTCGATTCGGGCGATTCTCGTCGGCTGTGAAGCCACACTCGGCGCACCGTTTCGACGTGTACGCCGAACCCACCTGCTGCACCAAGATACCGTTCGCTTCGGCTTTGTACTCTACTTGCTCGTAGAGTGTTTGGAACGCCCACTTGTGGCCCCACGACGCACCCGTGCGGTCGCGGATGTGGGTCAGGTCTTCGAACACGATCACATCGCACTCGTATCGAAGTGCTTCGTCCACGATGGCCTTCGACGCCTGGTGGAGTACGTCGCGGATGTACCGAAGTTCGCGGCCACTCGACTGTTCAAGCGTTCGACGGGCGCTTCGGGTCCCGGTCTGCTGGAGGCCGGCGCGTACCTTCTCGAACTCGCGGAGGTCATGGGTTAACTCTCGCCCGCTAAAGAAGCAGGCAGTGCTGGTGACGGCGAGATTTTTGATACCGAGGTCAACCCCGAGGACTGTTCCGTCCTCGGCGGTATTCCGTTCGGTGTCGGTCTTGTGTCGGCGGAAGCCGATGTGTAAGAAGTAATCGCCGTTGCGGGCGGTGAGCGTACTTTCTGTAACGCTCCATTCGTCAGAGTTGAGGTACTGCCGTTGGTAGCCATCGTCGGCATCGGGAAGTGCGAGCGAACACCGGACGCGACTCTCCGTCGTGGAGAGAGAAACCGTGTCGTCATCGAACAGCGTCATCGTCCGGGTGTCGTACTTCACTGTGGGTGCGGTGAACGTCGGCTTGCTGACCTTCTTGCCGTTGGACCGGCGTTCGATACAGCCAGTGATGGCTTGTGCGGCTTGGTGGGTGGCGAGAATCGCATGCTGACTCCCGAGGCCGGTTTGCTCACGCACGTCGTCGTAGGCGAGGGGCTGTACGTCGCTCTTGGCGTTGCACTTGCCCCACGCCATGTCGGTGGCGAGCTGGCAACCACGCTTCCACTCAGAGATGGTCTCCTCAAGCAACTCGCGTTGCCTACCATCTACCGAGAGTCGGGTGATTGCTGTCCGACGCACATAGTCGTCTGCCACAGTTTCAATGTAGTACCGTGGCTACTTATAAAACAGTGTTAATCGTCTATACGAACGCGCTCCTCCCTACTCGCTCCTTCGCTAGCGCTTCGGTCGCTCCTTGAGGAAGGGCACTCCGCGTTACCGTTTCTGTTGAGCAGTCCGCGTCAATTCCTTTGATTTGGTGCCCTACCTCCCTGATGTATGGCGATTAAACACGGGCGTCGGTCCCACACCAACAAATTTTATTCATTACTTATAGATGACGAATCGATGGAGCCACCATCAAACGATTCGTCTGCCGTGTTTCTGGTAGCAGTCGCGGCGAACGTCGTCCCGCTGGTCGGCGTGTTCCACCTCGGGTGGAGCGCACAGACGTTCGCGGTCGTCTACGCGATGGAACTGGTCGTCGCTGTCCCGTTCGCCGGATTGAAGGCATTGTTCGCGCGCCGCCCGCCGAACTACGACGAGCTGGAGCGCCCACAGGAGGGTAACCCGCTCAAGCCCGACGAGTGGGGCGGGGTCTCCGTCGGACCGAGCGACCTCAACCGCCGGCGTGGGAACGTCACGGTCGTCGACCCGCTCCCGCCGATCTACCCCCGGAACTTCCCGTTCGTCTTGCGAGCGTTCGGGGCTGCCGTGGCGCTCGTTGGGATGTTCCTCTTCGTCCTTGGCCGTTTCATCGACGTGCCGGCGACGCTCGCCGATCCGATTGTGGCGGCCAGCGCCGTCTCCCTGATCGTCTCTCACGTCGGCGTCATCAACCGCGAGTACTTCCGGAAGCGGCGCCACGAGACGAGCACCCCCCGGGACGTGATCGGAAGCGCGAAGAACGAGGCCGGGGTAGCCGTGGTGGTGCTCTGGTTCGCGGCCATCGGCGGCCCGGCCGGCGCGCTGGTCGCGTTCGTCGCGGTGAAGCTGTTCGCGGAGTGGCAAGGGTACCGCGGCGGGCGGGCGTTCGATCCCGACGAGGAGGAGGGGACGCTCCCGCCTGTGGCGGCTCCGGACGCGTCGCCGACGGCGGAGGTCCGTCCGGACCGGCGCGCCGTCCGCGGCGCCGCGCTCTGGCGGGGCGCGAAGTCCGCAGTCGGCAGCGGCCCGGCGTACCTCCTCGCGTGGGTTGGGCTCACCGGCGGATCGATAGGGTCGGTCGCTGCCACGGTGGTCTGTTTCGGCCTCCTGCCGGCCGGCATCGGCGGGCTGAAGGCCGTCGAGTACGCCCTCACTCACGGTACGCTGGCGTACCAGCGCCACGACGACGCGGTAGTCGCGTATGACGACCTCACCGGGGCAGTCCAGTGGGCGACCCCCGTCGATGACCTCCGGGACGCCGAGCTGTGCGAGGGAGAGCTCCTCGACCGCGCCTGCGACACCCGAACGTTCTCGCTTATTCCGTCCGCGGGGGAGTACGAACTCAGCGTCGCGCACCTCCGGGAGTATGGCCGGGCCGTCGAGGCGTTCGAGCTTCCGGTCGAGACGACGGCGTTTGGCCCACTCGACCGACGCGTGGTCAGGGTGGCGGCCGCAGTCGGTGCTTGTGGCATCGCCGTCGTGGCTGGTCTCGCCTACTACGTCCCCTCCGTCGCGGCGGTCGCCGCCGGATTCGGCGGCCCGTTCGGCGTCGTAGCTCTCAGATCGGCGTGGCGGTGGGCGCTCCCGGCGACGCCGTGAGAGCGCTCGGCTGATCTCGGCAGTTCTATGAGACCGTTTTGATGTTTGCCCTCATCAACATAGAATCGCTGCGTGAATCGCTGTAACCGTAACTCCGCATCTATTCAACACAGCAGTCCATTCAGGGTCTAAGGTCAAGAGCATAGTAGACGACAGCCATCACGACTCCCATCATCGCTGCGTCGGTGATTGTCAGATCACGTAGTAATAGACTCACTGCGAACACCGCGAGGAAGCTCACAAAGCCAATCGCGAGGGCATATTCCAATCGGGGTAGGTTCTTAGCCCACGCCTCCAGACGGTGGTACAACTGCAATACCATTACTGTACATCCTCTTGAACGCGAGATTGGATAAATTATACTCAGATACACGCACATCTACTGAGCGGCTGTTCCACTACAGGTCGTATCGGACTACTAGAATTTCAACAGAGCCTTGGGACTTTACTTCTCGTACTGCCGTCTCTCGAGCGTTCAGTCCCGCTGTTTGATGGTTGCGCTTTCACACTGTGCATCCCGTTCTGTATAGAGCCGATTGCTTGGGGATTGTAACCGTCCAAAGAGCGTCTGTCGTCTGGTGCTCTTCAGTTAGTCTCGTTCCGTTCGGAAGTCGATTCGTAGCGGCGAGCACCGCGAATCATCCGGACGGCGATGGCAACGACGGCGATCACGAACACGAACCAGTACCACTCGCTGTTGGCCGGTGAGGATCGGAATTCCAGAACACCGACACAGATCGTCAGGACCGCAACGTAGAGCGCGTTCGTTCCAATGAAGTTAGCCAGACCTTCTTCGTCTGCAACCTTCTCGGGGTCGTATCCAGCGATCAGGTCCATCACGCCGACGTACTTGATCAGTACACCGAGGATGCTGACGAAGAATCCCGCTCCGATCGCAGACAGTGCGTGTTCAGTCATGGGACTGCTGAGACACCACTTTCTCTCGGAGTCGCTCGATACTTGATCGGCCGAGATATCCAACAGCGAACCCGACGGTTCCAATGATGAGGGTGGCGACGCCGAGCACAGCCAGCCCGACAGGGTCGAAGAGAAAGGCGAACTTCCCGCCGAGCGAGTGACTCGAGAGCCCGAGGAACGCCCAGTCGGCCCGAAAGCCGATGTAGGCCGCGAACAGGCCGAGCCACGCCACGACCAGTCCGCTATGTCGAGCCCCGACGCCAACGGCGACGACGAAGCCAACGAGTGTCGCCGCTGCCGGCAGGACGATCACACCACCGGACACCTGAAAGAGCCCGACCGCGTACGCACCGAACGTTCCGGTGAGGATCGTGAGGATAACGAGGACAACGATCACCCACTGAAAACGACTACGGGGACGTCCGACGAGTACTCTATGGAGGGGGACCATATTCCCGGTTCCAGAGCGAACGGGAAAAGTGCTGTCTCGTCTATTGTTCGTTCGTGTGGTATCCATTTTTTTGACACTGATCGTGTCTCTCTCGGTTAGTCGATGATCCGGTACTGGATTCCGGGCGTGACTCGATCGGTTCTCGGCTCATCTCCGTCCATGACTCACCAAAAATTGCTTGTCAGTCCCGGTTGACGACTCCGCATGGCCCTCCTCGCAGTGCTCGGAGTTCCAGATTCGACACTCGGTATCGTGCTTGGAGCTGCTTGGTTGGTCGTCCTCGGAGTCGCCGTGTATCAATATGCGAGCGGCAATCGGTCGCGTGAACAATTCTATATGGTGGCGTGTATGGGTTCGTTCTGGCTGGCGTACAGCCTGTTACAGGTTTCGAGTGCTGTCTCGGGGACAGCAGAGATCGGTGTCGTGAGTCTCGCTGCTGGATCGTTCCTCGTCGGTGTCGTTGCCGGTCTGCGATGGCGAGAAAGGCGCCGTTCGGACACCGAGAACGACGTGGCTGTATGAGGCTGTCTATTTTCGAGACACCTGCTCCATAGAGAACAGCGGTTGTGGGTACTTATTGATTGAGCTCTGTGGAAATTATCAACAGCTGACAAACTCTGGTGTGGGAAGATACGTACTGGTATGCCCCTATCCAGAATAGAATTTTAAAACGACCATGACGACAAATGCGCTAATTGCGCCTAGTAATCCGACTTCGACCGAGGAGTTGCCGAGGACGACGAGTCCGATCAATGTGCCGATGGCGATGGCGAGCCCAGATGCGAGAGGGCTATTGGTCACGATACCTTGTTTCTGCCGACATAGGTGGTGCTTTCGAACAAGAAGTTTCAGCGACGGGGCCGTCGGGTAATTGATTGGCAAATGTTCGAGCAGATTTAGCGGGCTCTTCTGATAACGGCCAATACGGCAATTCCGGCCACGGCCACACCGATAAGCGTCGGAACGAGTTGCCCAGATCCCCACTCCCAGTCCAAGAACTGCGTTCCCACGATCGAGACAAGTGCAACGAGGAGGCCGAGTGTCGTGATCCAAGAGGACTGCTCTCCGTATCCGGGACCCATACTACCGTGTTCGTTGTTGAAGAGGTATGAACTTGTTCTGTACCGCATCCAGGGGACGTACGAACAGCCACCGAGAGTGTCATAGAACAATGTCCAAGATCATTAATTCCGCCGCGGAGATATACGAAAGCACTGGCAGATAGACCTGCGAACGTATCTATACGGAAGTCTACAGGGTCAACGGTATTTTCGAACCGTATTCAGTGGACTACCCCTCCAGTGATACGGATGAGGATTATTTGCTAGGTTCTTTCTATCAAGCTCTTCAAGTGTCTCGTTGACCATACTCTCCCCCAAGCTAAAGTGTTTCTCCGCCAAGTGGTAAATTAGCTTCTCAGGCACACTATTGAATCCTTTCTGTTGCGCCTCCCAGAGAATCTCAGGCACCGTCTGGAAAGTTTCTCCCTCAAACTTATGGAGCACTTCTTCACACGTACTTGCCTCATTTACCGCCTCGAAATCATAGCCTTTGACTTCAACCGTATCTTTTGACAGTTCCTTAATCGCATCCTCACTTGAGACGCGCAAAATCTCTTCAACACCCAAGGGAATGTGTTCCGCTTCAATCTCCTCACGATGCTCTTCAGACTGCGCATTATCCAGCCGTTCTTGGTGAAGATCTACTTCTGTTTGCTGATGAGCTTTCTTCAATTCAACCAAAAGAGACCGCAACAGTGCGGGGTCATCAATCCCCGCGGCAAAAGACGCCATCTGTCGCGTATCCATATACATCAATTGGTCTACGATCGTGCCATCTATGTTGGCAAACTGGTCCGTCTGCACTGCTTTAATTTCTTCACCCTTGAAGTCCGCTTGCGGCAGCAGCCCATTCGGGGATACTACTCGGTCAGCCTCTTTGAACGAATATCGACTGGTTTCGCCAGTCTCCCGATACTCCTCGTAATCAAGTGGAGCGTCCCTGAACGACATTGACGTTAGAATCAATACTGAGGAATCCCACTTAAATTCTGATGGAAGATTTTGCTAGTATATTCTAGGATGGGCCGATAAGTGTTAGGTGACTTTAGTTAACGTTCTGTATTTCCACTGAACTGAGCGATTCGTAGCTCCCCCTGCATTGAGCAAATCTGGGAGCAGAAATACAGGTGTGCGAACCGTTCTATGACTCCCTGACAGCCATTTCTTACTATCGCATCTTCCCGGTATCGGTAAGTGAGATACCCTTCAACAGTAGGATATGCGTGACGCCCTCCACCGAGCAGCCATCGGGTTGTACGTCCTGTGGCTTCTGTTCGTCGTACTGCTCATATTCGGACGATACACCCCGTTCCCGCTGTTGGATATCGTTCACTCGGGCGTCGTGTTTGGTGCGGCTGTTTTGACGGTCATCGGGAGTGGTAAATTGCTTCGAATTGGATACCGGCGAGTCACAGGCTGAGATATTCGCACACCTCACGAACGGTTGTCAAACCGACTCGATGTCGAATTAATTGGAGTCGGTATAGCCAACCGCACGGCGGTAGCTCAAAACCCATTTTGATTTTCTGTAACGTATAACTCCGCTCCGGTAATGGTCCCTCGTGATGGCCCTCCGACTCACAAACGCGATCCTCGACGGCAGTCGACGTGTCCTGACTCGCACCGGTGGCCTACTGTTCGTGGTGTTGCTCGTTCACGAGGCCCTGCTCATCACGTCACTCAACACCGTGGTTACGGCAGCGGACCCAACTGCGATGAGCGACGTGATCGGACTGACCCTGCCGGTATCCGGAACCGTCGCCGGTGTGCTCTTGGCCGGGACGCTCGTCTTGAACGCTGTCTACTTCGTGGTTCTCTCTCGGGCCTTCGCTCGACCGAAATCACAGCTGTACTCGTTCCCTGCAGACCTAGTCACTCGCCGCATCGGTCGAGCGTCGCTCACGATGCTCGTCAGCGGATATATCGTCCTTCTCGCGGTTATGATCGGATTCGCCTTCCTGTTCCTGCCGGGACTGTTCCTCTCTGCCTGTTTCTTCTTCGTTATCTTCACTATCGGTGTCGAGGACCGGGGCGTTATCGGATCGCTCAAGCGGAGCTGGGGTCTCTCTCAGGGGAACCGTCTCCGGTTGGTGGGGATCGTCCTTACTATTGGGATTAGCAGTACCGTGGTTAGTTTCGCTCCAACACTCCTGCGTATGGTTGACGCACCTATCCTCGGTGGTGTCGCCACGATTTTCCTTAACAGCGTCCTGTTCATCTTCGTCTACGGGATTATGGCCGAGGCGTATCTACAGGTCAGTGAAGGAGACACTGACCTCGGCGGTACCAACGCCTCCGCGACCGCCGACACTAGGAGTACCCCGGACATCTAGCAGGTCCCGGCTGCCACTCCTCAGAACTCACATATCAACTCCATTGGATGGTTCGTATGGAAAACATCCTCATCGCGGTCCTCAAAGCGGGTGAACTGGTCGTCGAACGGTGATCGACGGTTTGTGAGTAATTGCGCTCCGATGACGACACCAGCGAAAACGGACGGGGACAGTCCCCGAACGGCGAAGATCCGTAGGTTGCCTTCACCAGCCGCCTCTGTGTCACACCAAAATATCTCTGTAGTATAGGGTCACCGGCGTCCTCAAACTGAAAGTCACGTCGAAATCCGCCCGCGTATCCGACGGTCGATTTGCCATCCCACACCGAGGCTGCCGAGTATCGCGAGTAGACCGATCCACGGGAGGACCGCTTGATCGGTGAGGGACAACGGGATTCCGATCGCGAACAGTCCCCATTGTAGGGATTCACGCTGTTCTCCGTCTCGGTACTGCGAGACGATTGCGGGGAGGAGAAACAATCCGCCAAGCACCCCGACGGCGAAGCCCGTCGGAACCGTATAGCCACCAATTGACACCGTTGGGGCACTAGAAATCACGAGCACTCCTCCGCCGATAAGTACGACGAGGATACCGAGACGGAGGAAGAGGTCACGGGAGGGCATTGCATCTTGAAGTGACGTGGCTCTTGACAAAAAGGTACGTCAGCGAGACCAATATCTACAGTCGCCGTTTCGTGTCTATTGAGCCGATTCTCGTGGCGCTGTCTGTGCGAACGCGTAGCCGTATCCGAACGGAATGACGCCGGTACCGATTCCGATGAATACGACTAGCGGTCCGAAAAAGAGACCGACAGGACCGAGGACAGCCGAAATTGACGCCGCTGTGAGCAAGCCGATCCCGATCGTCACTCCAGCCAGCGAAAGCCACCGCCGCTGGGCTGTGAGAACCCCCGCAACGACACCGGATGCGACGACGGTTGCACTCATGGGACCGGTAACGAAGCGGGTGGCGGAGCCACTCTCGAAGAGCGACGTTCCGACGAGCGCGATCGGAATCGCGAGTGTGGCGATCGCAGCGGCTCGGCGGACGGTCAACAGGCGATCACGCGTCGGGTCGCGGTAACGGTATGCCAGAAGCCCTAGCGCAACTGCGACGTACCCACGTCCGACTGGTGTGAGTACGAATCCAATAAAGGTGCCTGCAAGCTGGGTGGCCAGTGCATCTTCGTTTTCAGGTGCGACGACGTAGTACGTCCCGTCCTGCCGGTACAATCCCGCCTCAACGATGGGTCCGGTCGTGGTTCCCGCGTCGATGGCTGCTTGGACTTCGGGTGACGCTTCAGATACCGGACGAGCGACGGAGGTGAGCACCGTTTCGGGATCGGTCTGTCGCATCCGGATCGTCGCGTTCGTTGTCTCCCCGTCGGTCGATAGGGTCCAGGCGTAGTAGCTTCCATTATACCGGACGTACGGTGTCTCGATGTCGTCGACCACGATGTGCAATTCCGGCGAGAGAGTTCCGTTGTAGGTGCCGGTTGCGGCGGCGGTTCGGATCGGTTGCTGATATTGGCTGGGCGTATCCGAGAGTCGGTCGTCGAGGTCGGTCACGTTGCTCGTCGCACGTGTGACCAGTTCCGGATTCGCTCCAGGTTCGACGGGCGTGGCCTCATACGTGATCGTTGCACCACCTGCCGTTGCGTGGAAGGCGAAACTGAGAGTACTGCCGACGACGAGCAGGAGAAGGATTGCGGTGGTACGGATGGAGGGGAAAGAGGGGGACACGTATAGACAGTGGATGAAGACCGTTTGAAAAGTTGCGGTTCACGAGTCGTGGTAGTTCATATGAGACGGAACGAGGGGCGGTCCGAATGATACCCCGCCCAGTGGTCGCGTTTCCTTCGACGTAATCTGGCACGTCTACTGAACGGCAGCCAGAGGACGAACTCGTATTGTACTGCCGCTGAGGATCTTCTGCCACAGCGTATCGAGAACCCGCGATGGTCTCAGACGCGTTCGTGACGCCTGTACAGATAGTACGAAAGTGCTGGGACTGACAGAATGAACAACGTCGAAAATACGGCTCGGGCGAGATGAATGACTCCGGTCAACGCCCAAGCGATGTGAGGCGACCACGTTTGGTCTCGCTTGAGCACTCGTATATCGGCAAGCAGACACAGGAGTACGACCAGTGCGATCAGTATCCCTCCCCAGAACGAGACGATAGTGAGTAGGAACGAGGCGATACCGACGCCGACGTTTGGATCACCTGCTGAGGTTGATACAGCGATGAATGTACGGGATCCGATTCCGGAAAGGAGAGACAGTAGGGGAACCACGGGAAACAAGACGACGCCGAACCACCACGGGGATCTCGACATTCGCTGTTCGATGGAATGCAGCAGAATCGGATATACGTGGCGACACGATCCATCAACAGCCGCTCAATTATGTGGGAGTCTCCTTCTGTGCAAGTTGGTACCCTCCCCAGAGGAGGGCACTTCCCCCACCAACGAGTAAGATAATCGTCAACAGTCCGATTCGACCGCGTGAAACGTTGTATCCTCCCCACGAGAGGAAAAAGATGGCCTGAATGAGTGGATGGTACTGTGACTGCCGTACGTGATCACTCGCGAGTACGAACAGATACCCGACGAGCACGACCAAGAACAGATACCCGAGCAGTCCATCGATCCCCGCAAACTCGGGATACAGAATTGCCACTCCGATAAAGACACTCGAGATTGTCCCTGCGAGGAGATACTGCAGTGCCTGCTTACGTGTTCGAAGTATACTCGTGGACGTTCTATCGCTCATAGACTATCGATCACACCGCTGGATGTGCCCCACGAAGCGAACTCGGGCTGGTAAGGGACGATGATTGCTTCGAGCCCTCCGTACACGCTTGGCCACGTGATCGACCCACGGAAACCCTTCTGAGAGGCTCATATACCCTCCGCAGGACGATAGTACCCAAACTGATCCCACGGACTCGGATGGCTCTGACCCACTCGAAGATGCCCAAGGCCGCGACGAGAACGCCACCATAGAGAAAGATCGTGAGCTGGAGTGGCGAACTATCGACCACCGGCCACTGCGAGAGGGTGATTACAGCGACGACGAGTGTCGCGCTGGCGGCGTTCCGTTCACGCACCATCGGTGACTCCCGGATTGATCGTCCGGTAGAACGCGACCGAATAGACGCCGAAGAACCCACCGAACAGTGTCCCAAATGCATTGACATCCTCCTCCGCGTGAACGCGGAGGAATCCCGAGCGGTGGGAGTTTCAGGTTTGGAGTCCAATCATCGGACTACCAGACCTTTCGGGCACGGGTAGTCCCACAGCATCGGACTGGTGGACCGCTGGCGGTGCCAAGCCGCCGGTACCCCTATCCTCGACCGTGTTTGGCGTCCCGGTGTTGTTTTGGCCACGGGGGCGCCAGCAGGCGTCAGCAGACTCGGGGGTATCGTCTGGTTTGCTTCGAGCAGTCGGCACGGGCACACGCTTCGAGCATATGTGTTCACCGACTGCCCTTTCGGATACTGCCTCGTTAGGTGGGCGGACAGGCCGCCTCCGAAGGACGGTTCGGAATCCGCTCCGTTCCGACCGATTCCTACCTCGATATAGGTTGGCCTGTCACTTAAACGTCACCGTGGGAAACTCAGGAAAACCGTTTGAACAGTGGTCTGTTGCCCGGTGTGACGGCGCGTATCCACGGCCTGAAGGCCGTGGTATTGCGCCTGTTCCGCGTATAACGAGGAGTGTAACGCCGACGACCGGCCAACGAGACCTCTGGAAGGGCCAATGCGCTGGTGGATTGGGGTGACGAGAGGAGCGAAGCGATCCCGAACACGCCACCGGCAACACCGCCGAGGATGCCCACGAGTACTGAGTATCCAAGAGTACTCACGAGGTGGTGGCGGACGACGGAGATACTGTGTTTGAGCCCGTCGACAGCACCGAGGTCGTCGACGACGATCGCTTGGCTGTAGAACTGGACGAAGAAGACGAACAGCAGATACGCGAGGATCCCGAGAGCGCCGATCAGGCCGATTACGACGAGCCCGACGATCCCGATGCCGACTCCCGTATCACTGAGGATCGCGAAGCCACCGAAGGTCGCCACGAAGAACGCGACGAACCCGAGCACGAAGTTGACGGCGACCAGCACGAGCGACGCGGCGAGGACCGACACGTAGTTGGATTTCCCTTCACGGAGGAAGCTGTCGAGTGTGGTCTGTCCGTCGAGTGCCTCGTCGGCCATTCCGACGATGCCAGCTTGGAAGAATGGCATGACGAAGATGAACACGAGCGACAGCACCATCGAGACGATGCTGGCGACGAGTGGGTTGACGGCCTGGAGAACTAACTGCGGGATCTGGAACAGCAGTATCACGAGTACCGGGACGAACAGTATCGGATTGCGCTGGAGGGCGCTCGGCGTCTGGCGGAGGGCTTTCAGGACGGCTATGGTCAGCGTTCATCTAGTAATCTGATAAGCATTCCCCTGTATCTGTCGCCGGGGTCGTGATCCTATCCATCTAAGAGAGTCCCAATAGTGGTCCTTCGAATGATTATGGACACTCAGTGAACTCTCCCGGGACGATCAGGCGCTGTATGCGTACCAGAGTAGCAGTAGCCCAAAGAGTCCGAACATCGCTCCTGCGTACGACGCAACAACCTGCCCATCTCCCGGCGGAAGAATCAGCCAGAGAATCGGGCCGATACCAACCATGCCGAGGCCAAACAGGCCGGCGATGAGTCGTTCAGTTCGGTCGAGCGTCGAGCGTTCCCGGTTCGAAGAGTTTGCCTCCGTATCAATCAGTTCCGAAACGACATCAAGATAGTTGGAAGCGAGGATTATCTCAACATCAAGAGCCTTGCTCCGATGTATCGGCCCGAGCAGAAAACTTTTCTCCGAACGTGAGCCACCAGAATCCATGCCCGTGCCCTCCACATCCGGATCGGCGTCGACTCCGTACGACATCTCTACGGTCGATCTCGACGACGATCGCTACGAGGTCAAGCAGTCGGCGATCCGGAACAAGTACGTCGTCCGCGACAGCACCGGTGACGTCGTCCTGCGCGGGAAGCAGAAGATGTTCAAGATGAAGGAGGAGTTCCCGTTCGTGAACGGCAACAGCGAGGACGCGTTCACGGTGAAGGCCGGCGGAATTATGGACATCGCGGGGAACTACACGATCACGGACGCGGGAACCGGCGAAGAGGTCGTCGTTCTCGACGAGGATCTCTCGCTGTTCGTGGAGAACTGGACGATCCGTGACCCCAACACCGGGGAGGCGCTGGCGACCATCCGGTCGAAGAGCAAGCCCCTCGCGGCGCTCCGGCATCTCGTCTCGGTTGCGAACTTCATCCCGAACAAGTACGAGATATTCGACGCCGACGGCGCTCACGTCGGCGACATTGAGGGACAGTTCTCGCTGCGGGACACCTACACGGTCAGCATCGACGACGCGAGCACTGTCCCGAAAGAGGCGGTGGTCGCAGCCGCGTGCATCCTCGACGCCCTCGAAAATCAGTGAGTTGACATCCCATACGCTGTTGTCCTGTCGCACCCTCCTGTTCGTTGAGGGGTGAATGTGCCCGGTCCCAACTATCTCACGGCCACAGACGCCGTGTCACAGGCGGGACTCGAACCGTCGATAGATCTCAACTCGCCGCAAACTGTACTCGACACCGCCCGCCACGAGCAGGATACCCAGATACAGGAACCAGCCACCGAAGTAGAGCGCGTGGGGACCCTCGACGCTCGCCGTGAACTCGGCCCGTGCGTCGAGCAGAACGAACAGCGTTAGCAGCGTCGCTGGCGCGACCAGTCGGTGGCGAACGAGTAGATACAGCGGGACAGCAGCGAGGACCCACATGCCAGCAGCCCCGAAGAGATACAACGCCCACTCCCACCCACCAGAGACCGTCACGCCGAGTCTGGTGGCGAACCACACCATGGCCGCTGCGTGGAGAACCCCGCCCGTCGTCGCCACGGCTGCCGCCCGTCGACGCGACGCCGGGATCGGTAGTTCCGGAACTGTCCGTCCGACGGCCGGGAGGACGTGCCACGTGCTTCGGACGACGTACTCGACGAGGCCCAGAAACAGGAACCCCACCGTCCAGACCGACGCGTTGATCATATACCGGACGATGTAGAGGCCGTCCTCGACGACGGTGATGCCGGTCGGTTCGGCGAGCCGTTCGAGTTCGGCCACGTCTCGAAAGGTCGGCCCGGGCGGGGTGAGTTCCATCCCGAGAACGTAGCCGGTCGTGACGACGAGCACGACAAGCGGTGCGGCGAGTCGATACCGTAGTGCGAGCCACACCGGCAGCGTCGCCACGACGACGAGGCCCCCGTACCGCCAGCCAGCCCCCAGGAGCGAGTACTCGGTCGGGCCGACTGCATAGCCGAGGTGGAGCCCGACGGCAAGCAATCCTGCTGCGTGCACCACGCCGACGACGAGACTGATGACGAGCGGACGTCTGGGGGGCATCGTCCCGACTGTGTTCCCCAGAGATTTCGGTGTTACCACTCCGGAGTTTCAGTGAGTCTGCGAGGCTCTGTTGAAATCCGACTATTCAGATCAATTATAGTCCGACACAGCTAGTTGCAGAAAACTCTGAACTGATCGGGGCAATCCTCAATATCCTCTCAATTCTAGTACTACTATGGGGAAGAGATACTCCACGCTCGATATTCTCAGAGGTGTATCTGTTGTCGCAGTCGTATTCCTCACACTCATCCTTCTCGCAATACTCCCGTCCCCCGGCTATCGAACATCGCGGCTGGTGCTGTTCGCTATCGTCATTCTTTTTGGATGGATGGGAGCGGCTGGTGCGGTGTTTAATCGGTTCAGTCTCTTACTGATCGGTGCCGTCGGTCAGTTTCTTCTCGGGTTTTGGAACTTCACAATTGGGCTGGTTATGCTACCGACAGGAGCTATCCTGTTGGTTACTGCCTTGCTTCACCGAGAGGAGGCTAACAACTGATTCGTATCCTCACTGTACTGACCGGATTTAGAGTCAAAATACCTCTTACTACGGATTTTAACGGAGCAATTTGCGACGACTGCTCCCGATATTACCCCATTCGGGTACACAGGGAGGTAGAGGGCAAGCCGACCATCTCGTTGGGATACAGCGTCTGGACCGTCACGTCGCCGCTGTGAGTGATCAGGACGGCGAGCGCCCACCCGGTGGGGTCGGTCGGCCCGGACAGCGACCAGTCGTGCTGGACCTGGCCGCCGTCCGTCGTCGACACCGAAAGCGAATACCCACCGGTCGTCCGAGTCACCCTCGGTTGCACAGTCAGCGGGAGCGAGGTCCGGTAGTCTCGATCCAGTATGGACTCCCCAGCGGCATCGGAGACACGGACGTCGACCTCGTGACCACCCTGATCCGGCTGGTCGTAGTTCGGCGGCGTCTCGAAATCGTAGATCTGGAACCGTGCCGACGATCTATCCTCGTCCCCCTCATCGGCGTCGGTGACGACCGGCTCCGCACACCGGTAGGCGTTGAACGGAATCCGTCGGTGAGTATCCGACCCGACGAAGTGGGCGACGCTGGCGGCGTTTCTCCCTGCGCGCCGCGGTGAGCCGTCCGGGTCGTAGTACTGTGCGGAGCCACGACACGTCGACAAGAGGTAATACCCCTCGTCAGTAGTGTACACCACGGCAGCGTCCGTGGACTCGACAGTGATATCGGTGGCGGGTTGGGTAGTTCCGAACCCGTCGACGAGTTCGTTGTAGACGTACCGCCGTTCGTGTGTCTCGACGAACGAGAGCGCGGCCGCCTCCTCCGAGACGTCATCCGGGGTCGGTAGTGACTTTTCCTCAGTGAGGGTGTTCACGTCCGGTGGCGGTGTTGGCTCGGGCGTCGGACTCGGGTCACGAACAGGACCGGAGGTCGTCGAACACCCGGACAGCACTCCGGTTCCACACGCGACTGCTGCGAGGAAGTCACGACGTCTCATCGGTACCACATAACCGAATACTGTTGGGAACGGTCGAACCGATTGGAGGGCACGGAAGGTGTGTACGTAGACCGGATATTCAAGCCTCACGGACTCGTCACGTCAGTTGTAGTGTCGTTGCGCGACGACCGGGCTGACGTGAACTCTTGATGAGCGGACCCCTGAACAGGTTCGATGTGACTCGGTACTCCGACCGACGACGAGAATCGATTCGAGATGGTTGTACGGAGTACACTGTCCCTTCCCGTCTCGAGGAGTACACACGCCACGGACGACAGCATCAACTACCCGTGTGCTGATCGATGATTATACGCCCTATGCCCCTCCACTCCGAACTCACAATCCGCCGAACGAGGCCCGTCGTCGTGATTATCGGCGGCATCGTGTACTCGATCCTTGTTTTGTCGTGGCTCTTCTCGTCAGGTGTTTCCATCTCCGGTCGTGGAATTGTGGCAGTAATCGCGTTGGGATATGCCTGGCTCGGGATGTTTCTGACGGCCGCCGTACCCCTGTATCTGTTCGCACGCTTCTCACTCCTCACCCCACCGCTCGTAACGCTCTGGATACTGGGGAATACGGTGTATCAGTGGCTGTACGGGGCACACCTTCACCCTCTCTCGTCGTACCTGACCGTCTGGCCACTGCTCTTGGGCGTTACGCTGGTGATCACACTCGGTGAAACACTACTGAGAGTTGCTCTCGACCGTACGTCCGGGCGGTTTGGACTTCGTCCGGTATTCTAACTACCGAATTCGGGCAGCACTCGTCTCGAGTCCCTACCCCACGGTGTCACAGATCCATGCTCCACTCGAAGAGTGTTTTCTCGGGATTCGGCAGTGTCTACCGGTTCTATTTACTGTTTTGGGCTTCGCTGTAGACGCCTGGTTTCCGTGGAACGCCCGCTCGCCGCAGGTTCCATTCAGTTACTGGAATATGAGAACTTGATCGATACCGACCTTCTTTTCGGTAACGTGCTCGTACTGACACTCGATTTTGGTCTCATGACTCAGAACCCGCAGACAGGAGCGCTCTCCAATATTAATCCCCATTATGTAGCCACGCTAGCACTGATTCTCGCACCGATGGGGGCGATCCTTGGGGATAGCTTCACATCACACATTGTTCGAGATGAGTTGATGGCAGTCTGGCTTACGATTGCTGGACTGATGATTCTTGGAACGTACGCGCTCTCACTTACTTCGTAGAAGAGGACGAAGCCACGAGGGCACGTTGCTGAAACTACTTCCTCAATAAAGCGAAGCACCCGAGATGGTGGGCGGGCCTGCATCCGAGTTAGCGACCGGTCAGACCTGTAACTCACTGATGATCGTAACAGAGCTAGTCTTTCCTCCTTCCGTGGTATCGATCTGCTCCAGAACGTGGGCGAGTGAGACGGGACCGTTCAGTGAGTGGACATCCCGGAGACGACGTTGAGGCAGTACACACCGGCGATGATGAGACCGATACCCACGACTCCTGCGAGATCGACCGGCTCGTCGAAGGCGACGACGCCGATAGCCGCGATGGCGACGATCCCGAGTGCGGCCCACGTTCCGTAGACGACACCGACCGGCAGATCCTCCAGCGCAAGCGAGAGGAAGTAAAACGCGGCACTGTACCCCACGAGGACGCCCAGACTCGGCAGCGGGCGTGAGAATCCCTGCGAGAGTTTGAGCGACGTCGTCCCGATGACCTCCGCGAGAATTGCCGTCCCGAGCACCACGTACGGGTTCATACGACGGGCTCGTCCTCCCGGTCCGGTAGTTGTTTCGACCGTCGCGTCGAGGTTCGGTTCTGCTCGATGCAGTCCCCCGGCAGTAGCCCCCGTATCGCTATCCAGCCGTTCGTGTTCACACGTCCGGTGGTAGGTTGGACGTCACGGTCTGTCCGCAGTGGACATACGTCTTCGCCCGCTCGTTTCGGGCCAGTTCGGGGTGATCCGTCGCGGCAACGAACTGGACTGGAAGCCCCGCTCCAACGTATGGTATCCGGTGGTCCTGAACGTGGAAGTGAAGATGGGGTTCACTCGAATTTCCAGAATGGCCACAGCGACCGATCTCCTGTCCCCGCTCGACGTGTTCTCCGGGTGTAACGCGGACGCTTCCCTTCTTGAGATGAGCGAGAAAGCTGTACTCGCCGTCAGCGTGCTCGATGACGACGTAGTTGCCAGCCAGTCGGTACTGGAGCGGATCGATCCAGCCAGTCGTACGATGGTGGTCGCGATGGCCGTCTTTTGCACGAACGACCGTGCCGTCAGCCGGGGCGAGGATCGGTTCGTCGAAGCAGTAAAACGAGTCGAGCCCGCCGCTGCCGTCGTGTGTCCGTCCGTCTTCGTCCGTGATGACGAAATCGTGGGCGTATCGCTGTCGAACCGGGAACCACGAGTGGGAGTATCGTTTGTCCGGACTCCCGTTGACGACGGTCCACTCCCCATCGAACGGGAGCCGATACTCGACAGTGGATTCGTACGTCTCGGGGCGAGGAAGCTGGCTCCCATGCCTGACGAGCGCCACGATAGCCCCCGCTACTTGGAAGATACCTCGAACCGCGATGTTCGGATGGACGAGGATCAGCAGGATCTGGAGTTTCTTGAGAGCCCCCGGTTCGTATGCCATCTCGATCCAGTGGCGCGGATCGTCGTCAGCGTAATATGACTCCGTCTCGGGTCGTTCTCCGGTCAGGCGGTGGTACAGGGAGCGAACACTATCTCGGAGCCCACTCAGTACGACGAGACCGGGCGGGACGAGGAAGAGCAAAAAGAAGAGGTAGAACAACTGTGCGAGCTCGAAGGCCTCGTGGACGAACTGCAGATACTCGAGAAAGCCCAGTACGCCGAGCATACCCAGCAGAAACGAACCCCGTTCTATCCGGTCCGTCAACGATTCGTCCACCGACGAATCGATAGGGTGAGAGATAGAGGTAGCCATCGGTATCTGGTTTCGAAGCGGAATTTGTATAGCTTGGGTAGATGCTGTCGATGAACGCTCGTGGGCCGATCACCATCATCTGGTGTGGTCGGCCGGAGTGTTCGTTCGCTTACGAAGACTCGTGGCAGGCGTGCTGTAACGATGAAGACGTTGTGAATACCGGGGTCACAACGAGGAGAGCAGGGAGAGGAGCTGAAAGGCTGCTCCGCTGAGAAGTACCAGTGCAAGGAAGATAGCAAACCATCGCCGACCGTTCCCCGGAATAGACGGGACTTCCGAGGGATAGTACGGCGAAAGCGGATTCTCGGGTCCTGGATCGCCATCTGCCATACACCCGGATACTTGGCTAGTTTACTGTATAGTTGTGTTGCCGGTTGATTTCGACATCCTACGCCGATACCCTCTCGGGTCAGGCGAGTACTGCTGGAGCGTCGTAACGGTCTCGTTGGGAAGTTCTGTCGGTGGAGTTGGCGGCTCGTAGGACATCAGTGACACCTCGGCTTAACCAACGACACAGGCGGAAGTAATAGAATTGTTGGTTAATATAGTGGACAGATTCTGATGCGCGACTCAATAGCTGAACAACAACTCGAAGACAGCTAGCGTCAATCGAGGGATGTGCCGACGAGGTATATCGAACTGGCGAAGCATCCTACCGAACCGTGGCTGAATATGAATCATACCTACAAAGAGCGGATAATCTTAACCAGCAGAGCCGTCGATACCCTACCATTTAGTGCGGGCGACCCGTAAGCCCGGTGTGAACTGGTCCCCCTCCACACGACTGTTACTCGCGTGTATCGTCCTCCTGAGCGGTTCGGGCGGCACCGCGATGACCGCGTCGGCCGCGAATCCGGCCGTACAAATGTCCTCCGTCACGGTGAATCCGACCGATCCGAACGTCGGAGAGCGAGTGACGATCGAGGCGACGATCGCGAACTTGGAGAACAGCGACACGACTGTAGACGTCAGGGATCTTTACATCCGAACGCCCGGGACGGCCGAGGAGTTCGCCCGCCTTGAGGACGTCGGCTCGATCGCCCCCGGCGGATCGATGGAGATTCCGATTTCGACCACCTTTGAGAGCGCGGGCGAGCGGCGCCTGGACGTGAATCTCGTCGTCCAGGATGACGACGGGAACTACCATTCCTACACGTATCCGGTGTATATCGAGGTGACCGAACCGAACGTGAAGGCGCAACTGTCGACGCGGGCGTCCGACGAGGGATCGAGCACGACCGCGGTCTCTTTGACTAACTTCGGCAACGCCGACCTCACGGACGTCGAGATAACGGCCGACGTCGACGGCGAGACCATCGACCGGAAGTTCGTCTTCGACGTCCCGCCGAAGTCGAACCAGACGACGGTTTTCGACACCGGGGACGTGTCCTCTGAAACGGTGCGGTTCACCGCCGAGTACGCGGCGGCCGGCGAGAACCACACCACGTCGCTCACCGTCGATCTGGACGACCAGACCGAGATTCCCGGCGAGGTCCGGCTTACCGGCATCGAGGCGCTCCGGACCGGCGGCGGCGTCACCGTCCAGGGCGACGCGGCGAACCTAGGCGGCACCGACGCCGAATCCGTGCTCGTGCGCGTCCAGGAGACCGACGGAGTGACGCCCGCGCCGCCGTCGAGCGAGTACTTCGTCGGCGCGATCGACGCCAGCGAGTTCGCCACGTTCGAGCTCACCGCGCAGACGGAGTCGTCGGCGTCCGCGGTCCAGATCGAGATCTCCTAC
Source organism: Halobellus sp. GM3 (assembly GCF_052545375.1). NCBI lineage: Archaea > Methanobacteriati > Methanobacteriota > Halobacteria > Halobacteriales > Haloferacaceae > Halobellus > Halobellus sp. GM3. The sequence continues at coordinate 2,566 of NZ_JBQWLT010000015.1, read as the reverse complement.
ATCGTCGACAACGAGCGCGTGACGACGACCCAGGAGGTGAGCCTCGACGCCGCCTCGTCGGTCGCGGCCGGTCCCGGCGGAATGCCGGGCGGCGAGGGCGGGCCGGACGACGGTCCGAACAGTCCCGGCGGTTCGGGCGGCCTCCCGCTGACGGCGATCGGAATCGCCGCGGCCCTCGTCCTCGTGGTCGGTTTCGGCGTCTATCGATGGCGGGGGAGATGACCGTCGTCGAACTCGACGGCGTCGTCAAGCGCTACCGGAGCGGACAGGAGGTGATCGAGGCGCTGAAGGGCGTCGACTTCCGCGCCGAGCGCGGCGAGATGGTCACGGTGATCGGTCCCTCCGGCTCCGGGAAGAGCACGATGCTCAACCTCGTCGGCCTCCTCGACACGCCGTCGGCGGGCACCGTCCGGCTCGACGGCCGCGACGTGACCGACTTTACCGAGGACGAACTCACCGAGGAGCGCCGCTCGGGGATCGGGTTCGTCTTCCAGTCGTTCCACCTGCTGCCGATGCTCACCGCGACCGAGAACGTCGAACTCCCGTCGATGTGGGACACCTCCTGCGACCGACGCGACCGGGCCGTAGACCTGCTGCAGCGCGTCGGACTCGGCGACCGGCTCGATCACACGCCCAGCCAGCTGTCCGGCGGGCAACAGCAGCGCGTCGCCATCGCGCGGGCGCTGATCAACGAGCCGGAGATCCTGCTCGCGGACGAACCCACGGGGAACCTGGATCAGGACACCGGGCGCACGATTCTGGATGAGCTGACACGGCTTAAAGAGATCGAGAATATCGCGATCGTCGCCGTGACGCACGACGAACAGCTCCTCGAGTACGCCGACCGGGTCGTCCGACTCGTCGACGGGGAGATTCAGCCGTGAGCGTCACCGACCTGCTGTGGCGGGTTCCCAGCGTGCAGATGGCCTGGCGCAACCTCGGGCGGAACCGGATCCGGACGGCGCTCGCGACGCTCGGCATCGTCATCGGTGTCGTCGCCATCGCGTCGCTCGGCATCGCCGGCGTGGCGCTCCAGCAGCAGGCGACGGCGGACCTCGGCAGCCTCACGAACGAGGTGATGATCTCCTCGGGTCCCGACAGCGACAGCGACGGCATCACCGACGAGCAGGTCGAGGAGATTCGCTCCGTCGCGGGCGACGCCGCGGTCGTCCCGGAGAAAACGAACCAGACGACGCTCTCGACGCGGGACGGTCGGGAGGCGTTCGTCAGCGTGACCGCGATGACGCGACCGAGCGCGATGTACACCGTCTCGGCGGGCGACAACCCCGACCGGTTCCACTCCGGGGCGCTGCTCAGTAACAGTACGGCGACGCAGCTCGGGTACGAACTCGGCGATCCCGTCGAGTACGACGGTCAGCTGTACCGCATTCGAGGGTTCATCGAAGCTGAAGGGGGCTTCGGTCCCGGCGGGAACGAACTCGTGTTGCCGCTGTCGGCACTCGCCGACCAGGAGTACTACGATTCGGTGACGGTCATCGCCGCGGACGGCGACGAGGCCCAGGCGATCGCAGACCGCCTCGAGGCGCGCTTCAACGAGGACGACGACGAGGTGCTGAGCATTACGAGCTTCGCGAGCGCCCAGGAGAGCATCGGCTCGTTCCTGAACACGCTCAACCTCGCGCTGCTCGGCATCGGCTCTATCTCGCTGGTCGTCGCCAGCGTGGCCATCCTCAACGTGATGCTGATGAGCACGATCGAACGCCGCGGCGAGATTGGTGTTCTCCGCGCGGTGGGTATTCGTCGCGGGGAAGTGCTCCGGATGATCCTCGCAGAGGCGATGTTCCTTGGCGTGATCGGCGGGTTCGTGGGCGCGCTCGCCTCGCTTGCAGTCGGTTTCGCCGTGTTCGAGGTGCTCGCAGGCGATCCGACGCTCGTGCTCGCCTGGCCGAGCGTCCGGTATCTTGTGCTCGGGTTCGGTTTCGCGGTGGTCGCGAGCATGCTGAGCGGGCTGTATCCCGCCTGGAAGGCCGCGAACGACCCGCCTGTCGAAGCTCTCAGGGGCTAATACAGATCCTTATAGTCGCATACCGGTATGTATCGGTACCGGGGGGTTCGAACCACTAAACAGATATCCGCTTCAATCGTCCTTCTGTATCCGTAGGATAGTCTTAACCAACAGCACAGACGAAAGTATTGGAATTGTTGGTTAATGAGTGGGCAGACTCAGAAAGCTCGGATCTAGTAGCACGCTCCCACGACCAGCACGAGACCTCGCCGTAATCAAGAGAGACCAAGCCGACACACCCCTCGTTGCCGCTGTAAACGTTCACCAGTACGCAGCTATTGGCGGCAATTCAAACGATCGGTCGTGAACTCCCTCGTTCTTGAAGTGAGTACCTCGCTTCAGTTCCACAGAACGTCGTCAGTACACTCGAGTGGGTACAGACACACCCCTCGTTGCCGCTGTAAACTCACGGAGGAAAGGGTGCTCAACGTACCTTGGTCTTAGTAGTAGGTCTTTGATCACGCGGCACTGTCTAGTTAGCGTAGATTGAGGAACGAGCAGGTCGTTGAGTATCTTATCCAGAGATGCTCGCAGACCTGC
>NZ_JBQWLT010000014.1:0-56253 GCF_052545375.1 Halobellus sp. GM3 | reverse complement strand
GATGTGCTGAAACAGTACGTCGAAGACCAGCGGGAGAGCTGATGTACTACGCCTACAAGTACCGACTCAAGCCGTCCGACGCCCACCGCGAGGAGTTGGACCGCCACCGCGATATTTGTCGGCAACTGTATAACCACACGCTCTACCGCCTCAACGAGTACCAAGATGAACACGACGAACTGCCGTCTATGACCACGCTTCGGTCGGAACTTCCCGACCTCAAGGAGTGGTGGGATGACCTCTCCGACGTGTACTCAAAGGTTCTCCAAACCGTCGTAGAACGGCTGTTCGACAACCTCAAAGGCCTCTCCAAACTCAAGGAGAACGGCTACGGCGTCGGGCAACTCAAGTGGAAGCCGCCACGGGAGTTCCGCAGTTTCACGTACAGTCAGTCTGGCTTCAAGCTCGACAAGAAGGGCGGTCAGACTGTGCTGTCACTCTCGAAACTCGCGGACATACCGATTCGGCTCCACCGCGCCACCCCCGACGACGCGACACTCAAGCAGGTCACAGTCAAGAAGGAACCGACGGGCGAGTGGTTCGCCACGTTCGGTGTCCAAATGGACCGTGAACCGCCCAGACCGCCTGAGAATCCCGAGAAGTGCGTCGGCATCGACGTTGGGATACTCACGTACGCCCACGACACCGACGGCACGGCAGTCGGGTCGCTCGAGCTCTCCGACGAACGCAAACGCTTGGAGCGCGAGCAACGGAAGCTCTCGCGGAAGCAACACGGTTCTGGGAACTACGAGAAGCAACGGCGACGGGTCGCAGAGTGTCACGCCGACCTTCGACGGAAGCGCGGCGACTTCCTACACAAACTCTCGACGTACTACGCTCGGGAGTACGATCTCGTGGCGGTCGAAGACCTGAATGTGAAGGGGATGATGGAGTCGCCGTCGAACAGCCGCAACACCGCCTCTGCGGCGTGGCGGACGTTCCTCTCGTTGCTCGAATACAAATGTGAGAGAGAGGGGACGCACTTCGTGGCAGTCAACCCGAGAGGGACGACGAAAGAGTGCGCGTCGTGCGGCGTTTCGACGGAGAAGCCGTTGTGGGTCCGTGAACACTCCTGTCCCGCCTGCGGGTTCGAGGCAGACAGGGACGCGAACGCGGCGTGGAACATCCTTTCTCGCGGTATACAAGATGTAGGAGTGGGACACTCCGAACGAACGCCTGTGGAGAGTGCGCTCCCTGTGGACACCTCCGTGTCTGCAAAGCGCGTCGTGGAAGCAGGAAGCCCTACCCTCAAGGAGCGAACGGCGTCAGCCGGGAGCGAGTAGGGTAGGGTAGTTCACATTCGTCCTCTACCATCAAAAATCGTTGGCCTCGGAACTCATAGGGGTCGTCGTCGCCGAGCGCCACCCCGGCTCGGAGCGGTCCCGTCGTCATCGGCCGACTGCCGCTACGCGCGGAAAATCAAAGAACGTTCGGAGACGTCGGTGCCGACTAGACGACCCGGGCGAACGCCAGCGTCCCGCTCGTTCGCTCGACGATCGCGCGGACGGTCTGGCCCTCCTGGGCGCCGGTGACGAAGACGGTGAATTTGCCCTTCTCGGCGACGCCGTCGCCCTTGCGGCCGGTGCCGGTGATCTCCAGTTCGTAGGTCTTGCCCTCCTCGATCGCCGGGCCAGACTGCGACTGGGTCTTGGCGGCGCGCTTCGCGACGGGACGGAAGGCCCCACAGGCCTCACAGCGGAGCATGTCGACGCCGTCTTCGGTGACCAAGCGCGTGTCGGGCAGTCCGCACTCGGTGCAGGTGACGTACTCGGCGACGTACTCGTCGATGGCGGCCTCGAAGTCCGCGACGGTGAACGAGCCGTTATATCGGGCGCGGTCGCCTTCGAGCTGGCCGTTCGTCCCCAGTTCGCGTTGGATGTTTCGGTGGACGTGTTCGACGTCGCGGCCGAGCGCGTCGGCGATGTCGCCGAGGTTCGTCAGGCGGGTGAACGCCCCGTCCGTCTCGCCGGCGGGATCCGGGATTCTGAGCCGCGACTGCTCTTCGTTTCGCTCCGGGAGCGTTTCCATCGCCCGGTCGAGGGAGTCGGCGTAGTCCATACCTTCGAAAGCGGACGGGGGCGTATATCCGTTCCGTGTTACGGCTTCGCGGGCTCGTGTCACGACCTCTCGAACGGGCCCGTGCGCGGAGTTGGGAGCCGCGGGGACCGGTCGAGCGCCGGGTCATACTGTTTGTTCTCGCTATCCACCGGTGTGCGCCGCCCCGTCGGCGGCGCGCACCGGTAAGAGACGAGAACAATCAGTATCAGTGCGTCTGCTGTGCCGCCCGCTCCCGCGCGGCGGCGACGACGAGCGGGAGCGTGACGGTCGCGTCGCCGACGACGGTGGCGTTCCGCGCCGACTTCTCGAGTTTCCCCCACGAGCGCGCCTCATCGAGCGTCGCGCCCGAGAGCCCGCCGGTGTGGTCGGGGTCCATCGTCAGCTGGACGGCGTAGTCGTAGGCGTCGGGAATCGTCAGCATCGTCTGCAGGACGTAGTTCTTCGGGACGCCGCCGCCGACGACCATCGCGCCGGCGCGGTCGGCGCCGAACGCCAGGTCCGAGAGGTGCGTCATATCGCCGAGCGCGTCCAGTCCGAACTCGGAGGTCTGCGAGTAGATCCACGACTGGATGCCAAGCACGGAGTCCTGAATCGCCGGGCAGTAGATGGGGACGTCGTGCTCGTACGCCGCGGCGGCGATGCCGGCGTCCTCGTCGACGTTTCGCTCCCGGTTCTGCTCGGCGTTCGCTCGCCCGAGCTCGGCGGTGAACTCCTGGATCGATACCCGGCGCTCGACCTCGGGGAAGACGTTCTCGCGGAGGTGCGACTCGAACAGCGCGAAGTGCTCCTGCGGCAGATAGACGTTGTAGATCCGGTCGACGCCCTCGTCGCGGAGGTGCTCGTCGTGCTCCCGGGCCGTCTCGCCCGTCGGCTCGGCGTCCGGCGCGGCCGGGTGCGGATCGTGCGGCTCCGCCCGCCCGTGGTGGTGCTTGCCGCCGACGGCCTCGATGGAGTCGTGCGTGAGGTTCGCGCCGGTCGTCACCAAGGCGTCGATGTGACCGTCGCGGATCAGATCGGCGACGATCGCCCGCATCCCGCCGGGGACCATCGCCCCCGCGAGGCCGAAGAAGTTCGTTACGTCCTCGCGGGCCAGCATCTCCGCGTAGACGTCGACTGCGCGGTCGACCGTGGCCGCGCCGATCCCCGCCTTCCCGTACTCGGTGGCGAGCTCGCCGACGGTCATCCCGCCGCGGACCCGCGCGTGTCCGATCGGCGCCTCGTGGAACTCCTCGCGGTGCGGCGCGTGGTGGTCGTCGGCGCTGTCGTCTCGGGATTCGCTCTCGCTACCGGATACGCCTCCCGCGTCGTCTTCGGATGTCTCACCGGTCATACTGGCACCTGTGACGTCCGTCCGGTTATGCACCGCGGTCCGCGTCGCGGCGACCGATGCGGCGGAGCCGCTCACAGCCCCGTCGGGTGCGAGAGGACCGTCGTCTCGAGGCCCCACTCGGCGACGAGGTCCGCGAGCCGTTCGACGCCGAACGTCTCGGTCGCGTAGTGGCCGGCGAGAAACACGTTCACGCCCGCCTCGAGCGCCTCGTGGTACACCTGCTGTTTGCCCTCGCCCGTGACGAGCGCGTCGACGCCGGCGTCGAGCGCCTCCCCGAGCCAGTCGACGCCGGACCCGGTGACGATGGCGACGTCGCGGATCGTCTCCGGCCCGAAATCGAGCACCCGAGGGTCGCGCCCGCCCGTGTCGAGTCTCGACAGTCGGTCGCGGAGTTCCTCGACGGTCCGGGGCTCGGACGTGCTCGCGCGCTGTCCGATCGTCACCGGCCCCAACGACCCGAACGGCTCGCGTTCCTCGTGGAGGTCGAGGTAGTCGGCGACCCCGGCGGCGTTCCCCAGGGTCTCGTGGCCGTCCAGCGGGAGATGCGAGACGTACAGCGCGAGGTCGTTCTCGACGAGCGCCGCGACGTTCTCGTACTCGCGGCCGGTCACGCGCTCGAGCCCGCCCCAGACGAGCCCGTGATGCGTCACGAGGAGGTCGGCACCGGCGTCGGCGGCCGCGTCGATCGTCGCCGCGGCCGCGTCGACGGCGAACGCGACGTGGTCGACTGACGCCCCGTCGGGTCCGATCTGGAGGCCGTTCGCGCTGGCGTCGACCTCGGCGTAGGCGGCGGTGTCGAGTCGATCGTCGAGTCGCTCGGCGAGCGTCGGGAGTTGCATACCTTCGGCGAGGGACGCCGGATGCTTGTATCTGTATGACGGCGTCGGCAGGGTACGGACGGGGCCGACAGTGCCTCGACGGCGCCGAGAGTCAGATGCTATCGGTCCGCGTGCGCGAAGACGAACTCCCGGACGAGCTTCGCCGCCAGCGACGCCGCCTGCCCGTCGTCTCGGTCGTTCACCTCGACGGCGTCGAAGCCGACCGCTAGCGGCGCGACGGCGCGGACGACGCCGCGGAGTTCCCGCGGCGTCAGGCCGAACGGCTCCGGGGTTCCCGTCCCCGGCGCGAACCCGGGGTCGGCGGCGTCGATATCGAGGCTGAGGTACGCGCTGCGGCCATCGAGATGCGCGCCGAGGTCGAAGTCGGCGACGTCCTCGGGCGGAACGACGGTCACGTCGTCGGCGTCGGCTCGCTCCCACTCTTCGGGCGAACCCGTTCGAGCGCCGAGAACGACCGCCTCCTCGACGCCCGCGCTGGCGCGTTCGCCGTCTTCGGCGCGTTCGTCGCCGAGCCCGTCCAGTATCCGCCGCGTGACGGTGGCGTGGCTGTGCTCGTTGCCGTCGTAGACCTCGCGGAGGTCGAGGTGGGCGTCGAGACAGACGAACACCTCCGGCGAGGTGGCCTCGACGCCGGCCGCGGTGACGGTGTGTTCGCCGCCGAGAAGCAGCGGCACGGCATCGTCCGCGACGACGTCGCGGAGTTCGCCCGCGAGCCACGCGAGGTACTCCGCGGCGTCGTCCCACGCGCGGACGTCGCCGTGGTCGTGGACGGAACACTCCGAAAAACGCAGGTCGGTCCGCCGGTCGTAGTCGTCGAACGGCCGGGCGAACCGCCGGATTCTCTCGGGACCGAAGCGGGTCCCGGGTCGGAACGAAGTCGAGATATCCAGCGGAGCGCCCGCGACGACGTACGCGGCGTCGGCACGCGATGCGGTCGCCCCGGGGAACATCTCGATCAGACGATCTTCCGCTGACCCTCGTACTCGAGGTACTCGATCTCGTCGTCGGGGTTGAGATCCTCGTCCTCGGGGATGCGCATCGTGAACGTCTGGTAGGTGTCGAGGTCCATAATCTGGGCGTCATCGCCGGTCACGGAGACGACCTGTCCCTGTTTGCGCTCGATGATCGGGACCCACACCTTCGCGTCGACCGGCTGACTCAGCGAGCGCTTCTTGCCGTCGAAGACGCCTCGGCCCTCAACACGGGCCTTCGCGCTGCCGTGTTTACCGGGCTTGGCCGTGCTGTAGGCGTTGATCTTGCACGGGGAGTCTTCCATCATCACGTAACTGCCTTCCTGCAGATCGCGGACCTGCTTCTGCTCTTTCGGCATACGTCCGGATTGACGTGTGGTCGGTATAAACGGTTTGGAAACGGCCCGTGCCCTCGGCTAAGCGAGGTCTCCGGCTCGCGCGGACGTGGCCATACGGTCGCGCTGACGGGGTCTCCGGTGCGCGCCGACGTCGCTGTCGGGCGCGTGGGCGCCGATCAGGCTTCCTCCGGATCGCCGTCGGTGCCCCCCTGTCGAGGCCGTTCGTCGGACAGACGGACGGTGGCGTCGCCGCCCGCTGAGGGGTCGTCCTGCCGCCTCGTTAGTGTCCCGAGGGCCCCGGCGGCGACGTTCGGGAGGCTCGCGCTCAGCAGGATCACCGCCGTCGCCTCGCCGGCGCTGTCCAGAAGCGGCAGGAGGAACTCGATCGGAAACGGCAGCGGCGCGTCCGTCACGACCGAGAGCGCGACCAGCCCCGGGATGAGCACGATCCCCCACGCCATCGCGGTCAGGAGGCCGTGCCACGCCCCGTCCTCCGGTCGCCCGCCGGCGAGATACCCCGCGAGCGCGCTCCCCGCGAGGCCGCCGACGAGCGTCACCCGCCCGGTCGCCGCGAAGACGAGCGCCTCGCTACAGGCCGCGAGCGCGAACCCGGCCGCGACGGACCGCCACCGCGTCATACCCCTCGGTCGTTCCGCATCACGAATAAACGTACGTATCAAATATTCAACCGTGATAACCGGTGGAGCGCGGCCAGCGGAGCTCTCGGCGATCGGCGGCCCCCGCGAGCGGCGATCCGATCGAGGCCGCGTCCGCTACTCCCGTCTGCGCCGGTCCCGCATGCTCTGTCTGGTGAACTGCGGCTGCGCCCGGATGCCGCGCTTCGCGCGGAACGAGCGGTACAGGCCGATCAGGGGAAGGACGGTGAGCGACGCCGCGACGACCGCCGGGAGCACGCTCGTCCCGTCGAACGCGTACAGGATGGCCGTCGAGAGCGCGCCGACGGCGACGAAGAGGGCGTAGACGACCCGTCGCGCGAGGCGGTCGATCGGCCCGCCCTCCCCCTTCAGCCGGATGTTGACCGTGAGGTTCTCGTTTTCGATGCGGTCGAGCGTCCGATTCAGCTTCGGCGGGACCTCGAACAGGGCGCGTGAGGTCTGTTGGACCTGTCTGCTCCCCGATTCGAGCAACTGCCGGGCCGTCTCCTCGTAGTAGCCCTCCTCCTGTAAGTAGTCGGTCGCGACGGCGATGAAGTCGAACTCGGGGTCGAGCGTCACGCAGACGCCCTCGACGACCGTCGCGACGCGGAGGATCAACGCGAGGTTTCGCGGCAGGCGCAGCGGGAACTCGTACATCGTCGATTCGACCTGCTCGATGATCTGCTGGACGCGGTACTGCTCGATGTCCTCGCCGCGCGCGTCCGCGATCGCGAGTTCCATCACCTCGCCCATCACCCGCCGGTCAGCGTCCGGCGAGAGCGTCCCCATCTCGACGAGCGTGTCGAGGATGCCGTCGATATCTTGGTTCGCGACGGCGACGTAGAAGTCGACGATCTTCTCTTGGACGTGCGGGTCGACCGTCCCCGACATCCCGAAGTCGTAGAAGATGATCTCGCCGTCGTCGGTGACCGCCAGGTTCCCGGGGTGGGGATCCGCGTGGAAGACGCCGTCGTTGATGATCATCTCGAAGTAGACGCGCTGGAGCGTCGTCGCCAGCGCGGTGCGATCGATTCCCTTTCGGTCCAGCGCCTCGACGTCGTTGATCTTCGTCCCGGGGAGGTACTCCATCGTGAGGACGCGGGGACCCGAACACGCCGGGACCGACCGCGGGATGGTGACCTTCGGGTTGTCGGCGAGGTTCGCCCGGATCTCGTCGAGAATCCGCTTCTCGCGGCTGTAGTCCATCTCCTGGCGGATGGTCTTCGCGAACTCGTCGGCGAGGTTCTCGAGCGAGAACGCGCGCCCCTGCCCGATGAACCGCCTCACGACCGGCAGCGACCACCGGACGGCTCGCAGGTCGGCCTCGACGAGCGACTCGATCCCCGGCCGGCGGACCTTCACCGCCACGGGCTCGCCGTCGTACCGGGCGGTGTACACTTGGCCGAGGCTCGCGCCGCTTATCGGGTCGCGGTCGAAGTCCTCGAAGACGTCCTCGACCGGCCCGAGCTCGTCCTCGATGACCGGCTCGGACTCCTCCCACGGGGCCGGCGGGACGTCGTCTTGGAGGCTGGAGAGGACGTCGATGTACTCCGGCGGGAGGATGTCCGGCCGCGTCGAGAGGAGCTGGCCGAGCTTGATGAACGTCGGTCCGAGCGTCAGCAGCGACTCCAGCAGGATCTCGGCGCGCTCGACCCGCGTCTCGGCGTCGACGGTGCGGCTGCCCCCGAAGAGGACGTATCGCCGTCGGTCGCGCGTGTACGCGACGATCAGCGGAAAGAACTGCCGGACGACGAGGAAGAACCGCCAGTACGCGCGGAGGTTCACTAGCGTGACCACCCGGGCGTTAGGCGTCGTCTCCGGCCGCGGTGATCGGAATCGATCGCTCGGGCGCGGCGTCGCGCTTCGGTACGCGGACGGTGAACACGCCGCGGTCGACTTCCGCGGACGCGCCGGCGCCGGTCGCGTCCGGCGGCAGCGGGAGTTCGGCGTCGAGAAAGAGCGGCCGCGACTCGTCGACGTACTCGAACGCCGTCGGCACGTCCTTCTCGCGCCGCGCCTCGACGACGAGCCGACCGCACTCGACCCGGAGGTCGACGGTCTCGGCCGTCGCACCGGGGAGGTCGAGGACGATCAGGTACGCGTCCTCGGACTCCAGCAGGTCGGCGAACACCGACTCCGGCAGTTCCCGAAGCGCGTCCCGCAGTGGTGACATACCCTCCCGTAGGGCCGGCGGGTCGAAAAAGCCCGCGGTTGGGTCCGCAGCGGCCGGCCACAAGAGCTTCAACGGATGATTTCGCCGCCGCGCTCGTCCCGTCCACGGCGGCGTGTCGTGACCCTCTCACGGTCCCCGTTCGCCGCCGTCACAATTCCCGCGTCCGCCGACGTCGCGGTTCTTTTTGTACTCGCGCTCGCATCCTCCGGTATGAACTCCCCGGACCCCGATGAGACGGCGCACGACCGTCGGTCGGCCGGATTCAAGGACCGAACGCGCGTGGCCGACGCGTGCCGCCGGGTCCTCGAGGCCGCGACGCCGACTGACCGAACCGAACGGCGCTCGCTCGTCCCCGCGGACGGCCGCGCGCTCGCCGAACCCGTCACCGCCTCGCGGGCCGTCCCGGACTACGAGCGGTCGGCGATGGACGGCTGGGCGGTCCGCGCGAGCGACACTTTCGGCGCCTCGGACCGCTCGCCGGGCGTCCTCCGCGTCGCCGACGCCGAACCGCGATCGGTCCCGGAGACGCCCGTCGCCCCCGAGACGGCGGTCCGGGTCCACACCGGGAGCGAACTCCCGGACGGCGCCGACGCGGTCGTGATGATCGAGCACGCCGAGCACGTCGGCGACGAACTGGAGGTGTTCGACGCCGTGACGGGGGGCGAGAACGTCGCGCCCGTCGGCGAGGACGTCGCCGAGGGGCAGACGCTGTTCGAGCCGGGACACCGCCTCCGACCGTCGGACCTCGGCCTCCTGAAGTCCGTCGGCGTCGACCGCGTGACCGTCTACGAGCGTCCGACGGTCGGCGTGATCCCGACCGGCGAAGAGCTCGTGCAGGCGGACCCCGGCCCCGGCGAGGTGGTCGAGACAAACGGGCTCACCGTCTCCAGACTGGTCGACCGCTGGGGCGGCGAGCCGACGTACCGCAACGTCGTGACCGACGACGAACACGCGCTCCGGGCGGCGATCCAGCGCGACCTGACGAAGGACGTGATCGTGACGACCGGCGGCTCTTCGGTCGGCGCCCGCGACCTCATCCCGGAGGTCGTCGACGACCTCGGCGAGGTGCTCGTCCACGGCGTCGCGCTCAAGCCCGGTCACCCCGTCGCGCTCGGCGTCGTCGAGGACACGCCCGTGGTGATGCTTCCGGGCTACCCCGTCGCCGCCATCGTCAACGCCGTGCAGTTCCTCCGTCCGCTCGTGAAGCGCGTCGGCCACCTCCCCGACGACCCGCCGCCGACCGTCGAGGCGGAACTCTCGCGGAAGATCCCGAGCGAGCCCGGTGTGCGGACGTTCGCGCGCGTCCGAGTGGCCGACGGAGAGCGCGGCTCCGGCGACGGAGACGCGTCTGACGCCGCCACGTCAGACGACAGTCCCGCGCTCCCCACCGCGACGCCGACGCGCGCGTCGGGGTCGGGGATCCTCTCTTCGGTGGCGCTGGCCGACGGCTGGGTCGTCGTGCCCGAGGGGCGGGAGGGATTCGACGCGGGTGAGACCGTCGACGTCGAGCGCTGGGAGTGGTCAGCGTGACCGACCGAAAGCAGTTCCGCGACCTCGCGACCCCCGGGGCGGCCCGGGAGGCCATCGCCTCGCTCGATCTCGCTCCGGGCGACGAGGCGGTCCCGCTGTCGGACGCGCGCGGTCGCGTCCTCGAAGAGCGGATCGACGCCGCCCTCGACGTGCCGGGCTTCGACCGCGCGAGTATGGACGGCTACGCCGTCCGCGGGCGCGACACCTTCGGCGCCGACGAGGCCGACCCGGTCGAACTCGACCTCGTCGGCACCGTCCACGCGGGGAGCGAACCCGACGTGACGGTCGACGCGGGCGAGGCGGCCGAGATCTCGACCGGCGCGGTGATGCCCGGGGGCGCCGACGCGGTCGTGATGGTCGAGCGGACCGAGCAACTGGTCGAGCGGGGCGGCGAGGCGCTCGCTGAGGGCGACGAGCGCGCCGGCGCCGTCGCGGTCCGCACCGCGGTCGCGCCCGGGGACAACGTGATGCTCGCCGGCGCCGACGTCGCCGCCGGCGCCCGCGCGCTCGGTCCGGGCACGCGGATCACACCGCGGGAGATCGGCCTGCTCTCTGCGCTCGGCGTCGACGAGGTGCCCGTTCGGGGCCGTCCCACCGTCGGCATCGTCTCGACCGGCGACGAACTCGTCCGGCCGGGCGGGGAGCTCCGGAGCGAGCGCGGCGAGATCTACGACGTCAACAGCTACACGATCGCCGCGGGCGTCGAGGAGGCGGGCGGCGAGGCGACACTGTACCCCCACGCCGGCGACGATTACGAGGCGATGGAGCGCCTGCTCGTCGAGGCCGCCGAGGAGTGCGACCTCGTGCTCTCGTCGGGGTCGACCTCCGCCTCGGCGGTCGACGTCATCTATCGCGTGATCGAGGACCGGGGGGACCTCCTGCTCCACGGCGTGGCGGTCAAGCCCGGCAAGCCGATGCTCGTCGGCGAGCTCGGCGACAGCGCCTACGTCGGCCTCCCGGGATACCCTGTCTCGGCGCTCACCATCTTCCGGACGTTCGTCGCGCCCGCGATCCGCGACGCCGCCGGCCTCCCGGAGCCGCAGACCGCGACCGTCCGGGGGAAGATGGCCGTCCGCGAGCGCTACGGCGAGGGTCGGCTCCGGTTGATGCCCGCGGGTCTCGTCACCGATTCGGGCGGCGAGACGCTCGTCTACCCGGTCGATAAGGGATCCGGCGCGACGACCTCGCTCGTCGAGGCCGACGGCGTCGTCGCGGTCGACCCCGACACCGAGTACCTCGGAAAGGGTGAAGAGGTCGAGGTACGGCTGTTCTCGCCCGACGTGCGCGCGCCGACGCTCCTGGTCGTCGGCGAGGACGACCCCGCGCTCTCGCGGCTGCTCGACCGACTCGAGAACCCCCGGTTCCTCCCGGTCGGGAGCCGCGAGGGACTCCGTCGGCTCGGCGGCGGCGTCCCGGACGTCGCCTTCGTCGCCGGGCCGACCGAGCGCGACGTCGAGAGCGTCGACCTCGGCGGCTGGACGCGCGAGTGGGGGCTCGTCGTCCCCGCCGGCAACCCCGAGGGCGTCACCGGACTCGCGGACCTCGTCGACGGCGACCTCGCGTTCGTGAACCGCGGCCGCGACGCCGGGATCCGCGCGAGCTTCGAGGCCGCCGTCGACGAGGTGGCGACCGATCGCGACGCGTCGCGGCGGGACCTCGTCGACGCTATCGACGGCTACGAGATCGGAACCAAGGGGTTCGAGAGCCCGGCGCGCGCGGTCGCCCGCGGGGACGCCGACGCCGGACTCGGCCTCCGCGCGACCGCCGAATCGCTCGGCCTCGGGTTCGTCGCGCTCGGAGAGGAGTCAGTACGGGTCCGCGCGAACCCGGAACGGACGGCAAAGCCCGGCGTCGAGGAGCTGGCGGCCGCGCTCGAGGCGATCGAGGAGAACGGGGACATTCTCGACTCGCTGGCCGGCTACGGGCGGTTATAACGAGCGCGGGCGGTTGTGACGAGATCTAGCGGTGTCACGAGAGCGAGTCCGCCCGACCCCGTCAATCGTCGCTCGCGACGCCGCCGTCGGCGGCGACGTCGAGGCCGAGCGTTTCCTGCGACAGTTCGTCGAACGTGGAGACGCGGTGGTCCGCGAGCACGCAGTGTCCCCGGTGGGTCGGCGAGTGCCGCTCGACGTGGATCCCGTCGAGCCCCGCGTTCCACGCGGCGCCGACGTCGCTCGCGCCGTCGCCGGCGAGGACGCCCCGTCCGGGATTCGCGGGGTCGATCCCGAGCCCCTCGATCGCGTGGCGGACGGGCGTCGGATCTGGTTTCCAGCCGGTGTCGGCCGTACAGGAGACGAACGAGTCGAACCAGTCGCCGACGTCGAGGTGCTCGACGACGGGGTCTGCGAGGAACGCCTGACAGTGCGTGACGACGCCGACGGGGACTCCGCCCGCGACGAGTTCGGAGACGAGCGCGGCGGCGTCGTCGTGGAGGTACGTCGCCTCCGCGCGCGCGGCCGGGTCCTCGACCGCGTGGAACGCCGGCCAGAACTCCTCGGGGTCGATCCCCCACGCCCGCAGTTGGGGGTCGCGCGCGCCGCCGAGGCCGTGCCAGATCACTTCCGCCTCGCGGTCGGTGAACGCCCGACCGAGTCTGTCGCCGACGCGGTCGAACACCTCGCGGGTGTAGGACCACTCGGCGTCGACGAGCGTCCCGTCGAGGTCGAACAGCCAGAAGTCGTAGGCGTCGTCGTACTCGTCGGCGTCCATCGGATGCCCGGAGGTACGGCGCGCCGCCGTAAGTGTATTTCGTCGGTCTGTGCGCCCCACCGATCCGTCGACATCGATTCGCAGTTCACCGACGCCGATCGCCGCTCCGTCGACTCGCGGCGGTCGTCACTCCCCGGCGACGCGAATGCTCGACCCGAGGTGCCGGTGGAGCACGTCACGTGGGTGGTCGCCGCCGAACGCGTCGGGGTTCGACGCGATGGCTTCCTCCAGTTTCTCTCGGTACGCCTCGTCGAGACGCAGTTCGCTGAACTGCACCGACTCGATCGGGACCGAGAGCCACGCCGCGGCGAGTTCGCGGGCGTGCCGCTGGTCGGCGACCGCCCCCCGCCAGAGCGCGTCGCGGAAGAGCAACCACTCACCCTCTCCGGGCGGGTCGGCAGCGACTTCGACGACCGTCTCGACGGATTCGGGAGTGACGCTGACGCCGGCACCCGTCTCGAGACGGACCGTCACCCGGAACACGTACGCGGCGTCCATCGTCGTCCCGCGTTCAGTACTCGGCGTCGAAGAGGTTCGCGAGGCGGATGTCCTGTTCGGTGATCCCGCCCTCCTCGTGGCTGGTCAGTCGCACCTCTACTTCCTCGTATCCCACGCGGATCTCCGGGTGATGGAACTCCTCCTCGGCGACTTCGCCGACGTGCATCACGAACGCGATCCCCTCGAGGTAGTCGTCGAACTCGTAGGTTCGGACGATCTCGTCTCCGTCCCGCTCCCACCGCTTCGGGAGGCTCGCCCGAACCTCGTCGTCGGATAGTAGCTCGGCCATAGGCGGGAAATCGCCCGCCTGCCGCATAACGTTTCTCCCGATTCCGCGGCCGATGACCTCCCGATACCGCACCGACGGCGGAGCGGTCAGTCGTCGGAGACGCTTTCGAGGACGTATTGCGGGAGTTCGCGCCCGCCGGTCCGCTCCTCTGCGGCCTGTTCGTTCCCGTCGCGGGCGATCCCCGTCGCGTCTTCGGGGCCCCCGAGGGCGTCGAGGTGGCCTTTCGCCCGGCCGCCGCGGTCGAACGCGGGATCGAAAAGCGCCATCGCCGTCTGTATCGTCGACCAGTCGTCCTCGGCGGCGGCCTCTCGGAGGCTCTTCGTCGGCGCGGAGAGTAACTGCCCGACGAGCGCGTCAGCCATCGACTCGACGATCTCGCGCTCCTCGTCGGTCAGCTCCCCGCGGGCGTCCAGCCGCGAGAGCGCGGTGTCGACCTCGCGGTCCTTCACCCGCTCGGCCGCCTCGTACATCGTGCTGATGGCGGCGTCGGCCTGCCGGCGCTTGTAGGCGTCGAGCAGGCGGTCGAACTCCGCGTCAATCATCTCCTCGACCTCTCGGGCTGCGGCTTTCCGGGACGCGCGGGTCTCTGCCGTCACCGACTCCAGCGCGTCGATGTCGTGGACGGCGACGCCCTCGACCGCCGACGCCTCCGGGTGGACGTCCCGCGGCTGCGCGAGGTCGATGACGAGCGTCTCGCCGGCGTCGACCACGTCCGTCGGATCGAGGAGGTAGTCGGGGCGGCTCGTCGCGGTCACGACGACGGACGCGTCGCCGAGGGCGTCCGCGAGCGCGTCGAGCGAGACGGCCTGCGCCTCGGTGTCGACCGAGGTGGCGACGTGCTCGGCGTGCGGGACCGTTCGGTTCGCGACAACCAGCCGCTCGACGCCCGCGTCGGCCAGCGCCGCGGCGGCGAGCGTGCCCATCTCGCCGGCCCCGACGACGAGCGCCGTGGAGCCGTCGAGGCCGGCCTCGCGCTCGGCGAGGCGCGCGGCCGCCGACCCGATCGAGACCGCGCCTTCGTTGATCCGCGTCTCCGTCCGCGCGCGCTCGCCCACGTGGACCGCCTTCGTCAGTCCGGTCTCCAGCGTCGGGCCGAGCGCGCCGACGCCGCGCGCGGTCTCGACTGCGCGCTTGAACTGGCCGATGATCTGGTCTTCGCCGATCACGAGCGACTCCAGCCCCGCGGCGACGCGCATCAGGTGCCGGAGGCTCTCCTCGTGGCCCATCTCGATGACGACGTCGTCGCGAACCGATGACATAACCGAGTCGAGCGCGCGGTGCCCGCCGTCGACGTTGGCGGCGACGACGTAGACCTCCGCGCGGTTGCACGTCTGGAGCGCGAACGCCTCGCTGACGCCGTCGCGTTCGAGTAACTCCTCGAGGACCGCTCGGACGTCCTCGCCCGCCGCGGCCTCGATCTCGTCGACGCTCGCGCGGTCGTGGGACACGCGCGCCCCGCAGATCACGCCTGCGTTCATCGGTCACCTCCTCTCGTGTTCCGTATCACGCGTGTCGCCTCTTGCCGGGCATTGGACACCCCCGTACGTAAAGCCTTCCAAACCTGCGGGTCTCGAACCACCGCTCGAATCGCCGCACGACGCGTCGATGGATCGAGGTCGGAGGCCCGCATCTCGGCGCGCAACTCGGCGGTCAGCGCCGCCATCGCCTCAGCGTCCTCGATCGTCTCCTCGATCTCCTCGCGCAGGTACTTGGCGAGCGCCGGGCTCCGCCCCCCGGTCGAGATCGCGACGCTGACGTCGCCGTCGGTGACGGTCGCCGGGACCACGACGTCAGCGACGCCGGAGTCCGCCGACCGGCCCGCATCGTCACCCGTCCGCTCGACCGCGCTCCTGTCGGCGCGGTTGACCAGCGCTCCGCGGTCCCGTCCCGCGGCCGTGACCGCGTCGTTCACCCGCTCGTCGTCCGTCGCGGCCACGACGAGCGCCGGTCGGGTACGCTCGATCCACGCTTCGACGTCCCCGGGTCCGGGGCGCGCTCGAACCAACTCGGCGTCGCCGAAGTCCCGCCGAGACGCTGAGTCGCGGTCGTCCGGCGCATCGTCGCCGACGTCACGGGTGTCCCTCGTATCGCCGCTGTTCGTCGCTTCGCCGCCGAAGTCGGGGCTGACGACGACGACCCGCGCCTCGGCGGCGAAGCGGCGGGCCTTGCGCGCACCGACCGCTCCGCCGCCGAATATCAGCACCGTCTCGCCCGTGAAGTCGTGATACAGCGGGATCATCGCGTGTGTCTTTTTTCCTCGTACGAGCTGGCGATTTCGTGGGCGCTGTCCTCGTGGGCGCTGTCGATCCCCGCCTGCTCTCCCGACGGTCCCGCGCTCACTGCGTGTTCGCCGCGGCCCGCTCTTCGAGCCTGATTCCGGTCTTCTTCAGGATCCGCGTCGAGAACAGCGAGTCCCAGTCGCCGTCGGCGACGTCCCAGTACTCCGCCATCGTCTCTCGCACCCGCTCGATGCGGCGATCGCTCTCGGCTTCTGACCGACCGTGCGTCATCGCGAAGAAGTTGTACGGCCAGACGCCCTCGTGTCGCGGCCGCCGGTAACAGTGCGTGACGAACGGCAGCGACGCCACCGCGGGGCCGACCTCCCCGACGACGTCGTCGGGGACGTCCCAGACGGTCATCCCGTTCTCGGTGTAGCCGAGCGCGTAGTGGTTCGGCACGACGCCGACGCGGCGGACCTTCCCCTCGCGCTCGAAGCGCTTGACCGTCTCGACGACCCACGGCGTCTCGGCGCCGATCGCGTCGGCGACGTCGGCGTACGGCGTCCCGGTGATCGGGAGGCCGCCCTGTATCTCGACGACCAGATCGCGCTCGAGGGGCGTCAGCGCCCGCCGATCGGTCGGTGTCACCGCTGGCCCGAGTCCCGAGAGGTCCACGTCGCCGTCGGGAATCGGGCCGTCGAGGAGGAACTTCGCCTCGACGCGGAACTCCCGCTGTTTCGGCAGGTTGTACGTCTCTTGACCGGTCTCGGTCTCGATCTCCTCGAGGACCTCGCCGACGCGGCCCTCATCGGCGACGCTGACGACGAACCACATGTTGAGATGCGGGTGCTCGCGCTCGTAGTTGTGCGCGACCTCGCGGTGGGCGTTGACCGTCTCGGCCACGGCCTCGAAGCGGTCCTCCGGCGCGTGCATCGCGACCAGCGTCGCGGCCCCGCCGATCTCCTCGGCGTTCACGAGCGCGCCGAAGCGGCTCAACACGCCCCGCTCGTCGAGTCTCCGGATCCGGTCGAGGAGTTCGGTCGCGGTCACGTCGAAGCCGCGGTCGCGGAGGGCGGCCGCGGCGGGCTCGAACGGCCGTTCGACGACCGGGAACCCGCCCTGGAACGCGTTGATCACGGCGCGATCGAGTTCCGCCAACGAGTCGATGTCCGCGCCTGCCTCGCTCATACGCCGTGTTCGGAGGCCCGGGCGCATAAGCGTCTCGGAGCGGGCTGTTCGCGGGGGAAGAAGCGAGTCTGTCCGGCGTTATGCGTCGTCCGACAGCAGTTCCTGAAAGCCGTCGTTGACCTCCGAGACCATCGCCGCCTGCTCTTCGACGGCGGCGCTGATGGCGTCGGTCTCGTCGCTGATCTCCTCGGCGTTCGCGGCGGTCTGATCCACCATCGAGGCGATCTCCTCGGTGCTCGCGGCCTGTTCGTCGGTCGCGTGGGCGACCTCCTCGACGCCGCCGTTGAGCTCCGTGATCGAGTCGTCGATGTCCTCGAGGTGCGACAGCGTGGACTCGACCTGATCGATACCCTCGTCGACGGCGTCCTCGTTGTCGTCCAATCCGTCGACCGCCTTCTCGGTGTTTCGCTGGACGCGGTCGACGAGCTCTTCGATCTCCTCGGCGTGGCGCTGGGACTTCTCCGCCAGCGATTTGATCTCCTCGGCGACGACGGAGAAGCCCTCGCCCGCCTCGCCCGCACGAGCCGCCTCGATCGAGGCGTTGAGCGCGAGCAGGTTCGTCTGGTCGGCGATGTCGTTGATCACCGCGACCATCTCGTCGATCTCCTCGACGCTGTCGTCGATCTTGCGGACGCGATTGCCCACCTCCTCGGAGGAGTCGTCGATGCGCTCCATCGCCGCGCGGGTGTCCCGCGCCGCCGAGCGGCCGTCGGAGGCGAGCTGATTCACCTGCTCGCTCTCGTTTGCGACCTCCTCGGCCGAGGAGGCGATCTCCTCGACCGCCGCGCTCATGTCCGATACCTCGCTTTGTACCTCGTACATCCCCTCCGCCTGCTCTCGGGAGAGCGCGGCGATCTCTTCGGTCCGCGTCGCGATGTCGTCGGAGGCGCTCTGGAGTTCCACGAGCGCGTGGGCCGCCTCCTCGACGTCGTCTTCCTCGTGGGTCTCGGCGTCATCGAGGGTCTGCTCCGCCTTTTCTATTGACATACACGAGCGCTGGGTGCGTTCGACAATAAGTGTTGATTCGCAAATATCGAGATTGATATCTGAAAAAGGTGTGAATATAATCCTTGTGGCCGATAAATATCTATACAAAATTCTTGTGGCAGATAGACATCCGTACATGAGTCTTGTGGCCGAAACGTATCCACAGGCGGAGCAGGCCGAGTGCCTCGTGGCTTGACCCCGAGGCGGTATCTTCCCAGTAGCGGAGGCCGTACGCGTTCCGCTCCGATCATCCCGGATGAGACTCACCGTTCGGCCGACGGTCGGAGTCGGATCCCGTCCTCAGGGCCTGTCCAGTCGGAGTCTGTCTACGGAAGTGCGAGGAAAAGCTTCACCGTTCAGGGAACGGGCGTCACGCGGTCGACGTACTCCAGCGACTCCAAGTCCTCGACAAGCGCGTCTTGGTCGGGGCCGGCCTCGTAGTAGAAGACGATGTCGAAGGACCCCTCCCGAAGCAGTTGCTGGCACTCCCAGACGAACGACTCGTCCTCGAGCGTGAGGCCCTGAAACTGGTTCGAGGAGAACTCTCCGGTGTCGTTCCCGGCGTAGATGTACGTCTCGCCCTTCTCGGCGTGATCGGCGATGACCTCGTTTATCGCCACGGTGAGTTCGTGCATCTCCAGATCCTCCTGCCCGGAGAGGTCGGTGTGGACGATCGAGCCGACGAGTTCGATCTCGCCGGGCTCGAGCAGCGCGAGGGTCCGCTGGTAGAGGTCCTCGTCGAGTGTCTCGCTCATACGTGGGCGTCGACCGCGCGGGATAAACGGGTGGCGGTTTCGATGTCGGATCGGTCTCGGCGTTCCCGAGCCGATGTCGCCGATACCGACGTCGACACTCACATCGGTACCGCCGCCACCCACATCAGTCCCGACGTCGGCACCGACGCGTCCCGCTCCGGACGGAACGCTTTTTTCGCCACCGGCCGCGGTTCAGGTATGGCCACCGGCGATCTCTTCGCAGTAGCGGGAACAGACGACGTCTCCCACGTCGATATCGGTCTCCACGGCGTCCCACGGCACGGCTCCGTGTACATCATCGACGCGGCGGAGCCGGCGATCATCGACTCCGGGACCGGACAGAACCGCGAGGCCGTCTTCGAGGCGCTCGACGAACTCGGCATCGACCGCGAGGACGTCGCGCACATCCTCCCGACGCACGTCCACCTCGATCACGCCGGCGGCGTGGGCTACCTCGCGGCGGCGTGTCCGAACGCGACCGTTCGGACCCACGAGATCGGGGTCCCGCACCTCGTCGATCCGACGCGGCTCATCGAGGGGACGAAGGAGGCCGTCGGCGGGCAGTGGGAGTTCTACGCCGATCCGAAGCCCGTTCCCGCAGACCGGATCGAACCGCTCGTCGACGGCGACGAGGTCGACCTCGGTGACCGGACGCTCTCGGTGATCCACGCGCCGGGGC
This sequence comes from Halobellus sp. GM3, assembly GCF_052545375.1. Classification (NCBI taxonomy): domain Archaea; kingdom Methanobacteriati; phylum Methanobacteriota; class Halobacteria; order Halobacteriales; family Haloferacaceae; genus Halobellus; species Halobellus sp. GM3. The sequence continues at coordinate 37,034 of NZ_JBQWLT010000014.1, read as the reverse complement.
ACGCGCCCCACCAGACGCTGTTTTTCGAGCCCGACGACGGCGTGCTCTTCACCGGCGACGCCACCGGCATCTACGTGCCCGAGCGCGACGTGATCCGCGAGACCTCGCCGCCGCCGCAGTTCGACCTCGAGGGCTGCCTCGACGACGTCCGAACCGTTGAGGATCTCGACCCCGAGACGCTCTGCTTCGGGCACTTCGGCCCGCTGGCGTACGCGCCCGAGCGGATGGAGGGGTACAAGCGAACGCTTGTCGAGTGGGTCGAGGCCGTTCGGGCCAAGCGCGAGGAGCTCGGCGACGACGAGGCCGTGATCGAGCACTTCCAGGACAACGCCGAGATGGTCGAGGTCTGGGGCGGGCGGAAGGCGCGCGCCGAGGAGAGCCTGAACACACGGGGCGTGCTCATCTCGCTCGACAGGCAGCGAGAAAGCGGCGAGTAGCGATCGAAACGCCCGGAACGGCGTGAGAGAACGGGGAGTGGGCTTCAGGTCGGAAATCAGTCGTCCGCGGGTGCCGCGCTGTCGCCGCTGGAGACGCCCGTCCCGGGGCCGACGTCGATGCCGAGTTCGTCGAGGCGCTCGTCGGGGACGACGCCGTCGACCCACTGGCGTCGCTCGTAGTACTCTTCTTTCATCTCTTCGAGCTCGCATAGCTGCCCTTCGGCGGCCCCCTGTCCGGGGATCGCCTCCTCCCCCTCGATGAACCGCCCCGGCAGCGAGTCGTCCTCGCCGTCGAAGCCGACGAGGTTGTTGTAGTAGCGTTCCAGGGTGTAGATCCGGTCGCCGGTCTCCATGAGCTCCTCTTCGGTGATGTCGCGGCCGGTCATCCCGTTGTACTGTGCGACGTACTCGTCGACGCCCTCCGCGAAGGCGTTGAACTTGCAGATGTCGAAGGAGTCCGAGATGGCGTGGAGGTCCTGAAAGAGCGCGCAGAGCTCGCCCTTGCCCTCCCACTCGGTCGGGTCGACCTTCTCGGGGATCCCGAGGATCTCCGCCGACGGCGTGTAGCCGCGGAGGTGACACGCGCCGCGGTTCGAGGTGGCGTAACCGATCCCCATCCCCTTCATCGCGCGGGGGTCGTACGCCGGGATCGTCTGGCCCTTGACCGCGAGCGAGTTGTCGTGGGCGTCGCGCGCCTCGGCGATGCGGCGTGCACCCTTCGCCAGCAGTTTCCCGAGCTCGGAGTTCTGGTGGGCGATCTCCTCGAGGAGATCGAGCATGTGCTCGGTGTCGCCCCAGTCGAGGGCGTCGTCGAGGTCGTCGAGCTTGCCCTGTTCGGTCATCTCCATGGCCATCGCCATCATGTTCCCGGCCTCGATGGTGTCGATCCCGAGGTCGTTGCACATATCGATCATCACGGCGATGCTGTCGCGGTCGTCGTTCATCGAGTTCGGGCCGAGCGCGAACGCCGACTCGTACTCGTAGGACTCGCCGCGGACGTTCAGTTCTTCGCCCTTCCGCTCGTAGGTGACCTCGGTCTCCTTCTTGCAGGCGACCGGACAGGAGTGACACGTCGGTTCGTCGACGAGGATGTTCTCGCGGACGTTCTCGCCGGAGACCTTCTCGGCTTCGATGTTGGGTTCGCTCGGATCCTCGTCGGCCTCCGAGTGCGTCGAGGTGTATCGTCCGTTTCTGGTCGGCAGGCCGTCCATCTCCTCGGTGAGGTTCATCAGGACGTTCGTGCCGTACAGCGACAGCCCACCCTCGTTGGGGCCGGTGACGTCGGACTCACGGATGAGCTGCATCGCCTGCTGGTAGCCCTCGGTGAACGTCTCGGGCTCGGCGGGCTTCGGCATCTTCGTGCCGGATTTGATGACGACGGCCTTCAGGTTCTTCGAACCCATCACGCAGCCGGTGCCGCCGCGGCCCGAGGCGCGGTCGTCCTCGTTGATGATGCAGGCGTACTTCGTGCCGTTCTCGCCGCCCGGCCCGATGGCCATCGCCGAGAGGTTCTTGCCGAACTGGCCGTCGTGTTCCGCCTCGATGGTGTCCATCGCCTCGTGGACGCCGAGCCCCCACAGCTCGGAGGCGTCACGAAGTTCGACCTCGCCGTCCTCGACGTAGGCGTACACCGGCTCGTCGGCCTGCCCCTCGAAGAGGAGACCGTCGAAGCCCGCCCACTTGAGCCGAGCGCCGGACCAGCCGCCCTGGTGGGAGTCCGTGACCGTCCCCGTCAGCGGCGACTTCGTACAGACGGCGATCCGTCCGCTCATCGGGGCCTGCGTGCCGGTGAGCGGACCGTTCATAAACGCGAGCAGGTTCTCCGGTCCCTCCGGGTCCACGTCGGGACCCTGATCGAACACGTACTTCACGCCGAGGCCGCGTCCGCCGATGTACTTGCGCGCGTCCTCGTCGTCGATTCCCTCGTACCGAACGTCGCCGTCGGTGAGATCGACGCGGGCGACGTGGTCGTTGAATCCTCCAAGATCAGTCATAGTTAATGTCCATAGTTTAGTACGCAGCGAAATCGGTTAGTCGTTGTTGCCATCGGGTAATCGGATTCGGTTACCTCCGTGGACAGTCGTTCGGCGAGCGCCCGATCACCCGTCGAACAGACGACGGAGATTTACCGGATCATCGAGTAAGAGGGCACAATGAGTCAGCCGAGCCCCGAAGTCTACGAGCGGGGGAAGGGGATGGACGCCCACAATCAGGTGATGCGGGAGATCAGGGCCGAAAAGGAGAAGCACTACGACCCGCACGAGCCGACGCGGGTCTGGATCGACGAGGACAACACGCCGGACGGCGTCGTCCAGTCGCTCACGATCATCCTCAACACCGGCGGCTGCCGGTGGGCCCGCGCCGGCGGCTGCACGATGTGCGGCTACGTCGCCGAGAGCGTCGAGGGCGGCAGCGTCGCCCACGAGGCGCTGATGGACCAGATCGACGTCTGTCTCGAACACGAGGCCGAAGCCGCCGAGGAGCCGTCGCCGCTCGTCAAGATCTACACCTCGGGGTCGTTCCTCGACGAGCGCGAGGTCGGCGCCGAGAGCAGGCGGGCGATCGCGGAGACGTTCGCCGACCGCGAGCGGATCGTCCTCGAGTCCCTCCCCGACTTCGTCGACCGCGAGAAGATCGCCGAGTTCACCGACGTCGGCCTGTCGACGGACGTCGCAATCGGACTGGAGACCGCGACCGACCGGATCCGCCACGACTGCGTGAACAAGTACTTCGACTTCTCGGACTTCGAGGCCGCCTGCCAAGAGGTCCGCGACGCCCACTGGGAGGCCGACGGCGTCAGCGCGGGTGTGAAGGCGTACCTCCTGCTGAAGCCGCCGTTCCTCTCGGAGTCGGAGTCGCTCGAGGACATGATCTCCTCGGTCCGGCGATGCGCCGCCGTCGACGGCTGTCACACGGTCTCGATGAACCCCACGAACGTCCAGCGGTACACGATGGTCGACGAGCTGTTCTTCCGCGGCGGCTACCGCCCGCCGTGGCTCTGGTCGGTCGCCGAGGTCTTAGAGGCGACCGCCGACGTCGACGCCATCGTCATCTCGGACCCGGTCGGTCACGGCTCCGATCGCGGCGCGCACAACTGCGGCGAGTGCGACGACAGGGTCCAGACGGCGATCAAGGACTTCGACCGCCGGCAGGACCCCGCCGTCTTCGAGCAGGTCTCCTGCGACTGCGAGACCACGTGGGAGTACGTCGTCGAGGAAGAGACGAGCTACGGGATGCCGCTCACGCGGTAGCGGGCACGCCGTTTCTCCCACCGAGGGCATCGACGGAGCGATAACACAGCTCACTACGGGTATAAGCCCTCAGCGCGCTTCTACAAAGATAGTCAGACGACGTCGCTACCCGAGGTATCGTATCGGAGGCGAGCGCGTGATGATTTGACGAGAGAGTCACAACAATGACCACATTTGAGCACACAATCGAGATCGCAGCGCCCCTAGAGACCGTCTTCGCCTTCGACAGCGATCCGGAAAACTGGCCCCGAACGATGCCCAGCCTGCGAAATCTCGAGATCGTCGAGCGAACGGAGACCGGAGCCCGGATGCGAAGCACCTACAAGCTGCTGGGACGCTCGCTGGACACCGAGCTGGAGATGACGGTGGTCGAGCCGAACGAACGGCTCCACGTCACCGTCGTCGGGTCCGGAATGAATGGCGCGGTCGAGAACCACTTCTCGGCGACCGACGCCGGGACGCAGATCGCCCTCGAGGCCGACTACGAATTCGGCGATTCGGTCCTCGAACGCCTGCTCGAACCCGTCGCGACGCGCTACACGAACCGGCAGTTCAGGACACACCTGCAGAACACGAAGGACCTCATCGAGGCCGAAGTCGCCGCCGAGGCTCCCACCCCTGCCGCAGCCTGAGCCGCAAGCTGGCCCTCCACTGACGTTCCGCTACCCGATTTTCAGAAATCGAAGTCCAAACCCGACTCAGCGAAGTCCAAACCCGACTCAGGCGAACGCGCGCAGGACGCCCTGCCCGTCGACGGTCCGGCCGAGGTCGGGCAACGACGCCCGCTCGGGGTGCGGCATCATCACCGCGACGGTCTCCCGCTCGCCGAGGATCCCGGCGACGCTGCCGCGGGAGCCGTTGGGGTTCGCCTCGTTCGTGACGTTGCCGTCGGGGTCGCAGTACCGGAACAGAACCCGATCTTCGGCGATGAGCTCGTCGTAGCGGTCATCGGAGATCTCGAAGCGCCCCTCGCCGTGGGCGATCGGGATCTCGATCACGTCGCCCTCGTCGTAAGCGGCCGTCCACCGGGTGTCGGCGTTCTCGACGCGCAGGTGGACCGACTCACACTGGAAGCGCGCGCTGGCGTTCGTGGTGAACGCGCCGGGCGTCAGCCTCGATTCGCAGCCGATCTGTGCGCCGTTGCAGACGCCGAGGACGGGGACGCCGTCGTCCGCGGCGTCGCGGACGTCGCCCATAACCGGCGAGCGGGCGGCCATCGCGCCGCCACGGAGGTAGTCGCCGTAGGAGAACCCGCCGGGGAGGACGACGCCGTCGGCGTCCGACGGCAGTCCGTCCTCGTGCCAGACGCGCTCCGCGTCGACCCCGACGTGTCCGAGCGCGCGGACGGCGTCGCGGTCGCAGTTCGACCCGCCGAAGGTGATGACTGCAACGCTCATCAGGCTTCCGCCACCTCGACGTCGTAGTCGTGGATCGTCGGGTTCGCGAGCAGCCGTTCGGCCATCTCGTCGGCCCGCTCGGCCGCGGACTCGGGGGACTCGGCGTCGAGGTCGACCTCGAACTGATCCGCCGAGCGGAGCGCGTCGAGCTCGAAGCCGAGGCGCTCGAGCGCGCGCTTGGTCGTCTCGGCTTCGGGGTCCAGCACACCCCGCTTGAGGCGGACCGTCACCGTCGCGGTGTACGTCGTCATCGAGTGCTAGTGCGCGGTCGTGTGTAAAAGACGTTTTGGAGTGGTTCGGGTATGCACAAACGTGATATCAGTAGGGGGAGACGTCTCAGTGTATGGCATATTCACTCGGATAGAAAGAAATACTTTTAGCCGTCGCGGGATTCGACCCGACCGATGAGACCGCGCGATGCGGCAGCGAGGTGGAAGCGATGACGAACGATCTGACCGAAATCACCGTCGTCGGAGGGGACAAGACGGGACTCGTCGCGAACGTCACGACGCTGCTGTTCGAGCGCGGAATCAACGTCGAAGACATCGATCAGGCCGTCCGCGACGGCGTCTTCCGGATGACGCTGCACGCGGACACCTCCGAGATGGTCTGCACCGAGTCGACGCTGCGGGACGCCCTCTCGGACCTCGGCGCGGACCTCGGCGTCGATATCCGGGTCCGGTTCCCGACGGACCGCGAGACGCGCCGGATCGCCGCGCTGGTGACCAAAGAGAGCCACTGCCTCGAAGCGCTCCTGCAGGCCCGCGCCGACGGCGGTCTCGACGCCGAAATCGCCGTCGTGATCGGCAATCACGACGACCTCGAACCCCTGGCTGACGCCTACGACGTCCCGTTTGTCGACGTCGGCGACGAGACCGGCGTCCCCGACGAGACGCGCCTGTTAGAGGTGCTCGACGACCACGACATCGATCTCGTGGCGCTCGCGCGCTTCATCCGTATCCTCAGCCCCGAGGTCGTCTTCCGCTATGAGGACCGCATCATCAACGTCCACCCCTCTCTGCTGCCGGCGTTTCCGGGGGCGAAGGCCTACCGGCAGGCGAAAGAGGAGGGCATCCGGATCGCGGGCGTCACCGCCCACTACGTCACTACGGACCTCGATCAGGGGCCGATCATCACCCAGCGCGCGTTCGACGTCCCCGACGACGCTTCCGTCGAGGAACTCCGCGAGCGCGGCCAGCCGCTCGAAGCGGAGGCGTTCCTCGAAGCCATCCAGTTGCACTTAGACGCCGCCGTCTCGTCGCACCGCGGCCGAACCAGCCTCCGCGAGAGCGCCGACGCCGACGACTACCAGCTCGGGCTCTCGGGAGACGCCGAGGCGGCCCAGCCCGACGGCCCGGTCGACGACCTCGATGCGGCGCTCCGGAACGCGCCCGAGTCGCCGTCGGTCCCGGACCCGGCCGACGACTGATACGGTCGGGGCACGCCGACCCGTTTAGAGACCCACGGGACCGCGGTGATGAGGCCTTTCTAGAGGTCGCGGACGCGAGCGACCGCGTCGTCGACGGCGGGCGCATCGAACCACTCGGTGTCCGTGTAGGCGTTCGTTCCCGCGGCGTAGAGGTCCGAAACCGCGTCGAGGACGTCCGCCGGGAGCGTCTCGGGCGAGCGCTCACAGAGCGTCCGCCAGTCGGCGACGCCCTCCGCGCGCGCCCGCGACTTCGCCGCCGACACCGCGTCGACCCACTCGGGGTCGGTCCGCTTGTAGTACTGCCGGACGACCTCCTTGGAGACCTCCTGTCCACGGTAGGAGAAGCGGTTCTCGTCGAACGTGCCGACGACGTCGGCGACCTTTATCGTGCCGTCGTGGTACAGACACTCGATCTTGCCGTCCTCGTGGACGAACCCGGCCGACTCGGCGCGGCGGTTCAGCGCGTCGTTCACCGCGAGGGCGAGGGCTTCGAGCTCTGCGAGGTCGGCGACGCCGGCGATCAGGTCGGCCTCCTCGCGGGAGAGATAGCGGTCCTGCTCTTCGTACTTCGTGGAGAACTCGACCACCGGCTCCGGGAGGTCGACGACCTCGTCGGGCCACTCGCCGGCGTCGGCCTCGAGGCCGTACTCGTCGGCGTCGACGCCGTAGGCCGCCGGCGATCCCCGAGAGCGGAGACTCGACCCCACGGGGACCGTGTTCCGGAAGACGACCTCCAGCGGGATCAGGTAGTTCTCGCCGGCGGCGGCGTGGTAGGCGTCGTAGTCGTACTCGCCGTCACCGAGGTACGGGAGCTCCGGCACCTGCGTGAGCGCTATGGCCATCTCCGTCGGCGGCTCGTCGCACTCGGCGAGGGGAACGGGACCGGTGTTGTCGCCACCTGCGGCGGCGTTCTCGCTGTCCGCCGGGTAGACGCCCGCGTAGTGCGTCGGGACGCCGTCGTCGGCCAGCAGCTCGAAGTTGTACGCGCCCATCGTACACAGCGACGCCCCCTTCCGCGGGACGCGGTCGGGCATCTCGCCCCAGTCGAAGACGGAGTACTGGTCGGTGAAGACGAACCGACCCCGCCCGAGTTCGGACGCGGTCGGCTCCGCCTCGACGCGGAACTCCTTGACGCTCGTCATACGCCGAATGGGGTTACCGGCGCACAAGAAGGCTTCCACTCTCGCCGCCACACCCCGCTCGGCGCGTGAACGTCTGGATCGCCGGTACCGCCGGTACGCCCAAGTTTTTGAGTTTCGGCGCCCCGATGGGTGATATGCGCGAGTCAGCGGCGGCGTCCGGCGGCCGATCCGTCTCCGAATCAGGCGCCGACTTCGACTTCGATGTCGTCCCGGAGACGGACCAGTCGTTCGAGAACGCCCTCTCGAAGGCCCGCGCCGGCGATCGCCTGACCGTCGACGACGGGATCGAACTCATCACCACCGGGACCGATCGTCGAGGGATCGATCCCGTCCGCAAAGAGCGAGTCCTCGAGGCCGCGGACAGGCGCCGCGCCGAGGTCGTCGGCGAGGACGTGACGTTCGTCGCGAACCTGAACAACAACGTCACGACCGCCTGCAACACGGGCTGTCTGTTCTGCAACTACAAGGACACCGCCCACCAGTTCGAGACCGCATTCGAGGGCGAGCACGCGGGGTTCACCAAGACGCCCGCCGAGTCGCGATCGATCGTCGAAGACGCGCTCGAACGGGGAATCTACGAGGTGACGTCGGTGTCGGGGCTGCACCCGGCGTTCGCGCTGAACGACGAGCACCGCGAGATCCTCGCGTCGCACGACGATCCCGCCCGCGCGGTCGATTACAAGCCGCCCGAGAGCTACGAGACCGACCCCGGAACGTATGTCGAGCAGCTGCGCGCGATGTCCGTCGGCGGCGTCCACCTCCACTCGATGACCCCCGAGGAGGCTCAGCACGCGCGCCGAGGCACCGACTGGTCGTACGAGGACGTCTACCGGCGACTGCGGGAGGCCGGACTCGACTCCGCGCCCGGGACCGCGGCGGAGATCCTCGTCGACGAGGTCCGAGACGTCATCTGCCCCGGGAAGATCGGGACCGACGAGTGGGTCGCGGCGCTCGAGGGCGCGATCGCGGCCGGGCTGGACGTCACCGCGACGATGATGTACGGCCACGTCGAGAACGCGGCCCACCGGGTCCGCCACCTGAAGGTGCTCCGGGACCTCCAGGACCGCACGGGGGGGATCACCGAGTTCGTCCCGCTGTCGTTCGTCCACGAGCACACGCCGCTGTACGAGCGCGGCGTCGTCGACGGCGGCGCGACCGACGCCGAGGACGAACTGCTCGTCGCCGTCTCGCGGCTCTTTCTCGACAACGTCGAGAACGTGCAGTCCTCGTGGGTGAAGTTCGGCGACGCCAAGGCGCTGAAGCTGCTCAACTGCGGCGCGAACGACTTTATGGGGACGGTCCTCTCAGAGGAGATCACGACCCGCGCCGGCGGCACCTACGGCGAGTTCCGCTCCTTTGCGGACTACGTCGAGATGGTGACGGCGATCGGTCGGCGCCCGGTCGAGCGCTCGACGGACTACCGGACCCGACGCGCGATCGATCCCGACGATCCACCGCACGGCCCGCGGCTCGGCCCGCGTGCGGACGGGACGCCGATACTCGACCCGCGGTCGTCGGCGCCCGGGGCTGCGGGTGCTGACGACTGACGCCGGACGGCGGACACCGGACGAACGACCGATGCGACCGGCAGCGGCCGGAGCCTTATTGTCGTCGGCGACGAACCGCTCAGACAGCAATGAAGGTCGCGCTCATCGGCGTCGGGCAGGCTGGCGGCAAGGTCGCCGACGCCATCTTGGACTACGAGGCGTCGAGCCGGGTGGACTTCGTCACCGACGCCGTCGCCGTCAACTCCGCACGCGCGGATCTGCTCGGGATCCGGCGGATCCCGGTCGAAAATCGGGTTCTCATCGGCCAGTCGCGCGTGAAAGGCCACGGGTGCGGCGCCGACAACGAACTCGGTGTGACGGTCGCCGAGGAGGACATCGACGAGGTGATCGGCGCCGTCGACGACCTCCCGGTCCACGAGGTCGACGCGTTCCTCGTCGTCGCCGGGCTCGGCGGCGGCACCGGTTCGGGCGCGGGCCCGGTCATCGCCCGAGAGCTCTCGCGCCTCTACACGGAGCCGGTCTACGGGCTGGGGATCCTGCCGGGCAGCGACGAGGGCGGGATCTACACGCTGAACGCGGCGCGGTCGTTCCGGACGTTCGTCCGCGAGGTCGACAACCTCCTCGTCTTCGACAACGACGCCTGGCGGACGAGCGGTGAGAGCCTCCACGGCGGCTACGCGAGCCTCAACGAGGAGATCGCCCGGCGGATCGGCGTCCTCCTCGGCGCCGGCGAGGTGTCGGGGTCGGCGGTCCCGGAGTCGGTCGTCGACGCCTCGGAGATCATCAACACGCTCGCCGGCGGCGGCGTCTCGACGATCGGCTTCGCCAACTCGCGGCTCGACCGCGCGCCTCGGGGGCTGTTCGGCCGGCGAGAGGCCGCGCCCGACGAGACCGAGGTCCTCAACCGGATCACCACCGCCGTCCGCCGGGCCACGCTCGGCAACCTGACGCTCCCGGCGAACCCCAAGAGCACCGAGCGCGCGCTGGTCGTCGTCAGCGGCCCGCCGCAGTATCTCAGCCGGAAGGGCGTCGAAAGCGCCCGAAAGTGGCTCGAAGAGGAGATCGGGACGATGGAGGTCCGCGGCGGCGACTACCCCGTCCCCGAGTCGAACTACGTCGCCGCCGTCGTCGTCCTCTCGGGCGTCACCGACGTGCCCCGCATCAAAGAGCTCCAAGAGATCGGCGTCGAAACGCAAAAGAACCTCGAAGCGCGCGCCGCAGAGCGCCCGCAAGCGCTCCGCGACCTCGTCTGGGAGGGCGACGGAGAGATCGATCCGCTGTTCTAGCTGGGGATGATGGTCACGACGCACGTGGCCGCCGGACTGCTCCTCGCGGTGCCGGTGGCGTCCGTTACCCCGCAGTTCGCGCTCCCGGCGGCGATCGGTGCCGTCTTCGGCGGCGTCGCGCCGGATCTCGATCTCCTCGTCGGCGTCCACCGCAAGACGCTGCACTTTCCCGTCTACTACTCCGCGCTGGGCGTCGCATCGGGGGCCGCCGCGGTGGCTTCGCCGGGTGTGGTTTCGGTCACCGTCGCGCTCTTTTTCCTCGCCGCGGGGCTGCACTCGATCTCCGATTGGTTCGGCGCCGGCGGCGAGCTCCGCCCGTGGGACCGCACCTCCGATCGGGCCGTCTACGTACACCCGTTCCGACGGTGGCTCCGTCCGCGCTATCTCGTTCGCTACGACGGCGCGCCCGAGGACCTGCTGCTCACGGTCGTGCTGGCCGCGCCCGCGGCGGCGGTCTTCGACGGGTGGCTGCGGGCGATCATCGTCGCCGGCGTGGCACTCGCGGCGGCCTACACGGTCTTCAGGAAACGGATGCCCGAGTGGTTCGGGATCTGATCCCTATGCTCAGTCGCTCTGCGCCCCGTCGCTCAGCGTGGTACCCACGGTGAGCGGCGCGTCGCGACGAGCGACCCCCCGCAGTCGTTCGCCGTGGACGCCGTCGTCGGTGATCGCGTCGACGACTCGCTCTGGGAGCCACGGATGATTCGCCCTCGGCGTCGCCGCCGGTCGGCCGCCGAAGCCGTCTCGGCGGATCGGATCGGGGAGATACCGGTCGTACACCGGCAGTCGCTCGTACAGCGGGACCCCGGCGTCGTCGGCGAGGTCAGCCAGTTCGTCGAGCGCGGGCCACGCGTAGTCGGGGTTGACGTAGTCGTCCGTGACGGGCGAGACGCCGCCGAGGTCGTCGACGCCGCAGTCGAGCAGCTCGGCCGCGGGAGAGAGGTTCGGCGGCACCTGTACCGACACCTCCTCGGGGAGCGCCGCGCGCGCCATCGCGACGACGCGGCGCATCGCTTCCACCGAGGGTCGCTCGAAGTCCGAGCGCTCGTTCGGGACGACGTTCTGCACGATCACCTCTTGGACGTGGTCGTAGCGCTCGTGGAGGGCCGCGATGGCGAGGAGGCTCTCGGCGCGGTCGCGCCACGTCTCGCCGATACCGACGAGGATTCCCGTCGTGAAGGGAACGCCGACCTCGCCCGCGGCGCGTATCGTGTTCAGCCGCTGCCCGGGCGTTTTCCGACGCGTTCCCGAATGGGCGCGCACGTCCGCTGTCGTCTCTAGCATCACGCCCATACTCGCGTTGACCGGGGCGAGTCGCTCGAAGTCGGCCTCGGTCAGATCGCCCGGGTTCGAGTGGGGAAGCAGGCCCGCTTCGAGCGCCATCTCACAGCAGTCGCGGAGGTAACCGAGCACGCCGTCGTACCCCCACTCGGCGAGTTGGTTGTGGACGGCTGTGTAGCGCTCGTCGGGCGCGTCGCCGAAGGTGAAAAGCGCCTCCGTACAGCCGGCGTCGGCACCCACGCGGAGTCGCTGCCGGACCTCCTCGGGCGACAGCAGCGCGGCCTCGCCGGGCACGTCGTAGTAGGTGCAGTACGTGCAGGTGTAGCGACAGGCGGTCGTCAGGGGCAGGAAGACGTTCCGCGAGAAGGTGAGTTCGGCGGCCGACTCGACGTCGCTAGGGCCGACCGAGAGCAGCCGATCGACGGCCGACTCCTCGAGCTCGATGTCGATACCGTACTCGGCGGCTGCGGGAAACATCGTGCGAACGCTTCGACCGCGGCCGACAAAAACCGTTGTCCTCGCTCCCCGTCGCCGCCGTGAGTTTATATACGAATACGCGGGCAGAGGCCCTATGACGTAGGAGCCGCCCCGCGTCGCGTCGCGGTTGTTCGGCACACCGACGCGGGGACCTGAGGGAAATCTGCCGACTGTTCGCCACATTCGCCGTCTACGGCCATTTGTCTCGGTCGACTCGTCTGCAGCCGTTCGTCTCGTTCGACCCCGTCTACGACCGACGGACGCCGACGCGCCCGTCCCCGTCGGCGTCGACCACGAAGCCGGCATCGCAGAGCCACTCGCGAGCCTCGCCGCGGCCGTGTAACAGCACTTCTGCGAGGTCGGACGGTTCGTCGATGTCGACGGCGAGCCGCATCGAGTCGACCGTCTCGACGGAGAGCCCCACCCTCGCTGCGATCTGTCGGTGATCGCGGTCAGATGCGCCGTGGTAGTCGACCGAGAATCTCGGGTCCCGGACGACGAGGGCGTTCGTCCCGCCGCCGAGTCCCGGTGCGACCGCGACATCGCCGCCGACGCCGAAGAGCCGGCGGAGCGCCGTCGGCGTCGCAAGCGCGAGGTCTGCCATCACGACCGCGACCTCGCTCTCCCCACGCTCTCTCAGTCGATCGAGCGCGTCGTTCACCGCCGGCGTCAGCGGCCGCTCGTCGACCGTCACGGACACCGCGTCGGGCGCGTTCGATCCCTCGAAGAGCGTGCTATCGGGAGCGTCCGGAACGAGTAGCTCCGGCGCTCCGCCGGCCTCGCGGACGGCTCTGAGAACGTCGCGAAGCATCGCCCGCGAGAACTCGCGGCGTTCGGACTCGGAGAGCGCCGGGGCGAGCCGGCTCTTCGGGTCGCGATCGGTGTAGGGGACGAACACGCGCATCGGAAACGGGTGACGGGGGGGTCTCAGCCGAGTTTGTCGTGGCCCTGCCGCTGGGAGCGCCAGTACAGGACGCCGCCGACGAGGAGCCCGATGACGACGAGCCCGCCGACGCCGTAGAGCGCGAGCCGCATCCGCTCGTTCGACTGTCTGGTCTGTTCGGCCCGCTCCTCGGCCTGCCCGGCGAGGTCGATCGCGAGGGTGAACTCCTCGCCGTCGTACGCCTCGATCGCGTTCTGTAGCCGTCGGTCGGCCTCCGCGTCGTCTACCGCTTCGACGGCCGTCGCGGCCTCGTCGATGGCGTTGCGAGCCTCGCGGCTATCTTCCGTGTAGGGCGTCGCACTCCACGTGTCGATCTCGTTGGTCGACCCGCCCTCGCGCGTCTGTTCGAGGGCCATCACGGTGAACGACTGCGGCGGATCGTACGTGAAGTCCGTCACCTGCGGGACGGTCCCGGTGATCTCGACTTCGACCTCGCTCGTCCCGTCTGCAGTCGAAACCTGTGCGCCCGAGAACGTCTGCCCGTCGAAGGACTCTTGGTCGACCTTCGAGCCGGTCTGGTCGTAGTAGTAGACCGTCCACGTGACGTCGGTCAGTTCGGTGCTCCCTTCGAGCGTCCACTCCTCCAGCGAGGGGTTCTGATACAACTCCGTCAGCGTGACTGTCGCGGTGACCTCGCTTCCGACCTCGGCGTCGCTGGTGACGGTCGCATCCCCGACGGAGACGGCGGCGGCGGGGACCGAAGCGACCGAGAGGACGAAGAGGCAGGCCAGCGCGAGCTTAGAAAAGCGACTCCAGCTCGTCTTCGTCATCGTTTACTAGATTCTCAAGATTGTCTTCGCTCTCCTCTCGAATGTCGTCGATGTTGTCCTGTGTCTCGATTGCGATCTGCTGAAGCTCCTTGATTCGGGGGACGTTCGTCACGCCAGAGAGGAGAATGACGGACGCGACCTTGCCGGAGTCGGGGATCGGGTAATCGCCGCCGCGAACCTCCCTACTGCCGGTTTCCTCCTCGATCCACTTGCGGCCGCGCTCGATTCCTTTCCGATTGAGGTGCTGCGGCGGACCGGCTATCACGAGGAGCGCGCGCTCGGTTCCCTCGATCTCGCAGGGGAGCGTCAGTCGTCCGAGCGCAGCCTTGCGAACAAGCGAGGTGATGCGATTCGTCGTGTGCGCCGTGTCGAGTCCGTCGTCGTCGTTGCCGCCGGTGATTCGCGAGAGCAACCCGCCGCCGGAGGATTTGGTTTCGACGGCTTCGGAGGCGTACCCGACCGTCGAGACGCCGCCGCCGGCGAGCGTGTTGATGATCTCCGAGGAGTCGACGACGCTCTCGGCGACCACGCCGTCCTGTCCGATCTCGCCGGCGCCGAAGAGGACGCCGAAGCGGGTGACGATCTCTTCGTTGATCTCGTCGTAGCCGCTCTGTACCGATTCGCCGGATTTCCGCCAAGCGTCGTTGTCGAAGACGAGGAGGTTGTCGACCTCGCGGACGAACGTCTGGAACGACCGCGCCGCGTTCAGCGTGTAAACCCCTCCCTCCTCGCTGCCCGGCAGGATCCCCAACCCGTAGACCGGCTCCGTGTAGATCCGCTGGAGATGTTTCGCGAGAACGGGCGCACCGCCGCTTCCGGTGCCGCCGCCGAGTCCGGCGACGACGAGGAACGCGTCGATCTCGTGGGTAGGGATGCTGTCCATCGCACCCTGTATCTCGTCGATATCCGCTTCGGCGACTTTCGCGCCGAGTTCGTTGTCGGCGCCGACCCCGTGGCCCTTCACTTCCGATTGGCCGATGAGGACCTGTTGGTCCTCGGGGATGTGACTTAGTCCCCTCAGGTCCATCTTGGCCGAGTTGATCGCGATCGCTGTGCGGACGATCCCGGAACTGTGGCGCTTGTCGTATTCGACGAATTTATCGACGATCTTTCCCCCGGCTTGCCCGAAACCGATCATTGCGAGCTTCATGTGTCGGGTCCCCTCGCCATTGGGTGTATCCCAGTGCAAACGCAGACATAAACCTTGTGATGGCATGAAACCGCGGGGACGGAGAGAAAAAAGAGAAAACCGACACACGGCGCCGGGATGTTAATGAGTCGTTACGACCCGCCGATCCCGCCCTAACGACGTCTTTCTCAGGATTTATATTGGTCCGAGGTGTCAAATCGGCTCCCCAAACAGCGGCTTCGTCTGACGCGCGTCAGTCACGCGGCCGCCGCGGCGTCAGCCGCGCGACCGCCCGCGTGCCCGTTCAGGTACGCCTTCAGCGTTGTCAGTTCACCGATGCCCACGCCGAACGCGTCGACGTCGTTGTGGTCGGTGACGTTATCGAACTGCAGCGACCGGTACTGGTCTTTCCCCATCGGGAACCCCGGAACGAAGTCGAGGACGGAGAGGCCAACCTTCGCGATCCCCATCGGCAGGGGAACGACCGTCGTCGACCGCCCGTCAGAACGGTGGACCAACCGCGCGATCTCCGCCAGCGTGAGTTTGTCGGGGCCGCCGATTTCGTAGACTCGGCCGACGTGTTTCTCGTCTTCGATGGCGTCACCAGAACTCTCCGAGTTCTGGTTGCTTGTCGGACGCGGTCCGAGAACGTCGGCGAGCATCGGCACGAAGTCGCCGACCCAGATGGGCTGAAAACGGGTCTTTCCGCCGCCCGGGAGGATGCTGAGATACGGCGGTGCGAGGAGTTTCGTAAAGGAGATGAACTCGCCTCCCTCGCCGAAGACGACAGAGGGGCGGAAGATCGTGTAGTCGAGTACCGATTCGGTGACGATCTCCTCTGCCTCACCCTTCGCGCGAACGAACGCTGTCGGACCGTCGGGATCAGCCCCCAGCGCGCTTATCTGGACGAGGTGACCGACGTCGTTCTTCTCCGCGGCGCGGACGACGTGTTCAGTCCCCCTGCGATGGATCTCGTCGTGCATCCGGTCGCCGCCGCTCGGTTTGAACAGCGGCGAGAGCGAGACGAGATTGTAGACGGCATCGACACCCTCGAACGCGTCCCGGATTGATCCGTAATCTCTGACATTTCCCATCACTTTGTTGACTCCCTTCGGGAGGTCGTCGCCGCTGGGACTGCGGGACAGCGCTGTCACGTCGTGACCTCGGTCTTTCAGCGCTCGACAGAGCGCGCTTCCGATGAATCCGCTTCCGCCGACGACGAGTACTCTCATACTCGTGATATCTCTCCGTGCCGACGTAAAGCTAACTGCCGACCCTGCCCGGCGTCGCCCGACGCTGCCGCACCCTGTTTATTAACACTCTCTATTCGTAGATAGTAATATTATTATATCTGTGATCAGTGTTATTAAGAAGATGGAGCTATCCAGACGGCGATTGCTCGCGACAGCGGCGAGCGGACTCGGAATCGGATTGCTGGCCGGTTGCGTCGGCGACGCAGACGGATCCGGAGACGGGTCTCGGGACGCCGACGGGGGCGCCGATCGCTCGACGGTGCGGGCGTCGTTTTTCGTCTTCGGAGACGTCGCCGCGGCCGTCGCGGGCGACGCCGTCGACACCGAGTCGCTCGTTCCGATCGGACAGCACGGTCACGGCTGGGAGCCCGGTCCCCGTGTGCGCGAGGAGATTCACGGAGCGGACCTCCTCTTGCACGGTGCCGAGGGGTTCCAGCCGTGGATGGACACCATTCTTACCGATATCGACGCCGACGGGTCTGACGTCACGACCGTCGATGTGAGCGCGGCGGTCGACCTGCTGGGCGCGAGTGATGACCACTCCCATACAGATGGCGACGACCACGCGGGCGAACCCATCGATGAGGACCACGCCCACTCCGAAGAGGAGCACACAGACGACGGCCACGGAGACGACGAGCACCACGATGACACCGACGACGGCCACGAATCGCCAGTGGATCCACACTTCTGGATGGACCCGGTTCGCCTCGGGAACTCGGTTGAGACCGTCCGAGACGGCTTGGTCGACGTCGATTCCGAACACGCGGACACGTACGCGACCAACGCCGAGGCGTTCCGCGAGCGACTGGACTCGTTGCACGGACGTATCGAGTCGGTCGTCGACGGCGCTGCGACGGACGTCCTCCTCGTTGCCGGCCACAACTCGTTCCGGTACTTCCGCGATCGGTACGGGATCGAGATCGAGTCGCTGACCGGCGTGTCACCGGACGATCGACCGACAGCGCGCGATATCGAACAGGCACAGCACGCCATCGAGACGCACGGCCTCAAATACATCTGTGCGGACCCGCTCGAATCTCAACAGGCCGCGACGCAACTCCTCGAGGAGACTGATGCGGAAGACGTCCTGCCGTTGACCGCGATGCCGGGGATGACCGACGAGTGGGTCGAAGACGGGTGGGGCTACCTCGACGTGATGGAGCAGGTGAACGTGCCCACGCTGGAGCGCGCACTGGGGGCGACATGACGGCGACCGAGGTGCAGAGACGGTGACTGCCATCGAGGTCGAGGACGTCACGTACGCCTACGGTGGGCAGCCCGTCCTCGAAGGGATCAGCTTCGACGTCGACGACGGGGAGTTTCTGGGTCTCGTCGGCCCGAACGGTTCCGGGAAGACGACGCTCCTCGAACTGCTGATCGGGCTCCGTCGCCCCGACAGCGGGTCGGTCACGCTGTTCGGGGAGCCGGCGGCGACGTTCGACGACGGGGAGCGGATCGGCTACGTGGCCCAAGACGTCGCGAACGCGAACGGGGAGATGCCGGTGACAGTCGCGGAGGCCGTCCGGATGGGGCGCTACCCGCACCGGCTTTTGGGACGGTTCTCTGATGCGGACCGCCGCGCCGTCGAGGCCGCGATGGAACGCGTGGAGATAGCCGACCTCGCGGATCGTCGCGTCGGCCGCCTCTCCGGGGGGCAGCGCCAACGCGTGTTCATCGCGCGCGCGTTGGCCGGGAACGCGGACCTGCTCGCGCTCGATGAGCCGACGACCGGTGTCGACGCCGAGTCGCGCGAGGCGTTCTACGACCTGCTCTACGAACTGAACGACGGGGGGATGACGATCGTCCTCATCGAGCACGACATCGGCGTCGTCACCACGCACGCCTCCGAGATCGCCTGTCTCAACCGGGAACTGTTCTTCCACGGCAGCCCCGAGGCGTTCGTCGAGACCGACGCGCTGGCGGAGGCGTACGGCGGCGGCCAGCACGTCATCCACCACGATCACTGATGAGCGGACTCGGACTCACCACGTCGACCTCAGTGCTCCAGTTCGTCCCGGCCGCCGATCGCGTGTTGCGCGTCGTCCTCGACGACGGCTGGGGGACGCTCCTCGACGTACTGGCCGCGCTGACCGGCGTCGAGATGCTCGCGCTGCCGTTTATGCAGCGGGCCTACTTGGCGGCGGTCTGTATCGCCCTGATCGGCCCGCTCGTCGGGAGCTTCCTCGTCCACCGCGAGATGGCGATGATCGGCGACACGCTGGCGCACTCGGCGTTCGCCGGCGTCGCGGCCGGCCTGTTTGTCAACAGCGCCTTCGCGCTGACGGTCTCTCCGCTTTTGACGGCGCTGCTCGTCGCGGCCGTCGCCGCGCTCGTGGTTCAGGCGCTGATCGACCACGCGGGCGCGTACCGAGACACGTCGCTCGCGATCGTCCTGACCGGTTCGTTCGCCGTCGGGAGTGTCCTCGTGACCGCCACCGACGGCGGCATCGCGGTCGGCATCAACGCCTACCTCTTCGGTTCGCTCGCGACGGTCTCTCGGACGAATTCCGGCATCCTCCTCGGGATGAGCGCCGTCGTCGGCCTCGTCGTCGCGCTCGCCTACCGGCCGCTCGTCTACGTGACCTTCGACGAGGTCGGAGCCCGGGCGGCCGGCCTCGACGTCGCGCGCTACAACCGGCTGCTCGCTGTGTTGACTGCGGTCGTCGTCGTCGCCGCGATGCAGATTATGGGCGTGATCCTCGTCGCCGCGATGCTGGTGATTCCGGTGGCGGCCGCGACGTCCGTCCGTGGGTTCAAGCGATCGGTCGCAGGGGCCGTTCTCGCCGGACAGGTCGCGACGGTTTCGGGAGTCACGCTGTCGTATCGCTACGATGTCGCCGCCGGCGGAACGATCGTCCTCGCCGCGATCGCGGTCTACGGTGCCGTCAAGATCGGCGGCCGACTCCGCGGTCCGGGATCGACCGGCAGCATCGGTGACTGACAACGACACAGAGGAGTTTTAACGCTCCTCCGCGCCCCTCGAACTATGCTCCTCACGCTCGAGGGACTCGACGGCAGCGGGAAGAGTACGGTTTGGGAGGCGCTCAGAGACCGCTATCCCGACGTGGTGTTCACCCGCGAGCCGACAGACTCGTGGTACGGCGACGCCGTCGCGCGCTCGATGGGCGACGGCGACGCCGACCCGCTCGCGGAGCTCTTCCTTTTCACCGCCGATCACGCCGACCACCTCTCGCGGGTCATCCGCCCCGCGCTCTCGGAGGGATCGGTCGTCGTCTCCGATCGCTACACCGACTCCCGGTTCGCCTACCAAGCGGCGTCGCTCGCGGACTCGTATCTGGCCGGGGGACGCGACCCACTCGAATACATCCAAGAGATCCACGACGCCTTTACCCACCCCCCGGACGCGACGGTCTACCTCGACGTGGACCCCGAGACGGCCGCCGACCGGGCCGGCGCGACCAACAAATTCGAGCACGCCGCGTACCTCGAACGCGTCCGCGAGAACTACGAGCGCCTCATCGACCGCGACCCCGACCGCTTCGTCCGCGTCGACGCGACCCGGCCGCTCCCGGACGTCGTCGAGGTCGTCGAGGACGAAGCCGCGCGGCTACTCGGCGACGAAGTCTGATCCTCGAAGCAGTCGAAACTGAGTACGCCGCCGACCGCTCACTGTCGCTCCGGGAGGTCGTACTCCTCCGGCGGCGGGACGTAGAGCGTGTCGATCGTGAACCCGAGCGCGAGCGGAAGCCCGACGGCGGCCCCGAGGAGCGTGGTCCCGTCGAGGTTCAGCCCCGCGCCGATCGGGAAGACGCCGAAGAAGACGAGCGTCGTCACGAGTAACACGACGGGGATGAGCGTCAGCGAGTAGACCACGTACCCCCACTGCGTCTTCAGTCGGAGGCGGAAGAAGCGGGTCAACACCGCCGCAAAGAGCGTGTGAACCACGAGCACCGCGCCGAACAGGACGAGGCTGACGGCCGAGACCATACCGGCGCTAGGGAGGCCGAGGTCTTTACGCGTTCGCTCCTCGCAGCGGAGTCGTAACCGGGTGTCGTCTGATCAGTCGCAAGGTACAGTACCGCGAGGCGAGCGAATGCGAGCCTCGCGGCCTTTTTTGGTCCCGATTTTTTCGCCTCGGGGTCGCCTCCGTCGACCCCGAGGCGAAAAAAGGTGGGGTTAGTCATCCATCGCGATGTACGTCCGGGTGTCGGTGACGCCCCGCAACCCCTGAATCTCGTTCGAGGACGCATTCAGCACCTCGTACACCTCGTCCGCGTCGGTCTCGACGATGATGTCGTACTCGCCGGCGACGATGTGCGCCTCGGTCACGTTCCCGAGGTCCCCGATCGCGTTGACGAGCCGCTCAGATTCGCCCACTCCGGTCTTCACCATAATGAACGCGTGAACCATACTGTCGCAGTACGGTATGGCAAACCATAGCATTTGTGCCGTTTTCTCGGCGTCGCCGCGGCGGTCTCGCGGCACTGCGGTGCCGAAAGGCCGCTCGGAGAAACATTATTCACGTCCCCCGGCGTAGTCGTGGGTATGCGGTTCGTTATCATTGGTGCCGGTCGTGTCGGGCTCCGGACGGCCAGGGTCCTCAGAGAGGAGGGTCACGAGGTCACACTCGTCGAAAAGGACCGCGACAGGGCCGAGCGAGCCCGCGATTCGGGGTTCGAGGTCGTCGAGGGCGACGGTTCCCGGGAGGACGTCCTCTCGGCGGCCGGGATCGAATCGGCCGACGGTCTCGGCGCGCTCACGAGCGATCTGAACGTGAACTTCGCGGCGTGTTCGATCGCGAAGCACCACCGGACGTGGACGGTCCTCCGCGTCGACGAGGACTACCGCGAGGAGGTGTACGAGAAGTACGCCGACGAGGTCGATCAGGTCATCTACCCCGAGCGGCTGGGCGCGATCGGCGCCAAGAACGCGCTCTTGGGCGGGTCGATCCGCGCGATCGCTGACATCGCTCAGCACCTGCAGGTGGTGCTAATGACAGTCACCGAGACGTCGCCGATGCGCGGGTACACGATCGAGGAAGTCGCGCTGCCGGCGAACTCCCGGATCGTCGCGTTCGGGAAGGCCGACGAGCCGATGGGGCTTCCGCTGTCGGACGACTCACTGGAAGTCGGCGACCGGATCGCCGTGCTGGCGGACTTCGACGTCCTCGAGGAGGTCCGACAACTGATCGTCGGGGAGACGCTCGCGCCCGAGGGAGGCGTCGCCTGATGGTCACCGCCTACATACTGGTCAAAGCCTCGACCGGGGACGTCGATCGGCTGACCTCGGCCATCGACGCGCTCGACGACGGGATCGACAGCGTCAGCGTCGTCGCCGGCGACGTCGACTACATCGTGAAAGTGAACGTCGACGGCCCCGGCGACGTGCGGGAGATCGCCACGTCGATCCACGAGATGTCGGGCATCGAGAACACGCAGACGTACATCGCGATGGAGTGATGCGCGGCGTACGCGGTCACAGACGTTAGCGGGGGACTTCCTCCCCCCGCCGGATCAAAGCGGCGTTCCGCCCCGGCTCCCGCCCGCCGCGTCCGCAGCGCGCTGAACGAGGTGCGTCACCGGCTCCGTGTACTCGTAGCCGGGGATGATCCCCTGCACGTACGTCCCCTCCACGTACTCGGCCGCCGCGACGGCGTCGGCCGCCGCGCGCGAGGCGTCGAGATCGGAGATCCGCACGCGAACGACGACCTCGCTGCCCGCCCGCTCGACGTCGACGGCCGGTTCGTCGCCGCGTAGCGCGCCGCCGACGTCCTCCAGTCGGAGCGCGAGCGTCTCGAACCAGCCGTCCTCGACGACGTCGGCCACCGGTTCCTCGGTGACGGCGTCGAGCGCGGGCGCGCGAATCGTCGCGTCGAAGACGACCGCGCCCCCGTCGCCTCCGATATCGACGCGCCCGTCGAAGACGGTCGTCACAACGTCGTAGCGCCCGTCGGCCCGGTCCGCCAGCGACTCGTGGCGGTCGGCCGCGCGCCGGCCCCGTTCGATTGCACCGCTGTCTCCTCGGTCTGCGTCGCGATGGCTCATCGTCTCAAGGAGGGTCCGACGCGACAAAAGCGTCCCGCGTTATCGTCGCGTTTGCCCCCGATTTGCTCGCGTGCAAAAGCGTCACTAATATGACTCTCTCCGCCGCGTGCGGCACGCTTAAGTGCCTTCCAGCCTTCGCTTCACTTGACGCTTCGTCTGGAGGGCCGAAGCGTCAGCGGGGACCAATTCAGGGCGGCAGCGGCCGTCCGGGCCGTTCCCGGACGGCTGCTACCTTTTCAGAACACCGCGCGCAGAGCGGGAGCGCCGTTCGCCACCGTCTCACCGCCGTCGACCTCTCGCGTCGGCAATTCGAGCGATTGAAGTACTCACCCGGACAGGTATGCCGTATGAAGGACCAAGGACGTTCCAAGCGGAAGCGGACCGGCGGTCGGCTCCGACGATCGCACGACAAAAAGCGCCACCAGCTCGGCCGAGAGCCCGCCGAGACCACCGTCGGCGAACCGCGGTTTCAGATCATCGACTCCCGCGGCAACAACCGGAAGGTCCGCGCGCTCTCGACCGATATCGCCCAGGTCGCCGTCGACGGCGACGTGACTGAGGGCACGATCGAGAACGTCGTCGAGAACCCCGCGAACGTCAACTACGCGCGGCGAAACATCATCACCAAGGGCGCGGTCATCGAGACGAGCGAGGGTCGCGCCCGCGTGACGTCGCGACCGGGCCAGAGCGGCCAGGTCAACGCGGTTCTCCTCGACGAGTAGCCGTTCGGTCGTTTTTCCGATCCCGCCCCTGTACCGCGTTCCCGTGGATCGCTCAGTACTCTAGTAGCGTTTGCAACTGTTTGCGCATCCGATCGCACGCGGTCTTGCGATCGAGTGTGCAATGACCTGCAAACGCTACTACTGAATGCCAAAGGACAAACGTCGCTCTCCCGTACCCTCAGGTAATGAGCGAGTCAGGAGACACGGACACGGGTCCGAAAATCACGGTCGCAGTCGTAGATAAGACGCATGCGAACGAAATCCCGGATAACATCGATTCTGACCTATATACGACAACGAGACCGGAGTCATCGCTGGTCGAGTTTGCGGTTGACCCTGACGGTGAGTTGGCAGAGGCACTCAGGCGGAACGGGTTTGACGCGTGACGTGAACTACCGCTGATCTACGACATCGTCGCCGGCGCGGCGATCAGGGCGTCGGCGCGGCCTTCTGCAGTGCGGTTTCGGCGATGTTCCCGCCGTAGTCGGCGCTTCGCGAGACCGAGTCGACGATGAGTCCGAGCAGCTGCGCGCGCGCGGGATCAAGCTCCCGAAGCAGCTCGTCGACCTCGCGAGCGCGCTCGTCGATGGCCTGTACGGACTCGCGCGCGGCGTTCGCGAGGCGGGTCGCCTCGTCGCTGTCGTCCGTGAAGAGCGCGTCCATCCCGTCGTCGATGATCGAGTGCGACTCCTCGTGCAGTTTGTACAGCGCCTCGACGACCGACTCGGGGACGGGCTTTTCGAACTCCAGTGTGAGGTGGGCGATCTTGGTCGCGTGGTCGGCAATGCGTTCGAGCTGGCGCGCCGCGGACTGGTAGTCGAAGCAGGCCTCGCGGGAGACGCCGAGTTCCTCGGCGGCTTTCGGGGTCCTGAGCGTCGAGCGGAAGATGCGGGAGACGACCATCCACAGCCGGTCGACGTCGTCGTCGCGCTGGATGACGTCCCGGGCCATATCGGTGTCGAGTTCCGCGAGCGCGTCGATCGCGTCGCCGAGCATCGACAGCGAGATGAGACGCATCCGCCTGACGGCGGTGTGGATCGAGAGCTCCGCCGAGTCGAGAAGGTCCCGGATGACGACCTTGTCCCGCGTCTCCTCGAGGACTTCGAGGCCGACGAGGCTCTGTGTGGCCTTCCGGATCGTTCGCCGCTGATCGGTCGTGATCCGCGAGCTCTCGAGTGAGATGATGTCGAAGCCGCTTACGTACATCGTCATCACCGCGCGCGTGAGTTCGTCGCCCTCGAGATCGGTTACGTCGAGGACGCCCTCGGTCCGTTCGTCGCCGTTCGAGGGCGCCAGAAAGAGCGAGTCGCCCTCGGGGTAGAACTCGACGACGCTCCCGGCGGAGACCTCGTTTTCGGTCGCCCACTCTTTCGGGATCGACACCGTGTACGTCGAGCCCCCGGTGACCTGCACCTTCCGCGTTTCCACCATACGCGACCTTGCGAAGCTCCGAATATAAACTTGGTCATTACTATATAGTGGTCTCGTCGCCGTTTCCAGAGTGGACGTCCGAACACGAACTATCGCCGTGTCTCGGTATGGGTTGTCTTGTCTCGGTATGGGTTCCCTACGGTCGGTGCCTAGTCCCACATCAGGAACTCGGGCGTCAGTAACCACCTGCGGTCGATTCGACGGTTCTCCACGGATACACCGAGCCGTGGTATTTTCGCTCCCCGTGAATCGGTACCGACTCTCTCGTGTGCGGTGTGGAGAAGTATAGATCACTATGATTACTATATAGTTCTATTAGTAGTGGTTTTATTCGGACTCCGGAAAGCAATGAGTGATGACGCGCGAACCCGAGCGCAACCGCACGTTTTCACGCCGCGGGCTCCTCACGGTCGCAGGTGGGCTCGGCGTGGCCGGACTCGCCGGCTGCACGCAGGAGAACCCCAACGTCGGGAGCACCGCGGACTCGACGTCGGGTGACACCGGCGGCTCCGGGGGCGGCGGGAGCGGGGGTCCGCTCACCGGAGACATCTCGATCGCCGGGTCTTCGACGGTCTTCCCGATCGCGACGGCGATGGCCGAGCGCTTCGAGGTCGACCATCCGGACGTCGATGTCAGCATTCAGTCGACCGGTTCGGGAGGCGGATTCGCGAACTACTTCTGCACCGGACAGACCGACTTCAACAACGCCTCGCGGCCGATTCAGCCCGAAGAGGAGGAACAGTGCGCGGGAAACGATGTCGAGTCGATCGAGCTCAAGGTCGCGACTGACGCACTGACGGTCATCGTCAGCAACGACAACGACTTCATCGGCGACGGACTCACCGTCGAACAGCTCTATGAGATCTGGTCTGCGGAGTCGGCGGCCGAGACGTGGGCCGACGTCGACGACGAGTGGCCCGACGAGCCGATCGAGCTGTACGGCCCCTCCGATGCCTCGGGGACCTACGATTACTTTATCGAGGCGATCATCGGCGAGGAGAGCAGTCACCGACAGGACTACTCGCCGACGGAGCAGGACCGGACCATCCTGCAAGGGGTTTCCGGCTCGGAGTACGCGATCGGCTACCTCGGCTTCGCGTACTACAGCCAGAACGCGGACGCGGTGCAGGCGGTCCCGATCAAAGACGGCGACGGCGACTACGTCGAACCGTCGCTCGAAACCGCGCTCGCCGGCGACTACACGCCGCTGTCGCGGCCGCTCTTTACGTATCCCAAGGTGTCCGCGCTCGAGGAGGAGCACATCGAGGCGTTCGCGCGGTACTGGCTCGCCAACTCGACGAGCGAGGCGATCATCGCCGACGAGGTCGGGTACGTCCCACTCAGCGAGGCGGAGCGCGATCAGATGCTCGGACGGATCTACGCGGTCGTCGAGGGATTGAATTGACCCAGCAGTATCGCGGACCCGCCGGTATCGCGGTGCCGGACCGCCCAGCCGAGCGTCGTTCTCGCCGCGGCGTCACGAACCACCTGTGGACTCGCCGAACACACCTCAGACGATGAGCACAGACGAACTCGAATCCGACATCACGAGACAGACGGAGAACTCACCGCGAGAGCTACTCACGCGGACGTTCTTCTTTCTGTGCGCCGCGCTCTCGATCGTGACGACGATCAGTATCGTCGTCTTACTCGTGACGGAGGCGGCGAAGTTCTTCTCCGTGACGGCCCCCCTGATGGGCGTGACCGGGCAGACAGCGTCTATCGTCGACTTCCTCACCGGTACGACGTGGGAGATCAACAGCGGGGAGTTCGGCGTGCTCACGCTGGTCTCGGCGACGCTTATGATCACGATCGGCTCGGCGGTCATCGCCATCCCGCTTGGCGTCGCGACGGCGATCTTTCTCAGCGAGTACGCGAGCCAGCGCGCTCGCTCGCTCCTCAAACCGGCCTTAGAGATTCTCGCCGGCGTTCCCACGGTCGTCTACGGGTTCTTCGCACTCATCTACATCACGCCGGCGCTCTCGGTGGTCTTTCCGAGCATCGGGACGTTCAATATGCTCTCTGCGAGCATCGTGGTCGGGATTATGATCATCCCGATGGTGGCCTCCATCAGCGAGGACGCGATGTCTGCCGTGCCCGACGACCTCCGGCAGGCGGGCTACGGGATGGGCGCGACGAAGTTCGACGTCGCGACCGGCATCGTCGTCCCCGCGGCGCTCTCGGGGATCTTCTCGTCGTTCATCCTCGCGCTCTCGCGCGCCATCGGCGAGACGATGGCCGTGACGATCGCCGCCGGATCGCGGGCGCAGTTCCTCAACCCGGCCAATCCCGCGTCGTTTCTCGAGGGGTCGCTCCCGATGACGGCCGCGATGGTGCAGCTGCTCCTCGGGGACATCACAGGCGGCGGACTGGCCTACCGCAGCCTGTTCGCCATCGGACTCGTGCTCTTCGTCATCACGCTCGTTATGAACGTCATCAGCGACTTCGTCGCCCAGCGGTACCGGGAGGAGTACTGAGATGGCGGTCGAATCCGATACGGGAGATATCGAGGGGTTCGGGCAGGTCAGCCGGACGGTCGGAACCGTCTTCCGCTATCTGCTCCTCGCGGCGACGATGTTCGGTATCGTCACGCTGGCGGTACTCCTCGTCTACGTCGCCAACGACGCCCTCCAGCCGCTGACCGCCGACCCCGGCTGGTATCTCGTCTTCTTCCTCGCGCTCGTCCTCCCGACTGTCCTCGTCGGCTGGGCCGTCCGTCGCCGCGATCCGGCGGCGCTCTCGTTCGGCGCCCTGCTGGTCGGGACGCTGGTCGTGTCGCTGCTGTTCAGCGGCGGCGTCGCGCTTCTGTTCGTCGACGTCGTCCCGCCGCTCTACGCCTTCGCGATTGCGATCGGCGTCCTCGTTCCGAGTGCGGTCGCTGTCGGACTCACGCGATACGCACACCGGATCTCCTTCACGGCTCGCCTCGCCGCGACGACCGCCGCGTTCTACCTCTCGCTGTTCGGCGTCCCCGGCCCGATCGGCGCGCCGCGGATCGCCCCGGGGCTCGTCGAGTTCGTCCGGTTCCTCCCCGTGATCCCGGTCGATCAGGTGATGGTCGCGACGGTCGTCGGCGGCGTTGCCGCCGTCGCCGTCGGCTCCTACGTCGCCTCCGCGCGCACCGGAACCGCCGGTCTGTACGCCGCCGCCGGGGCGTTTGCGGCGAGCGTCGGCGCCGGCTACGCCGGCCCGTTCGTCGGTGTCACGCCGGTTCCGGCGGTCGTCATCACCGCGGTCGCACTCGTCCCGACGGCGGCGTACGCCTGGCGGGGCGCGTTCACCGACGAGGCCGCCCCCGCGGGACTGCTGTTCGCCGCGACGGTCGTCGGGGGCGCGCTCGTCGGCGCCGCAGCGGTCGACGCGTTCGGGTTCGCGGGGCCGCAGTCGTGGGTCGACTGGGCGTTCCTGACGAGCGCACACAGCGGTAACGCGGAGAACGCGGGGCTGTACCCGGCGATCGGCGGGTCGATCCTCCTGATGGTGACGGTCGCCGCGCTGTCGTTCCCGCTCGGGGTCGGCGCGGCGGTCTACCTCGAAGAGTACGCGCCGAATAACGCGCTGACCCGCTTCGTCGACGTCAACATCTCGAATCTCGCCGGCGTCCCGTCGGTCGTCTACGGCCTGCTCGGACTGGGCGTCTTCGTGACGTATCTCGGTCAGTCGGCCGGGACGGTCCTCGTCGGCGGCGCGACGCTGGCGCTTCTCATCCTCCCGATCGTCATCATCTCATCGCGGGAGGCGATCCGGTCGGTCCCGTCGGATATGCGGCAGGCGTCCTACGGGATGGGGGCGACGCGCTGGCAGACCGTCAAGAACGTGGTCGTCCCGGAGGCGTTCCCCGGCATCCTGACCGGTACGATCCTCGCGCTCGGCCGCGCGATCGGGGAGACGGCCCCGCTGATTATGATCGGCGCGCCGAACGTCGTGTTTAATCTCCCGTCCACGCTGGGATCGAAGGTGAGCGCGATGCCGCTGCAGGTGTACGCGTGGTCGGGCATCTTCGCCAGTGAGGACTTCTACACGAAGGCCGTCCCGGCCGGCGTGGTCGTCCTGCTCGCGGTGCTTCTCGCGATGAACTCCGTCGCGATCGTCCTCCGGAACAAGTTCGAGCGAACACAGTGAGTCACAAGCCAATGAGCCAACAGAACGCGAACACACGAGACGCCACCGACGACGCATCGCCCGATCCGACCGACGGCGGGATGGACATCCGAACGGACGTGAGCGACAGCGTCGGCTCCGCGGGGCCGTCGAACTCCCGCGACACCATCGTCCGCGCGGAGAACATCAACGTCTGGTACGGTGACGCACAGGCCCTTTCGGACATCACGATGGACATCCCCGAACAGAGCGTGACCGCGATGGTCGGCCCGTCCGGCTGCGGGAAGTCGACGTTCCTCCGCTGTATCAATCGGATGAACGACCTCATCGACAGCGCCCGCGTCGAGGGGACGCTTTCTCTCCGCGGCAAGAACGTCTACGACGACGACGTCGACCCCGTGGCGCTCCGCCGCCGCGTCGGGATGGTCTTTCAGAAGCCGAACCCGTTCCCGAAGAGCATCTACGACAACGTCACCTACGGACTGAAGATCCAGGACAAAGGCGGCGACTACGACGAGATCGTCGAGGAGTCGCTGCGGCGCGCTGCGCTGTGGGACGAGGTGAAAGACCAGCTCGACGAGTCGGGACTTGAGCTCTCCGGCGGCCAACAGCAGCGCCTCTGTATCGCCCGCGCGATCGCGCCCGACCCGGAGGTGCTCTTGATGGACGAACCCGCCTCCGCGCTGGACCCCGTCGCGACCTCCCAGATCGAGGACCTGATCGAGGAGCTCGCGAAAGACTACACGGTCGTCATCGTCACGCACAACATGCAGCAGGCCGCCCGGATCTCCGATCAGACCGCCGTGTTCCTGACCGGCGGCGAACTCGTCGAGTTCGACGACACCCAGAAGATCTTCGAGAACCCCGAGAGCCAGCGGGTCGAAGATTACATCACCGGCAAGTTCGGGTGACCGATCGTGGGTTCGATCGCTCCCCCCCGACGCCGGTCTCCGGCGTCGGGACAGTATTAAACCCTCACACGTGAGTCAATACCTATGCCCAGACAGGAGTACCAGGAGTCGCTGTCGAACCTCCGCGACGACGTCCTCTACATGAGCGAAGTCGTCGCCGAACGGCTTCGGCTGGGGCTCGACGCGCTCGAACAGAAGGACAGAGACACCGCCAAGGAGGTCGTCGACGGCGACGACGAGGTGAATCAGATGTACCTCGATCTGGAGGCCGAGTGCGTCAACCTGATCGCGCTCCAACAGCCGGTCGCATCGGACCTGCGATTCATCGCGGCGTCGTTCAAGATCATCACCGACCTCGAACGCATCGGCGACCTCGCGGTGAACCTCGCACAGTACGCCATGGACGCCGAGCGCGACGTCTTCCCCGAGGTCGACGTCCAGCAGATCGGCGTCGAGACGCTGGAGATGCTCGAAGCGTCGATGGCCGCCTACGCGAACGAGGACGCCGACGCCTGCTATGGGGTCGCCGACCACGACGACGACATCGACGCGATGTGCGAGGCCGCGAGCACGACCGTCGTCCGCGACCTCATCGAGTCCGACCCGTTCAGCGAGCAGACCATCGACGCCGAGGCGTACATGCAGGACATCTCCCGGCTCCTCCTCACGATCCGCGACCTCGAACGCGTCGGCGATCACGCGGTCAACATCGCCGCGCGGACGCTGTATATGATCGAGGACGACGCCGAGCTGCTGTACTGACTCGACGACGCCAACTCGTACTGACTCTTCTCACTGCGTCCCGGTGAGCGGCCACCTCGTTGACGGCGCTCACCGGGGCGAGACGAGAACGAGCAGTCTCAGAAGATCGTCGCCTGCCGGTAGACGCTGATCCCGTCGGCGGTGAGTTCGTAGGGCTTCGTCTCCCGAGAGTGATTCGCGTCTCTGATCTTCTGGATCTCGATCGCGAGCCGCGTCTCCCGAAAGTCGCTGGGGCGGACGTACTGCAGGACGAACACGGCGTCAGCGAGGTACTCGACGATGCCGAACCGCGAGGCGTAGGGGTTGTCCTCGCTCGCCTCGGAGGTCATGAGCGTCGTGACGCCGACGTTCTTCAGCGCCCGGGTGAACTCGAACACCTGGCTCCGTCGCTTCGAGGAGCGGTCGTACATCATCTCCAAGAGCGAGACGGAGTCGAGCACCAGCCGGTCGGCGCCGAAGGAGTCGATCAGCTTCGGGAGGTCGTTCTGGATGCTGTCGAGGCTGTTCGCCATCTCGGTCGGGTCGATGTCGACGATCGCCAGCCGCCCCGCTTCGACGTGGGACTCGAAGCCCCAGTCCTTCTCGTCGGCAGTCGAGATGATGCGGTCGTAGCTCTCTTCGAGCGTGATGAACACCGCGTTCTCGCCGTTCTCGAGGCCGTGGTGCAGAAACTGCAGCCCGAACGTCGTCTTCCCGGTCCCGGCGGAGCCGATCGTCACCATCAGCGATCGCTTCGGGACGCCGCCGAGGATCATGTCGTCGAGTCCCTCGATGCCGATATCGAGCCGATCGAGGTTCGACTCGAACTCCTCCTCGTCGAAGGACTCGGTCTCGCTCTCGAAGTCGGCGAATCCGAACTCCCCCCCGTCACCGCCGGACGCGTCGGCGGGCGCTCCGCCCGCCCGTCCGGGGGCCGCCGACCCCCCGCCCGTCGGCACGACTCGCTCGATGTCTTCGGGCCGATCGGTGTCGGATGACCCGGGAATTTCCGGGTCGGGCGCGTTCTCCAGCGCCGTCGCGAAATCCTCCCCGAAGGGGTCGTCGGCGTCGTCACCCGCGACGCCGCTCGGCTCGCCCGCGCCGTCCCCGTCGCGGTTCGGATCGCTCGCGTCGGTCCACGCCACCGTCCCGTCGTCGTCGGCGTCGTCGTCTTCGGCGGTTGTTCCGTCCCCGCGTGCGCTGTCCTCGGTGCGTTCACTGTCCGCCTCGGGCTGTGTGTCGGCAGCCTCGGGCTGTGTTTTGTCCCCCGCTCTTTGCTCGTCGGCCGCTGCGGCCGCCTCGGCCGCTTCCGAACGCGACTCGCCGTCCCCGTCGGACTCGGATTCGTCCCCGTCGGATTCGGATTCATCCTCCCGAAGCGCGCGCTCGAACCAGTCGTCGTCGTCACTCACGGCTCTCACCCCCGTGTCCCCGGAGATCGGCTCTCGACTCTCGACCCTGGCGCCCGATGGGCTGGCGCGTCTGTTCCATCGCCGTCGTCGGGACGAGGACCGGCGCGGCTATGAATGTTCCCCGTCGGTCGCGGACGACCCCGCCGATCTACTCGCGGTGATCTCGCTCGTCTCTGCCGCGTGACGGTGCCCTTTTTGGGCGGCGAGTCGAACCACGCGACGGAGATGAAGGTGGCCATCGTCGCGCAGTGGGGAAACGACCGGACCGCGGCGCTCGCCGGCGAGATCCGGGAGCGACTCGTCGCGGAGGGCGTGACAGTGTGGGTCGACGCGGCGACGGCCGCCGAACTCGACGTGCCCGGACGGGAGATCGAGGAGTTCGAGGCGGCCGATCTGGTGGTGAGCATCGGCGGCGACGGGACGTTCCTCTTCGCGGCCCACGGGGCCGGCACGACGCCGATCCTCGGCGTCAACCTCGGGGAGGTCGGGTTCCTCAACGCGGTCGGTCCGGACGACGCCGTCGAGGCGGCGGTGACGGAGGTCCGCCGGTTCAGGCGGGACGGCGAACTCCCGACGCAGTCGATGCCGCGGCTCTCGGCGCGCGGTGAGGGCTGGACGCTCCCGCCGGCGGTCAACGAGGTCGTGGTGCAGGGTTCGCGCCGCGGTCACGGCGGCGGGGCGTCGATCGAAGTCCGGATCGACGGCTCCGGGTACGCCGACGGCCACGCCGACGGCGTTCTCGTCTCGACGCCGACCGGCAGCACCGCGTACAACCTCAGCGAGAACGGGCCGCTGATTCACCCTTCCGTCTCGGGGTTCGTCGTCACGCAGATGGCCGCCGACTCGGGGATGCCGCCGCTCGTCGTCGACGACGGGACCGAGGTCACGGTCGCGGTCGGCGGCACCGAGGAGGCGGTCGTCATCGTCGACGGGCGAATCCGCGAGCACGTCGAACCGCCGGCCGAGGTGACCGTGGAACTCGCCGATTCCCCCGTCAGAATGGCCGGCCCCGCCTCGGACTTCTTCGAGGCGCTCGAAAAGCTGGAGTGACCGGAGGCTCCGTTGGGACCGGATCGATCGCGGCTGACCGGTTGTGATTCGTCACTCGTTCGGGGCGTGGGTGTGCGATGTCGGGGGCGTCCCCCGGCACAATCGATCATATCGACGAAAGCGGTCCGAAATTCTTCACGAACGTCCCGCCGTCCGTATAGCAATCCACATTAACCCCGAACACGAAGCGCCCGTATATGACTCAGTCGTACGTGATCATCGGCGACGGTGTCGCCGGGAGCTCCGCCGCCGAAACCCTCCGCGAGGAGGAGCCTGACGCCGACATCACGGTCATCACGGACGAAGGTGAACCCCTGTACAACCGCATTCTGATCAAGGAGTTCGCCAAGGGGAAGCTCCCGGAAGCCCCCATCTCGATCCACGACGAATCGTGGTACGTCGAGCGCGACATCGACCTCCGACTCAACACGCTCGTCGTCGATATCGACGTCGACGGCCACACCGTCGAGACGCACGACGGCGAGGTACTGGCGTGGGACAAACTGCTCATCGCCACCGGTGGGACCCCCTCGCAGCTGCCCGTCGGAAACTCCGACGCCGAGGGCGTCCATCACTTCTGGACCTTCCAGGACGCCCGAGCGATTAAATCGCACATCGAGGAGGCCGACAGTTCCGTCGTCGTCGGCGCCGGGCTGCTCGGCATCGACCTCGCCGCGATCACGGCCGCACAGGACGTCGAGGGCAAGTACCTGATGCGCGGCGACTGCTGGTGGCGGTACGCGCTCTCGGAAGAGGGCGCAGAGATCATCCACGAGGCGCTCCGCGAGCGTAACGTCGAGCCCGTCTTTCAGTCGGGCGTCGACCACTTCGAGACCGACGACGACGGTCGCGTGAGGACCGCTGTCGATCCCAACGGCGAGGAGTACGACGCCGACTTCGTCGGCATCGCGATCGGGCTGAACTTCAACACCGAGATCCTCCAAGGCACGCCGATCGAGTACGACGACGGGATCTTCGTCGACGAGTATATGCGGACGAACCACGACGACGTCTTCGCCGCCGGCGACATCACCGAGTTCAACGACCTCATCCTCGGCGAGCGCGCCCAGAACGGGGCGTGGGGCTCCGCGAAAGAGCAGGGGTCGATCGCCGCGAAGAACATGGTCGAGTACGGTTCAGAGCCGTTCGAGTGGGTCTCCTCGTACTCGATCACGCACTTCGATTTCCCCTTCCTCTCGTTCGGTCACCCGACGCTCGGCGACGACGAGGCCGAGGCGAAGTACTCCGATACGGAGTGGCGCCGGCTGGCCTTCAAGGACGGACAGATCGTCGGGGGCGTGCTCATCGGCGACCTCTCCCCGCAGTCGAAGTACAAGCAGCTGATGCGCGAACAGCGCGCCGTCGCCGATCAGAAGGACGTGCTGATGAAGCAGAACTTCGAGTTAGAGGAGCTCGACTTCGAGGAGACGCCCGCGGAGTGAGGTGACCTCGCCGATGGGGTGCTGCGCCTCGTGAGGTGACGATTCCCGTGCGGTGACACGGCGGCTTTCGGTGTGATCTCGATCCCCCCGAGCTCGCACTCCGGGGACGATGACCGCGGTGGCACTCGATCGTCCGTTCGCCGGAATCTTTATGTTGATAAATGGTTATTGTTACCGTATGTCACGATCTATCCGCGGTCGGGGGGACGCGGAGGCGGCGCTCGACGTCGTCCGGTGCGCGCCGGCGGACGTCGACCCCACGGATCGCGTCCGGGATCTCGATCAGCTCCCGCCGGCGGACCAAGCGGCGTTCCTCGAAGCGGTCGAGCAGCCGGGTCGAACGCCGGACCTCAGTTCTCTCAC
This sequence comes from Halobellus sp. GM3, assembly GCF_052545375.1. Taxonomy (NCBI): domain Archaea; kingdom Methanobacteriati; phylum Methanobacteriota; class Halobacteria; order Halobacteriales; family Haloferacaceae; genus Halobellus; species Halobellus sp. GM3. Next base: position 2,550 of record NZ_JBQWLT010000014.1, on the reverse strand, counting down.
CGCCGGCGACGTCGTCCGGTTCTCCGAGTACTACCGCGTCGTGTGATCGAACGCGGGGCTGAGAGAACGACCGGGGGACCCGACGGGCAGGAGGGGAACATCGTTCCTCGCCGACCGATGCAGTTTTCGGCGGGTAGCCGATAGGGTCGGGTATGAGCGACGAGCCCTCGGCTGCGGGCGGTCCTGACGCGGACACGGACATGACGCTGGCGTTCGAACTGGAGGCGCTGCAGCGCCTCGCCGACCCGAACGCCGTGTTCAACGACGCGCGTCAGTGGACCGAGTACGTCGGCGTCGTGAGCGAAAAGCCCACCTACGTCGTCACGAACTTCACGCGGAAACACCGGGTGCGACAGGACTTCTTCTCGGGGCCGCGCGGCGTCACAGAGAGTCTCGAGAACGTCAAATCGCAGTTCGACACCGCCCGCCACGTCTTCGTCGGGACGAGCGACGACGACGCGGCCCTCGCGGAGTCGGTCGGGTGGGAGTACCTGCCGCTCGAACAGGCCGCGGAGGCCGCCGATTGGGAACTGGCCGGCGAGAGCGAATCTGCCGATCCCTTCGAGTCGAGCGACCGAGACGACTGGCCCTAGGCGTCGGCAGTTCTCGAACCGGTCGCGGACCCCCCGTGTAGACGACGTTTCAGAACGGTTAACAGGGGATGAGTCCCTCGTTCCGGTATGGCTTTTCGGGACTCGGGGTACCGGGCGCTCTTCGAGCACGATCCCGACGCGCTCGTCGTTGTCGACCCCGAAACGTATCGCATCCGCGAGTGTAACCACCGATTCAGTGAGCTGTGTGGCACCGACCGTGAGGAGCTTCTCGACCGCGACTTCACGACGCTGACGACGACCGACTCGGCCTCGGAGACGGCGCTCACGGCGCTCCTGCGGTCGGGACCGATCGACGACGAGACCGTCGAATCGCGGCTTCGGACGGATCGCGATGGATCGGTGCCGGTCGAGATGCGACTGTCGACGGCGACTGTCGACGGCGACGACCTCGTCCTCGTCCGGGCGACAGACGTCACCGAACGGAGAGAGCGCGACTGTCGGCTCGAGCGGAAATCGCGCGCCGTGGAGGCGGCGCCGATCGGGGTCACGATCAGCGATCCGACTCGAGAGGACAACCCGCTCGTCTTCGCGAACGAGCGGTTCCGTCGCTTGACCGGCTACTCGGAAGCCGAGGTCCTCGGTCGGAACTGTCGGTTCCTTCAGGGCCCGGACACGAACCCGGAGACCGTCGCGGAGATCCGTGCGGCGATCGACGCCGAAGAGGCGATCACCACGGAGATCCTGAACTATCGCAAGGACGGCGAGGCGTTCTGGAACCGCGTTATGATCGCGCCCGTCCGTGACGACACCGGGACGGTCGTCAGCTTCGTCGGCTTTCAGGGGAACGTCACCGAACAAAAACAGTCCCGGCACGAACTGGAGTTGGCACACGGGCTGTTGGAGACCGTCCCGAGCGGCGTCTTCAGAACCGATCCAACCCCCCACGGCACCTTCGAGTACGTCAATCCCGCGCTCGTCTCGCTGTTGGGGGCGGATTCCCCCGCGGCGCTCCGCGAGCACCGCGTCGAGGAGTTCTACGTCGACCCCGCCGAGCGAGAGGAGCTCATCTCGACGCTCGAAGATACGGACAAGCGACGCGTCAGTCGGGAAGTCCGCCTCGAAACGCTCGACGGGAAGCGGATCGACGCGATGATCACGGCGTCGATCTCGGAGGACGAGACGGGAACCAAACACGTCCAGAAGGTCGTCCAAGACATCTCCGAACGGAAGCGGTACGAGCGACGCCTCAGAGAGCAGCGGGACAACCTCGACATACTGAATCAGGTCGTTCGCCACGACATTCGCAACGACCTCCAGCTCGTGACCGCCTACGTGGAGTTCCTCGCGGACCTCGTCGGCGAGGAGGGCGAGACGTACGTCGAGACGATACGCGACAGTGCGGACCACGCGGTCGAGCTGACGCGAACCGCGGGCGATATGGCCGACGTGATGCTCGCCGACGAGCGCGACCGACAGTCCGTCCCCCTCCGGAACGCGCTCGAGAGCGAACTCGACGAGGTCCGATCGAAATACGACGCCGCGGTCGTCACGGTTTCGGGATCGATCCCGGGAGTGCAGATCGTCGCCGACGAGATGCTGAACTCGGTCTTTCGAAACCTGCTTTCGAACGCGATCCAGCACAACGACAAGGCGGTGCCCGAAGTGTCCGTCTCCGTTACCGAGCGCGGGGAGACCGTCGTCGTCCGCGTCGCCGACAACGGCCCCGGCGTTCCCGACGGGCACAAGGACGCGATATTCGGGAAAGGCGAGAAGGGCCTCGAAAGTGCGGGGACCGGACTCGGCCTCTACCTCGTGAAAACGCTCGTTGAGAGCTACGACGGTGACGTCTGGGTCGAGGACAACGACCCGGAGGGAGCGGTCTTCGTCGTCGAACTGTCGCAGGCTCGCTCGTGAGGAACGGTCGTGTTTAGTTAAGGATGAAGAGTGAGGCGGGAGAATTCCTTGGTGATCTATGCCAGAAATCGCCCGCCTCAGC